>NZ_JAAIVI010000017.1:303820-607640 GCF_011008905.1 Wenzhouxiangella sp. XN201
CCTGAGCTGCAGTCGGTCTTCGACCTGCTCGTCGACGCCCAACGCGGCCACCTTTGGGTGGCGACCGGCTCGGTCTCGCAGTTTCAGGGCGAGCCGCGCGAGGATGGCGTTCGCAGCGCTCTGCTGCGCCTGGATCTTGAGAGCGGCGAACTGCAGGAGGAGTATCCGATCAGCAGCGGCAGCGGCCGCAACCTGCTCGGATCACTCGCGCTCGCCGGAGACGGTACGGTGTTCGTGGCCGATACCCAGGCACCGATGATCTATCGGCTCGACCCGGGCGCCGAACAGCTCAGGCCATTCTTCGGTCATCCCAATTTCACCAGTCTGCGCGGTCTGGCACTGAGCGAGGACGACAGCCTGCTCTACGTCGCCGACTATGAGCTGGGAATCTTCGTCGTCGACACCACCGGCGGCAAACAAGCCTGGCACTTGGCCGTGCCGGAGACCTTCAATGCCGGCGGTATCGATGGGCTGTTTTTCTGGAACGATCACCTGGTTGCCATTCAGAACGCCATCACGCCGCAGCGCGTGGTGCGGCTGAAGCTTGGCGCCGACGGCCTGGGCGTGACCGCGGTGGCTCCGTTGGCGGCCGCACGGGAGGAATTCGACACGCCCACCTTTGGCGTGATGAACGGTCAGGATCTGTATTTCCTCGGTGCCAGTCACTGGCAGCACGTCGATCGCGAGGGTAATCCGGTCGACGAACTCTCGCCGGTGCCGATCATGACGCTCGACGTCGATAACGCCTCGGTGCAGGTGGTCGGCCAGGACATTCTCGATCAGCTCAAGCGCCAGAGTAGGGAAGCTCAGTCATCCGACGAAGGTGAGGGGGACGGCGAGGGCTGATCGCGCAGGCGGTGGAGCCGTTCGCGTAGCGGGCGGCCGAAGCCGAGCCCGTCGAACAGGGCATCCAGGGCGTCGCCGTCGCCGGTCGTCCTGGCCAGGCCGCCGTTTTCGGCCAGCTTCGGTACCTCGCAGTGAAGCCCGGTCAATTCGCGCGCGAGGCGGGCGGCGGCCTCGTGCTCACGCAGTTTTCTCGCCAGCGTTTTCGCGCCGCGGATGCTGAGGTATTCAATCTCGTCGAGCCGATCATAGATCGAGTCGAGGGTGTCGAAATGCCCCAGCAGGGCGACGGCGGTCTTGGGCCCGACCCCGGGCACCCCGGGTATGTTGTCGACCGCGTCGCCGGTCAGGGCCAGGAAATCGGCAATCTGGTGCGGATACACGCCGAAGTGCTCGAACACACCGCGATGGTCCAGGCGTCGGCGGCGCGAGAAGTCCCACCAGTGATCGTTACCGTCCTGCAGCAGTTGCGCCAGATCCTTGTCGCCGGTGACCACGCATACCGGTTGATTGCGCACACGGCATTGGGTCGCCAGGGTTGCGATCAGGTCATCGGCCTCGTAATAGCCGTCCGCATGTACCTGGACGCCGAGTGAGCGGCTGAGATCCTGGCACCAGGCGAACTGCCGTTTGAGTTCTTCGGGGGCGGGCTCGCGATTGGCCTTGTAGGCGGGGTAGATCTCGTTGCGAAACGAGGTGGTCAGCGACTCGTCGAAGGCCACGGCGATGTGTTCGGCCCGGGTCTGTTCGAGCAGCTCGCACAAAAAGCGGGCGAAGCCGTAAACGGCGTTGGTCGGCCGGCCGTGGGGATCAACGAAGCGGTCCGGCATCGAATACCAGGCGCGGAAGATGTAGACGCTGGCGTCGACCAGATAGGCCTGCTGGCGCTGCGGGTTCGGCGGTACTTCGGGCATCAGGCGATGCCGGTCAGGCGCTTTCTGAGTACGCTGTTGCGTGGGAAATGGGCCAGCAGGAATTCCATCTGGTCGGCCAGGATGCGCCGCCCCTGCAGGTAGACGTACTCGGCATGGGTCGGCGTGAACGGAATGGCCAGCAGTTGCATGCCGGCTTGTTCCGGCGTGAGTGAGCCCTTGTGGTTGTTGCAGCGCTTGCAGGCCGTGACCACGTTGGCCCAGGTGTCCTGCCCACCCTGCGCCAATGGCTGGACATGGTCGCGTGAGAGCGCACGCTCGCCAAACTGCTCGCCGCAATACAGGCACAGGTTTTCATCACGCCGGAACAGGGCGCGGTTCGAAAGCGGCGGGGTGTAGCGGTCGTAGAAACGATGGGCGTCGGGATGCGAGCCGTGGGTGGCAATGATGGCATTGACCGGAATTTCGGTCCGCCTGCCGCTGCAGGCGTTGATGCCGCCATGCAATCGATACAGCACACTGCCAAGCGAATAGCAGACCTGTTCGAGAACGATCAGCCGAACCGCATCCTGGTAGCCGATCCATTCGAGCGGCATTCCGGTCACGTCAGTGCGCAGTACTTGCTGGTCGAGATTCAGCATCTGGTGCTCCGCAAGTCAGCCGACCCCAAGATGTTGGGTAGCGAATTCCCGATTGCGCCTTTATCATCCCGATTTTGTGGTCAATTGCAAGCCTTGGCGGACGGGTTGAACCCGCAAGCGCCTGTCCAGTCCAAGCCGGCGTTGCAATGCATAGCGATCCATTTCGAGGCCTGGTCATGACGAACCGATTCCCGTTCGCCCTTTTTCTGTTTCTGATGCTGGTTGTCCGGTCCGCTTCGGCTGCGCTGCCGGCCGAGGTCGACGGTGAGCCCGTTCCGTCGCTGGCCCCGATTCTCGAGGAGGTCATGCCGGCGGTGGTCAACGTGCATACGCGCACGCGGGTGCAGGTGCGTACCAGTCCTTTTTTTGACGACCCTTTCTTCCGCCGTTTCTTCGACTTTCCGAGCGTGCCGCGTGAGCGCGTTCAGCAAAGCCTGGGCTCGGGCGTGATCGTCGATGCCGAGGGTGGCTACGTGCTGACCAACAATCACGTCATTGACGGCGCCGACGACATCGCTGTTCGTCTCGAGGATGGCCGCGAGCTGTCGGCCGAGTTTGTCGGCTCCGACCGCGACACCGACCTGGCCGTGATTCGCGTCAAGGCCGAGGACCTGTACGAGTTGCCGCTCGACGAGTCCGACCGACTCCGGGTCGGCGATTTCGTCGTCGCCGTGGGCAACCCTTTCGGCCTGGGCCAGACAGTCACCTCGGGCATCGTCTCGGCGCTGGGCAGGCAGGGCCTGCGCGGTCTCGAGTACCAGAATTTCATCCAGACCGATGCGTCCATCAATCCCGGCAACTCCGGCGGCGCGCTGATCGATTTGCGCGGCCAGCTGGTCGGCATCAACACTGCGATCTTCACGCCCTCGGGCGGCAATGTCGGCATCGGCTTCGCCATTCCGGCCAGCACGGCCGCGCATGTCATGTCGCAATTGATCGAGTTCGGCGAAGTCCGGCGCGGTTCATTCGGCGCGGAAGTGCAGGATCTCAACGAGGAACTGCGCGAGGCGCTCGAGCTGGAAACCACCCGCGGGGCGGTGATCACGCAGATGAGCGAGGACTCGGCCCTGCGCGAAGCCGGGCTCGAGGCCGGCGACGTGATCGTCGCTATCGACGGCCGGCCGGTCGAGAATGCCCAGGGCCTGCGCAATATCGAGGGTCTGCTGGCGGTCGGCACACGTGTGCGCGTCGAGTACCTGCGTGGCGGCGAGGAGCAGTCTGTGCGCGTGCCCATCGAGGAAGACCTCGACGCCCGCATCTCGGCGCATCGCCTCGATGAGCGTCTCGAGGGCGCCCGGCTGGTTCGTATCCCCGACCGCAGCCGTGTTCTTGGCGTGCTGGTCGAGGAAGTGCGGCGCAACTCTTCGGCCTGGGATGCCGGCCTGCGGGCTGGCGATGTGATCGTCGCGGTCAACCGCAGTGCGGTGCGCAGCCTGGGTGAACTGCGTGAGCAGTTCCCCGTTGCCGAAGACCGCGAACTGATGTTGGAGATCCGCCGGCGGGGCGTGGGCTACCTGGTGACTTTCGAGTAGCTCGGCGTTTATTGCTCGAAACGGTCGTGGAAGATGCCGCCGCCACTGAGTGTGTCGTTGAAAAACCAGTTGACACTGCCGGTGGATCCGAGGGTGATCGTCCCGGTTGTAATTCGCAAGTGGTTGGCGGGCAGGCCAGCGCTTGTCGCCGACACGTTGCAGACGCCGAATCCGCCGCCCGTCATCTCGACGGTGATGTCGCAACTATCAGATATGCCGCCGTAAACCAGCTCTATATCGTAGTCGTCAGCGGTACCCTGATCTTCATCGGCACCTGAACGGCCGATGCGGAGGGTGGTAGCGTCTTCATTGTGAATTTGACGCTGGGTTTCCTGGTTTAGTGTTAGTTGATTCATCACACCTTCGCCGGCACCCTCGCCGCGCAATTGCGACACATCATAGGAGGCGATTTCCACAAACGCGTGCCCCCCGGGGAGATCGGCAACATCATTGGAGTAAGTGTCCAGATCGATCTCTGACTCGAACAGGAACGGATCATTACTGCCGATCCGGAACCAGTTGAGATTGACATCGTCACCGCGCTGATCGTCGCGGCTTCCACGCACACCGTCGCCGCCAATACCAAGATCGTAGCTGCCGCCGGTCTTGAGTGTCTTGGCGTAATCCCAGTCGTCGGGGTCGGGAAGGTTGGATTCATTGGCCAGGTTGGGATGGGCCAGCCCGATGCAATGTCCGACCTCGTGCAGCAGCACGCTCTCGATATCGAATTCGTTGTTGTCCAGTTGGGGATCGCCGCGGGTAACATTGCTCTTTGACGGCTGGAAGGTGTTCCATGTATTGATTGCGTTCCGTACCGGAATCTCCAGATCGCTCTGGCTTTCGGAAGTCGTTGCGATGCAAACCGAGATACTGAGCGT
This sequence comes from Wenzhouxiangella sp. XN201, assembly GCF_011008905.1. Taxonomy (NCBI): domain Bacteria; kingdom Pseudomonadati; phylum Pseudomonadota; class Gammaproteobacteria; order Chromatiales; family Wenzhouxiangellaceae; genus Wenzhouxiangella; species Wenzhouxiangella sp. XN201. The sequence goes on from NZ_JAAIVI010000017.1 coordinate 308,587, forward strand.
GCCTCCGGCGCCGGTGTAGCCGATCGGGTGCACAATGATATCCGGGTTCTCCTGACTCTCTGCAAAAATAAATGTGCCGGCCGATGCACTGGCACTCAGTGCGGCGCCAACTGCAAGGGCCAGAATGCTGCGGGTCGTTTTCATGGCTGAAGCTCCCGCACATGCTCCCGCATCCAATCGGCCAAGTGTCGCGCGATATCGGCAACCGCCGCCATCTCGTGGCCGTCGGGCAGGTTGCGCGCCCAGATTTCCGGCGACGGGGCGGTCACGCGATTGCTGCCGCGGCTGGCGTCATTGAGTTCGATGGTGACCGGGTCGGCATCGGTGACCACGGCATGCTCCAGGGTCCCCTGCCGACTCTCCAATTCCACTAGGCTTCGAGCATCGACCCCCGCAATCGGTGCGGCCAGATTGAGCAAAGCCTCACGTTCGGCCGAGCTGACTTGCCAGCGGTAATCTCCGGCCTGTGGACTGTAGAAGGGGAAATGCAGCTCGACGAAATCGTCATCGAACAACACCAGACGGAAGGTATTGTCTTCGTGGGCTACCTGGGCGTGGGTGCGTTCGTAAATGAGCAGGGGTTGGGACGCGAGGGCTGGCAGCGCGAAGACTGCGAGCATGATGGCGGCTATCAAGTGCAAGGGCCTGACCATGGGTCACCTCCCCAAGTGGTGCGGCGCCGAGTGGCGGGGCTGTCGAGTCTAGCACCGTCCTTCAAGGTCGTCGAATGGCTGCCCACCCGCGTCGGCGGGTTTCTGCTAACTTGTAGCCAGTCCCCAGTCGGCTGCACTCTGGCCTGATGCCTGAAGCCCCAAGAATCGATCGTGATCCCGACCAGCCCGAGCGGCTCGTTGCGAGCGGCGCGTGGTGGCTGGATGCGGCGCCGGATCTTGATCAACTGGTGCATCGGCTCGACGGCAGCGCCGAAGTGCTGGACGCGAGCGAAATAGAACGTCTGGACGCGGCCGGAGCACTGCTGCTGCTCAGGATTGCCGAGCGCGTGGCCATCGATCATGCGGCAATCAATCTCCAGCCCGAGCACCAGGCCCTTTTCGACGTGGTGGCCGGCGCCATGCGCTCCGAATCTGAGGATCAGGAGGCGCCACTGCCGCCGTTGTGGCAGGAATGGCTGGGCGATATCGGGCGGGCGATGACGGGTGCGGGTGGCAACCTGCGCCTGATGGTGGGCTTTCTCGGATTGGCGCTGGCACGTTTTTTTGCCACCGTTCTGCGACCGGCCGAATGGCGGGTCACTGCCACTGTGCATCACATGCAGCAGACCGGGCTGAATGCGCTGCCGCTGGCCGCCTTGCTGAGCTTCCTGGTCGGTGCAGTGGTGGCGTATCTCGGAGCGACCGTGCTCAGGGATTTCGGCGCCGTGCTGTTCGTGGTCGATCTGATTACCTATTCCTTCCTGCGCGAATTCGGCGTATTGCTGACCGCCATTCTTCTGGCCGGCCGCACGGCCAGTGCGTTTACCGCTCAGATCGGCACCATGAAGTCGCGCGAGGAAATCGACGCCATGCGGACGCTCGGCCTGGATCCGATCGTGGTGCTGGTGCTGCCGCGACTACTGGCCCTGATCGTCATGCTGCCCATCCTGGCGCTGCTGGCCACGGCAGCGGGGTTTCTCGGTGGCCTGGCGGTTTGTGTGCTGGCCCTCGACATCGAGCCGAGCATGTTCCTCCACCGCATGCAGGAGATGGTTGAACTGCGGCACTATCTGGTCGGACTGGCGAAGGCGCCGTTGTTTGCCGCCACGATCGCGCTGATCGGCTGCCTCGAGGGCTTCAAGGTTGCCGGTACAGCGCAGTCGGTGGGTGAGCGCACCACATCAGCGGTCGTACAGAGCATCACCTGGGTGATCGTCATCGACGCCCTGGCGGCCGTGTTCTTTATGGAGTTGGGCTGGTGAGCGCGGTACATCGACAGGGTGAGCCGGTGATTGCCGTGCGCGGCCTGGTCAATCGCTTCGGCACGCATACGGTTCACCAGGGCCTGGACCTTGACGTCAACCGCGGAGAAATCCTCGGTGTGGTCGGCGGATCGGGCAGCGGCAAGTCGGTATTGATGCGTGCCATCCTGGGACTCCGTGCGGCGCAGGCCGGCACGATCGAGGTATTGGGCCAGCGCATCGATCCGGCACGTGAAACCCGGCGCCTGCTGCGGCGTCGTACCGGGGTGCTGTTCCAGGACGGTGCATTGTTCTCATCGCTGACGGTGCGAGAGAACGTGGAGGTGCCGCTGAGTACGCATTTTCCGGAGCTGTCGGCCGAACTGCGCCTCGCGCTGGCCCGGCTGAAGATCCGACTGGTCGGGCTGCCGCTATCGGCCTGTTCGAAGTTTCCCTCGGAGCTATCCGGCGGCATGCGCAAGCGTGCCGGCCTGGCCCGGGCGCTGGCACTCGATCCGGAGTTGCTTTTTCTCGACGAGCCCACCGCCGGCCTGGATCCGATCGGTGCGGCTGCTTTCGACGAGTTGCTGCGCACCCTGACCGATGCACTCGGCCTGACGGTATTCCTGATCACGCACGATCTTGATACGCTCTATGCCATCTGCGACCGCATCGCCGTGATTGGTGAGCAACGCATCCTGGTCAGTGGCACGCTGGCGGAGGTGGCCGCTTTCGACCATCCCTGGGTGCAGGACTATTTTCACGGACCGCGGGCGCGCCAGGCCGGTGCGGCACACACAAGCGAGAGACGCCAAAAATGGAACCACGGGCCAACCACGTCCTGATCGGGGCCTTCACGCTGCTCGGCGCGATCCTGCTCGTGTTCGGCGGCCTGTGGTCGGCCCGCTGGGCCAGCGACCAGGCCTGGCAGCAGATCGAGGTCCATTTCCTGCAGCCGGTCAGCGGGCTGAGTGACGGCTCGGTGGTGCAGTACAACGGCATCAACATGGGCAGCGTGCGTGACCTGAACCTGTCGCCCGATGATCCGGGCCGCGTCATCGCCGTGATCCGGATTCAGGCCGAAGCGCCGTTGCGTGAGGACACCACGGCTCGCCTTTCGGTTTCCGGCCTGACCGGTGTTTCGACCATTCAGCTTCGGGGTGGCAGCGCCGACAGTCCGCCACTGAAAGCCGAGGCGGGACAGGACGTGCCAATCATCATCGCCGAGGAGTCGGGCCTGCAGCGTCTGATCGAGACTTCCGAGGATATTGCCAGCACGGCCAGCCAGGTGATGCTGCGCTTGCTGGAGTTCCTCAGCGAGGAAAACGCCGAGCGAGTCAGTACCACGCTCGACAACATCGATCGATTCACGCAGGTGCTGGGCGGCGAAGGCGAGCGCATCGGCGAGATCGTGGCCAACCTGCACCGTGGCAGCCAGGACCTGGTGCCGCTCATGGCGGACCTGCGCCGGGTTGTGACCGACATCGCCGACGCGTTCGAGCAGCTCGAGCCGAGCCTGGTCGAAACCTTCCCCGAGGCCGGCGAGGAATTGCGGGATGCCATGGCGAAGCTGGCCGAGGCCTCCGAGCGCATCGATGGCATGGTCGCGCGCAACGAGGCCGCAGTGGCCGGCTTCGGCGACGAGGTGCTGACGCCGATGGGTCCGGCCGTGCAGGAGTTCCGCCGCCTGATCGACGAGCTTTCGGCGCTGACCGAGAAGATCGAGCGTAATCCCGCCGGGTTCCTGCTCGGCGGCGAAAAAGCCGAGGAGTATCGACCGCAATGAGGACGCTCACCAAAAGATGGATTTTCCTGCTGACGGCCTCGTTGGTCCTGTCGGCCTGCACCATCGGTGGCGCGGAACGCAATTTCCGCGTGCTGGCGCCACAGCTTGACACAATCGGGCCGGGTGACCAAACGCCGCTCGAAGCCGTGCTGTCCGTGGCCCGACCACAGGCCGACCGCACCCGTGATTCGAGAAGCATCCTGGTGCGTCGCGGTCGCAGCCTGATGCCCTGGGCCGGCGTGGCCTGGAACGACCGCGCGCCCGACCTGGTGCAGGATTTGCTGGTCGATGCGCTCGACGGTCGCGTCGCCACCGTCGGTCGGCACGGCGCCCTGGTCGCCGATCACCGGCTGGACATGGAGCTCAGGCGTTTCGAGCTGGTCGAGGAAGGCGGCTCGCTCGAGGCGGAGCTTGAGTTGACCGTTCGTCTGCTCGATCGCTTCGGGGTGATCGTCGACACGATCAGGATCGGCGAGCGCGAAGCCACCGGCGGTGGTGATGTCGAGGCTGCGGTTGCGGCCATGGAGACCGCGCTGGAGCGGGGGTTCGGGACGCTGGCCGAGTGGCTGCGGGAGCGGCTCCCTGGCTCAGTCCAGCCTGTCCCAGGGACGGCGTGATTCTCTCCGAAAGCCCTGGCGTTTTCCCGCCTCGATGGCTTCGATCAATGGGCGCAGCTGCTGCTCGAGCCTTGCCAGGAACGGCCGCAGCTGGTCCTGATCGCCGCGCTCGATCATGCGCAACGCCTGTTCGAGGTCCGGCAGACTGGGCTCGTTCCTCGAGGGCTGCACCGGAACAGTTTCGCCGGCAAGACCTTCATCGATGATCTGGGCTGCGTCGCGACCGTTCGGTGGCGGCGGCACCTGGACGACGAACCCGGGTCGGACGGCGAGCGCCGCCTCGTCAGTGCCCAGGCCGAGTTCATCGAGATCGGGCAGGAAGCGCGACTTGAGTGTTTCGGCGCCCTCGGCGGTGGTCGCCGGCAGCAGGAAGGTGAAGCACTCTTCGCCGGAACGGAACACGGTATCCTCGCGCCGGATTCGCCGGCTCAGGGTCTCACCGATGCGACCCATGGCCCGCGCAGCGTGCGTTCTGCCCAGGTCTTCGAGCAATTCGGTCAGGCCGTCTAGCCTGAGGTGCATCATCGCCAGCGGCTGCTGGTGGCGGTGCGCAAAGCTCATTGCCTGGAGTAGCCGTTCCTCCAGGTAGCGCCGGTTGCCCACACCCGATTCGGTGTCGACATGGTGGTCCTGCTCGAGCAGGCGCAGGCGGCGACTCGACTCGCCGGTGCGGGCGTAGGCCCGCGCGCGGGCCATCAGTTCACTGGCCTGGAAGGGCTTGGAGATGAAGTCGGTTGCACCCAGTCCGAGCGCATCCCGACGGCGCTTCTCGCCGTCTTCTTCACCGGTAATGAGCACCATCGGCATGTCGGCCAGCTCGCGGCGCTCGGAGGTACGCATCTGCTTGAGCAAATCCAGTCCGCTCTTGCCAGTCATGAACAGGTCGGAAAAGACCGCCTGGATCTCACGGTCGGTCTGCAGCAACTCCCAGGCCTGCTCGGCGGATTCGGCCAGTGCCAGATCAAAGTCCTGGCCGAGAATGCGCACGGCACAGGCGCGCATCAGTCTGCTGTCGTCGACAAACAGGATGCGGGGGCGGACGGTTTGATGGTCGGTTGCGACGCTCATGAGTACCTACATGCAAATACCGCGCCATCTTTCGGTTTTACTTGCGCGAGTTCAAATTGTAGACCGTATTGTCGAGGATTTTCCGGTTTCGGGGGGGTGGATCGGCCGCGCGCCCGCGGCGCCTTGGTGACAGCAACGGTCAGTTGACGGCATTCGGCGCCAAGCGCCGGCCATGGCCTGGCTTGACTTGCTGCAAGGGTGGTCGGAGACTGCATGGCATGGGATGGGTCGGCCGCAAGTTCGACAATCTGGGCAGCGCTGTTTCCGGGGCCGGCGGCGGCATGGGTTTGTCGCAGGCACCCGCCTTTACCCAGGCTTACTTGCAGCGCCTTGGGGGGCATCTCGACGAGGCGCGGCGTACGCTCGATCTGGTCGAGCGCGGTGTGCTCGTCCCGGATTTGACCGCCGCCGAGCGGGCGCAGGCAGCCCATGGCTTTGCCGATCGGGTGACCGAACTGGAAGCGACCTATTCGGCCATTGCCGAGGCTTCTCCCCTGATGCAGCCCGTGCTGATGCTGCGCCACGCCGACAGCGAGATCGCTCAGCGGGCCTGGGAGGTTTTCACGCCGGCAGTACCTGTGGATGCGCCTTCATTGATATGGACCGGCGTCGGTGTGCTGCTGGCGCTGCTGATCTACGAACTGGTCAAGTCACCGGGTGCGCTGGTGCGCCGCCGGAGAGGCCGGTCGGGCTACTGAGGCGGGGGATTTTCGGTGGAGTCCCGGACCGGATGCGCTATCCTGTCGGCCTGTTTCCCAGCCAGCGAAATCACCCATGTTCATTGACTCGTCGAGCCGATCCATTCCCGTTTATTCCGTCGACAAGGCGGGCCTGGAAAGCTGGAAGCAATCGGCCCCGCCGGCCTGGCGCGACTGGGTCGAGGCCAGCGGGTTCAAGGCCGGCGCCGGCAGTCACCTGCTGGTGCCGGGCGAGCACGGCGGCATCGGGGCCGTACTGGCCGGGCGGGAAAGCACCGACCGCCTGTGGGCCCTGGCGCACCTGCCGGCCGCCCTGCCCGAGGGCGATTATCACCTCGAGGTCGACTGGGCCGACGAGGAACGTGACCGCGCCGCAGTCGGCTGGGGCCTGGGCGGCTATCGCTTTGATCGCTACAAGCAGCTCGATCGCCCGCGCGCCCGCCTGGTGCTCGATGGTTCTGAGCCCGAACGCGTGCGAGCCTTCGTCGATGCATCCTGTTTCGTGCGTGACCTGGTCAATACGCCGGCCATCGACCTGGGTCCGGGCGAGCTGGCCGAGACGGCCGAAGGACTGGCGGATGAGCGCGCTGCCGATTTCCAGGTTTTTCAGGGTGAACGGCTTGAGCGCGAGTTCCCGGCCATCCACGTGGTCGGCCAGGCGGCCAGCCGCGCGCCACGCCTGATCCGCATGCAGTGGGGGCGCGAGGATGCGCCGGCCCTGGCGCTGGTTGGCAAGGGCGTGATCTTCGACTCCGGCGGTCTCAACATCAAGCCCGGTTCCGGCATGGTGCTGATGAAGAAGGACATGGGGGGTGCCGCCCATGTGCTCGGCCTGGCCAAGCTGATCATGACCCTGGGCCTGGACGTGAATCTGCGGGTCTATATCCCGGCCGTCGAGAATGCGATCGCCGGCAATGCTTACCGGCCGTCGGACATCATTCGCACCCGCAAGGGCACCAGCGTGGAGATCGGCAATACCGATGCCGAGGGCCGCGTGGTGCTTTCCGACGCGCTGACCCTGGCTTCGGAAGAGGGCGCCGAGCGCATCATCGATTTTGCCACCCTGACCGGCGCGGCCCGCGTCGCCCTGGGCGAGGACCTGCCGCCGATCTATGCCCGCGATATCGACTCGGCCCGGACAATCCAGGACCTCAGCTTCGCTGTCGAGGATCCGCTCTGGCAGATGCCCCTGTTCGAGCCTTATCGGCAGCAGATCCAGCCGGCCATCGCCGACATCTCCAACACCGGTACCAGCAGTTTCGGCGGCAGCCTCACCGCGGCCCTGTTCCTCGATCACTTTGTCGAATCCGGCATCGACTGGTACCACCTCGATATCTACGCCTGGAACCTTTCTGACCGACCGGGCCGGCCGGCTGGCGGCGAAGCGCAGGGTTTGCGCTCAATCTGGCAATGGCTGGCCGATGTCTACGGCACGCCGGACTGATCCACGGTTTGCTGCGAAGGGGTTGCGATGCCTACGAAACGAGTGTCTCGCGTCGGGTTTGGCGTTAGGATAAGTGTTCCATTTGAAGGCGCGACAGGCGCATCTCGAGGAGTGAAGCTATGCGTAATCTGTGGATTCTGATGTTGATTCTGGCGCTGGCGGCTTGCCAGTCCGAGGAAGAGGGCCAGATCGAGGAAGCCGGCGACGAGGCGGCCGAAGCGGTCGATGAGGCCGGGGAAGAGGCGGCAGAGGCCTGGGACGAGGCCGAAGATGCCGCCGATGAGGCGGCCAGTGAGTCCGAAGCGGCTGCCGAGCGGCTGTGGGAACGCGCTCGAGAATTGGCCGAGGACGCCCGCGACAAGACCAATGAAGCCCTGGCGGTTGCCGAGGAAGAGGGTGGTGAAGCCTGGGAAGAAGCCCGCGAGGCGGCCGAGCGCGCGCAGGAGCGTGCCGCAGAAGCCTGGGAAGAGGCTAGCCAGTATGCCGGCGACAGCTGGGAAGGCGCCAGCGCCCGGGCCCGCGATGCCTGGAACGAAGCCCAGGAGACCTGGAACGAGCTTTTGGAAAAGGCTGACGAATCCGTCGAGGACGACGGCGATCAGTAATTCGGCTCCCCGCCGAACGAATGCGCCGCCCCGCCACGGGGCGGCGCCTGTTTTGAATCGAAGTATCTGCAGGATCCAGACAGACGGTGTCAGATAGTTACCAGCCCGGCCGAATCGAGCCGGAGATGCAGCGCCATTGGGAAGAAAACCATGCTGACCGGGCCGAGTCCGGTGGCGGCGAGCGTTTCTACTGCCTCAGCATGTTTCCCTACCCCTCGGGCAAGTTGCACATGGGCCACATGCGCAACTACACCATCAGCGACGTCATCTCGCGCTACCACCGCATGCAGGGCAGGCGTGTGCTCCAGCCGATGGGCTGGGACGCCTTCGGCCTGCCGGCAGAGAACGCCGCCATGGCCAACAGTGTGCCTCCGGCGAAATGGACGCGCGACAACATCGAGCATATGCGCGGCCAGCTCAAGCAGTTGGGCTTCGCCATTGACTGGGAGCGCGAGCTGGCCACCTGCGACCCCGAATACTACCGCTGGAACCAGTGGTTTTTCCTGCGCCTGCTCGAGCGCGGCATCGCCTACAAGAAGACCGGCACCGTCAACTGGGATCCGGTCGACCAGACCGTGCTGGCCAACGAGCAGGTCATCGACGGCTGCGGCTGGCGCACCGGCGCACCGGTGGAAAAGCGCGAAATCCCGATGTACTACCTGCGCATCACCGACTATGCCGAGGAGTTGCTCGAGAGCCTCGACCAGCTCGAAGGCTGGCCCGAGCGGGTGCGCACCATGCAGGCCAACTGGATCGGCAAGAGCGAGGGCGCCGAAATCGAGTTCAGCTGCGGGGGTGAAACCATCAAGGTATTCACCACGCGTCCGGACACGCTGATGGGCGCGACCTTCATGGCCGTGGCCGCCGAACACCCGCTGGCGAAGCAGGCCGCCGAGAACGATCCTGCCCTGGCCGATTTCATCGCCGAGTGCCAGAAGGGCGGAGTATCGGAAGCCGATATCGCCACCCAGGAAAAGAAAGGCATGGACACCGGTCTGAAGGCCGTGCATCCGCTCACCGGTGACGAGTTGCCAGTGTGGGTCGCCAATTACGTGCTGATGGCCTACGGCGAAGGTGCGATCATGGCGGTGCCCGGCCACGACGAGCGTGATTTCGAGTTCGCCAACAAGTATGGCCTGCCCATCCGGCAGGTGATCAGCCTGCCCGACGAGCAGGAATACGACGATCGAAACTGGCACGACGACTACGCCGCCAAGGAAGGCCACCTGGTCAATTCCGGGCCCTACGACGACCTCGAGTGGTCGAAGGGATTCGAGGCGATCGTCGCCGAGCTGGAAAAGCAGGGTGCCGGTCGTGCCCGGACCCAGTTTCGCCTGCGCGACTGGGGGATTTCGCGCCAGCGCTACTGGGGCTGCCCGATTCCGATCATCCACTGTGATGCGTGCGGGGACGTGCCGGTGCCGGAATCTGACCTGCCGGTGGTCCTGCCCGAAGAGCTCGTCCCGGACGGCTCGGGCAACCCGCTCAACCGTTGCGGGGCCTTTCTGGACACGACCTGCCCGAAGTGCGGCGCGCAAGCGAAGCGCGAGACCGACACGATGGACACCTTCGTCGATTCGTCGTGGTATTTCCTGCGCTTCACCGGCCCGGACAACGATCGCGCCATGGTCGACGAGCGCGCCGATCAGTGGATGCCGGTCGACCAGTACATCGGCGGTATCGAGCACGCCATCCTGCACCTGCTCTATGCGCGTTTCTGGACCAAGCTGATGCGTGATGAGGGCCTCGTCGGTATCGACGAGCCGTTCGCCCGCCTGCTCACCCAGGGCATGGTGCTGGCCGAAACCTACTATCGCGAGGACCGATCGGGTCGCAAGACCTGGTTCAACCCGGCCGACGTCGAAGTCCAGCGCGACGCCAAGGGGCAGATCGTCAAGGCGGTGCTCAAAGATGACGAAAAGCCGGTCACGCCCGGCGGCATCGAGAAGATGGCCAAGTCCAAGAACAACGGCGTCGATCCGCAGTCACTGGTCGATACCTACGGCGCCGACACCGTGCGCCTGTTTTCGATGTTTGCCGCCCCACCCGAGCAGTCGCTGGAATGGTCGGAGGCGGGCGTGGAAGGTGCCTGGCGTTTTCTCAAACGCCTGTATGCCGGCGTTCAGGCCCATGTTGCTGACGGCGCCTTGCCCGGCGGCAAGCCCGAACAACTCGAAGGCCCCGCACGTGAGTTGCGTACCCGCCTGCACGAGACCATCGCCAAGGTCGGCGACGACATGGGCCGGCGGCAGACTTTCAATACCGCGATCGCGGCGATCATGGAATTCTGCAACGAGCTGCAGCGTTTCGAAGCCGAGGACGAGCCGGGCCGAGTACTGCTGCAGGAAGCCTGGGAGGCCGTGGTGCGCCTGATCGCCCCGGTCGCGCCACATATCGCCGAAGCGCTTTGGCGCGACCTCGGCCGCGACGGCTCGGTATTCGAGGCCGGGTGGCCGGCCGTGGACGACGCTGCGCTCCAGCGCGCAGCGGTAACCGTGGTCGTGCAGGTCAACGGCAAGGTTCGCGGCCGGGTCGAAGTGGCGCCGGGTGCAGACCAGGATACGGTACAGGCCGCTGCCCTGGCCGACGACAACGTGGCCCGCCACGTCGAGGGCAAGACCGTGCGCAAGGTGATCCTGGTGCCCGACAAGCTGCTCAATATCGTGGTCGGCTGATGCACCGCGTAGTCTTCACCGTGTTGCTCGTCTCGCTGCTGGCCGCCTGCGGATTCCAGCTCCGGGGCGAGGCTCGTTTGCCGGCCTTCATGGACCGCACTTTTGTGGCGGCAGCAGATGACAGCACCCTGTTCGTGCGCGAACTCGGCCTGTTGCTGGAGGCCAACGGGGTCGAGCGCGTCAGCCATTCGGATGGGCAAGCGGCCACCTTGCGCATCGAATCGCAGAGCATGTCGCGGCAGCCGCTGTCGGTTTCGGGCCAGGCGCGAGTGCGTGAATACCTGCTGGTCTTCGAGGTGAATTGGCGGCTGGAAGACCCCTCTGGCGAAGTCGTGCTCGAGCGCGACCGGATGCGCATCACGCGTGACTACAGTTTCGATGAAAACGAGATTCTGGCGGCTCAGCGCGAGGAAGAGTTCCTGCGCGACGATCTGAGCCGCTCCATGGCGTCACGTCTGGTCCGGCGCCTGGAAGCGTTGGCGGGCTCGTGAAACTGTTTCCCGAAAAACTGCCGCAGCGCCTGAAGCAGGGACTGGACCCGGTCTACCTGGTCGCCGGGCAGGAGCCCTTGCTGATCGAAGAAGCCTGCGATGCAATCCGAAGCGGGGCACGCGAGGCCGGCGTGGCAGAGCGGATTGTGCTTGAAGCCGATGCGCGCTTCGACTGGAGTCAGCTCGGTAGCGCTACCGAGACCAGTTCCCTGTTCGCCACCCAGCGCCTGGTGGAAGTGCGCCTGCCTTCGGGCAAGCCCGGTCGCGAAGGGGGCTCGGTGCTACGCGATTTCGTTGGCCGGGGCGGTGACGACATCCTGCTGGTCAAGTGCGATGAGTGGGAGATCAGGAGCGAGAGCACGGCCTGGGTCAAGGCGCTCGATGCCGCCGGCGTCTATGTGCCGTGCTGGAAGGTCAAGCCGAATCGGCTGCCGCAGTGGATTGCCGCGCGCATGCGAAGCCGCGGCCTGAATGCCGACGCCGCCGCCAGTCGCTTCCTGGCCGAGCGCCTCGAGGGCAACCTGCTGGCCGCCGCGCAGGAAATCGAGCGCCTGGCGTTGCTTTATCCGGGCGGGCAGGTCGGGCTCCAAGAAGTCCGTGCGGCAGTGGCCGACAGCGCGCGCTTCGATAGTTTCCGACTGGTCGAGCTGGTCTTTTCCGGTCAGCCGGGCGCTGCGCTGCGCTGCATCCGCGGCTTGCGCGAGGCCGACACGCCGATGCCGCTGATCGTCGGCGCGCTGGCGCGCGAGCTCCAGACCATCGGCAGTTTCCAGCTGCTCTCGCGCCAGCACTCCGCAGCGCAGGCTTTCACCGCCCTCAAGGTGTGGAAATCTCGGCAGCAGGCGATTGCCGATGCGGCACGTCGGCTTTCGCCCCGGGTCGTACGTGAGTCCTTGTCGCAGCTGTCCGAGCTGGACCAGCTTTCGAAATCGACCGGGCGTGATGCCTTCTGGCTGTGTCTGGAGCGACTGAGCGTGGCGCTGGCGACCAACCGGCCGGAGTATTGCGCGGCATGATCCGGGCCACCGCCATCTTCGGCGGCACCTTCGATCCGGTCCATTACGGGCACCTGCGCGCGGCCGCCGAGGTTTGCGAGAAACTCGGGGTCGATGATTTTCGGCTGCTGCCGGCCGGCCAGCCACCGCACCGGGATCATACCGGGGCCGAGGCCTATCATCGCCTGGCCATGCTGGAACTGGCGCTGGCGCCTTATCCGGACCTGGCGGTGGACGAACGCGAAGTGCGCCGCGAAGGTCCGTCTTACATGGTCGATACCCTGGCCACGATCAGGGAGGAAGCCGGCCAGCGCCCGATCCTGTTCTGCCTGGGCCAGGATGCGGCCAACCAGCTCAGCGGTTGGCACCGCTGGCGTGAACTGTTCGATCTCGCCCACCTGGTGGTGATGAAACGCCCGCGCAGCCGGCCGCGCTACAGCGGGGAGGTGGCCGAGGTGCTGCGCGATCGCCGGGTGCGCAGCGTAAGGAAGCTGTCGGAGGCCCCGGCCGGGCGGGTCTGTACCGTTGGCGTCACGCAACTGGCGATCTCCTCGACCGATATTCGCAACCAGTTGGCAGAAGGGCGCGATCCGCGTTTCCTGCTGCCGTCCACGGTGCTGGCCTATATCCGCAAGCACGGCCTGTACGGTTGCGGTGAAAGCTAGCCGGACAAGGCGTAAAATGGAGCCTGAATCCACCCATGAGTGACTCCTTGAGCGACAAGCAAAGACTCGACCCGCAGGCTCTGCGGGATCTCGCGGTTTCCACCCTCGAAGACGCCAAGGCGCAGGACATCCAGGTCATCGACCTGGTCGAGCGCAGCAGCTTCGCCGATTACATGATCATTGCTTCGGGCACCTCGTCGCGGCAGGTCAAGGCCATGGCCGATCGCCTGGTCCAGCGCGCCAAGTCTCGCGGTATCCAGCCGCTGGGCGTCGAGGGCGCCGACGAATCCCAATGGGTGTTGGTCGACCTGGCCGACGTGATCGTTCACGTCATGCAGCCGCAGACGCGCGCTTTTTACAACCTCGAGAAACTCTGGACGGCACCGCCGGCGACGCGAACCAGCGCCGGGGGCTGACATGCGTCTGACGGTCGCCGCGGTGGGCACCCGCATGCCCGGCTGGGTGGCGGAAGGCTGGGAGGAATATGCCCGCCGGATGCCGGCCCATCTTGCTCTCGACTTGGTCGAGGTGGCGGTCGCAGGCAAGGCCGGGGCCGGACGCGAGCAGGGCGTGGAAGGCGAGCGCCTGCGCCAGAAGTTGCCCGAACGAGCCCGCATCGTCGCCCTGGAGATCACGGCTCGGCCCTGGTCGACCGAAAAGCTGGCCGAACGCCTGGAACAATGGCAACTCGAAGGCGACCCGGTCTGCTTCCTGATCGGTGGCGCCGACGGCCTTGATACGGATCTGCTGGCCGCGGCCCACGAACGCTGGTCCCTGGGCCCGGCCACCCTGCCGCATATGCTGGTTCGCGTGTTGGTGGCTGAGCAGCTGTATCGGGCTTCGATGATTCTTGCCGGGCATCCGTATCATCGCGCTTAACGATCCCATGAACGATCGCAAACGCCTGATTCTCGCTTCCGCCTCCCCTCGCCGCCGCGAACTGTTGTCGCTGTTCGACATCGATTTTGATGTCCGGCCGGCGCATATCGATGAGTCGGTCGGCGAGGGTGAGGTGCCGACTGACTACGTGCGACGCATGGCGCGGGAAAAGGCGCTGGCCATGCAAGTGCGAGGTAACGGATGTTTCGTGATCGGCTCGGATACTGCCGTCGTGCTCGATGGAGAAATTCTCGGCAAGCCGCTCGATGATGACGAGGCGAGCAACATGCTCGCGGCGCTCTCCGGTCGCGAGCATGAAGTGTTGTCGGCTGTCGCCCTGGTGGCACCGGACGGCCGGATCGATGAGCGCCTGAGCGTCACAGCGGTCGACTTAGCCGAGCTGCCCGCCGCCTGGATCGCGCGCTATGTCGCGTCCGGCGAGCCGCACGACAAGGCCGGGGCCTATGGCATCCAGGGCGCGGCCGGGGTCTGGGTGCGTCGCCTGACCGGCAGCTACAGCGGCGTCGTCGGCCTGCCCCTGTTCGAGACCGGCGAGCTGCTGCGTGAGGCCGGATTGGCCTGATCGGGTGCTATTCTTGCCTGCAGTGACCTGAAACGGCGGGAATGGCCCTGTGAGCGACGAAATCCTGATCAATGTCTCGCCCACCGAGCGACGGGTAGCGGTGGTCGAAAGCGGGCTGCTGCAGGAGCTCTACATCGAGCGTAGCGGCGAGTCCAGCTATGTCGGCAACATCTATCAGGGCCGGGTCGAGCGTGTGCTGCCGGGCATGCAGGCGGCTTTCGTTAATATTGGCCTGGAGCGCACGGCGTTTCTGCATGCGGCCGACATCGTTCCGCGTCAGCCCGAACTCGACGAAAACGGTGAAGCGCGTCCCATTCCGCTGATCACCGAGTTGATCAGCCAGGGGCAGCAGTTGCTCGTCCAGGTCATCAAGGACCCGCTCGGCAGCAAGGGCGCGAGACTGACCACCCAGCTGAGCATTCCCTCGCGTTATCTGGTGCTGCTGCCCGGGGTCGACAGTCTGGGCGTATCGGTGCGTATCGAGGTCGAGGAGGAGCGCGACCGACTGCGCGGCCTCCTGCGTGAGTGCCTTGGCGAAGCGACGGGGCACGGCTTCATCATCCGCACCAATGCCGAAGGCGTGGAGCGCGAAGCGCTCGAACGCGACGTCGATTACCTGCGCCGCCTCTGGCCGCGTATCGAAGTCGATGCCTCCGATGCAGTGGCCGGGCAGTGCGTTTACGAGGATCTTTCGCTGCCGTATCGGTCACTGAGGGATTTGATGCATGCCGGGATCGAGAAGGTGCGCATCGACGATCGCGAAACCTGGCGGCGGGCGGTGAAGTTCGCCGGTGAGTTTTTTCCCGAGTGGGTCGACCGGATAGAGTTTTACGACGGCGAGGGTCCGCTGTTTGACCTCTACGGGGTCGAAACTGAAATCGAGCGTGCGCTCAATCGCACCACGCCGCTGAAATCCGGTGGTCACCTGACCATTGATCAGACCGAGGCGATGACCACCGTCGACGTCAATACCGGTTCCTACCTCGGTCACCGCAACCTCGAAGAAACCATCTACAAGACGAATCTCGAAGCGGCGCAGGCAATCGCGCGCCAGCTCAGGTTGCGCAATCTCGGCGGCATCATCATCATCGATTTCATCGACATGACCGATGTTGATCACAAGCGCCAGGTCTTGCGTACCCTGCAGCGTGCCCTGGAGCGTGATCATGCCCGCACCACGGTGTCGGACATCACCGACCTGGGCCTGGTCGAGATGACGCGCAAGCGCACGACCGAAAGCCTGGAGCATCGCCTGTGCGAGCCCTGTCCGGCCTGCGAGGGCCGCGGCCGGGTCAAGAGCGTGGATACGGTCTGTTCGGAAATTTTCCGGGAGATCCTGCGCGCGGTGCGCCAGTTCGAGACGGGTCAGATGCGCGTCATGACCAGCCCGCCGGTCGTCGATCGCATGCTCGAAGAGCATCATCGTTCGCTGGCAGAACTGACCGAGCAGCTCGGCACCAGCATCTGCTTCCAGCCCGAGGAGCAGTACGGGCAGGATCAGTTCGACGTGGTACTGCTTTGAGTTCGGAGGTAAAGACAGTTCGTCGAACGCGCCTCGGAACGGCGCTGCAGCTATTGAGCCAGTGGCTGGTGGCACTGGTCGCCGCCCTGATTATCGTCACGGCGGTTCTGGTCGGTATCGGCCGCTTGCTGATTCCCTACGCCGATGAACTCAGGCCCTGGCTGGAAATCCGCCTGGCGGAGGGTCTCGGTGAAGAAGTCGAGATCGAGCACGTCGAGGTGCGCTGGCCGCGGCTGACACCGACCATCACCCTGGTGGGCGTGCGTGCCGGTAGTGAAGACGAACCGCTGGCACATGTCGGTCGAGCGATCCTGGAGATGTACCTGCCCGACCTGCTGCGTGCGGACCGCTCGCCGTTCAGGCTGGTCGTGCTGGGCCTGGACCTGGCGGTGGTCGAGGACGATTCGGGGCGCTGGGGTCTGCGCCTGGAACGCGGCGGTGAACTCGGCGGTGGAGCCCAGGGAAGCCAGAGCCTCGGCGGCGAGCTGCTGATCCGCGATGCGCGCGTTCGAGTGCTGCCCCGGGAGCGGCCGGCTCTCGAGATGGTCCTTTCGGAAGGCGTGATTCGCCGCAATACCGAGCGTATGGAGCTGCTGGCCGATTTGCATCTGGCCCTGGAGCCCGAGGCGAAGCTGTCGCTGGCCGCGCGGGCGGGTCATGCCGACGGAAGCGTCGACGAAGTGCTCGGTCGCGCCGGCATCGAGGGGCTGTCGCTGGACTCGACCGGGCTCGCGGCGCTGGTTCCCGGTGGCGTCGAGTTGCCGCCGGATCGACTCGAGGCTGACCTGCGTTTCGGCTGGCGTCGGGGGCAGGGGAGCTGGTCGGCACTCGACTTCGGCGTCACCGGCGACGACGATTTTTCTGTATCGGGGCAACTACGTGCCGAGCGCCGGGATCGACGTATCGATGCGCAATTGGTCAGGCTCGACAGCAGTGGGGAATCGGTTGCGCGGGATATCGTGATGGCCCACGACGCCGGGCTCTGGGCGGCCGACATTCCGGCGCTCGATCTGGCTGCTGTTCACGGAATGCTTGATCGCTGGCTGGGTGGCTGGCAGCACTGGCCGACGCAATTGTCCGGTCGTCTGGAAGCGGTCACCGGCCTGTATCGCCATCCCGGATCCCTGCATCGCCTGTCCGGCCGGGTCGAGAACTTTGCTTTCGATCTGCCGGATGATCGCGCCGCGGTCTCGGGTATCGACGCCGAGCTGGGTATCGTCGGTGACCGCGCCAGTTTCACGCTTTCGGGCAGTCCGGTTATCGACTGGCCAGCGAAGATGCGCCAGCCCATTCCAATTGAAGCGATTTCCGGCCGGGTCATCGTCTCTCCCGGGGCCGTACAGCTTGACGGCATCGCCGGGCGGCGTCCCGAGGCCGAGGCGCGCGCCGATGGCTGGGTCTGGCTCGGCGGCGGCCGTCCTTTCCTGGATTTCCTGGTCGAGGGCGACGTGATCGAACCGGTCGATCCGCGGCCCTGGTTACCGGCCGGGCAAATCCCGCCGCGGGCGCTCGAGTGGCTTGACCATGCGCTGCTGGGCGTGGCTGGCGCAAACGGCGGAATCAATTACCATTTTCGTCTGGGGCACAAGTTCAGAAACTGGTTCGCAGGTGATTTCCAGGCCTGGATCGATTTCGCCGGGGCCGACTTGGACTTCTGGCCCGGCTGGCCGCAGGCTCAGGCCATGAGCGGGCAGGTCGATTTCGTCGGGCGCAGTCTGTCGGGCCGCGTCGAGCGGGGCGAGCTCGGTCAGGTCGAGGTGACCGCCGAGCGTGTGTTGATACCTGACCTGAGCAGACCGGAGCTGACCCTGGATCTGGCCACCGTCGGTGCCCGCGCCGAGGCGCTACGCACATTGATCGCGAGCTTTCCGTTCGAGAACTGGTCGCAGTTCCTCGAGCCCTTGCGCGGCGAAGGGACGCTGAACCTGTCGACCGGCCTGGTGCTGCCGGTTCGCGACATGCCGTCCTGGCAGTTGCAAGGCCGTGCGGTTTTCGACGATACCGTGATCGCCCTGCCGCAGGCCGGACTGGCATTTTCCGGGGTGACCGGAGACGTCGCCTTCGACCGTGACGGCATTGCACCAGCCCGGCTGCAACTTGGAACGGGGGAGGATCAATGGCTGAGTCTCGAGGCGGCATTCGGAGCGGAGGCCTGGATGTCGCTCGACGGTCGACTGTCGCCGGCGAGGGTACTGGCGCCGGATGCGCGCTGGCGGCCGCTGGCCGACAGGCTGTCCGGTGTGAGCGACTGGCGTGCCCGACTCCAGCGGCGGGAGAGCGCCGAGGGCTGGCGGCTGACGCTGGACTCGAATCTCCAAGGACTGGAAAGCGATTTGCCGGAACCGCTGATCAAGGCCGCCGATACCGCCATCGAGCTGTCCGTGGATCTGACTTCCGGCCAGGATGGCCTCGCGCTGGACGCCAGCCTGGCCGAGCGTCTGGCGCTGTCGGCGCGGCAGCGTGCCGGTCAGTGGCAACTGACTGCCGGGCTGGGCCAGCCGGCGCCGGAATTGCCCGAGGGCGATGATTTCGCGGTCGCCGGGTCGCTGGACCGGCTCGATTTGTCGGCCTGGTCTGCTGAGTTGTCCCGGCTACCGGTAGCGCCGACCGGGTCGGCGCCCCGGGGTCGGGCAAGCCTCTCACTCGATAAGCTCGATTACGGCGGAGTGAGCCTGGAGGCCCTGGAGCTCGATCTGCTGCGCGAATCAAACAACTGGAAGCTGACACTCCAGGGCGATTCGGTCAGCGGTGACGTGACCATTCCCGTTCCGCTCGACTCCGGGCGGGTGATGGCCATTGATCTTCAGCATCTGCACCTCGAGGAACTCATCGACGAGGAATCCACTGACCAACTCGAAGCCGCTCCCATGCCGGAGCAGACCGACACCCAGGTGCCCAGCGATGCGCCGCCCATGCACCTGCTGATCGAGGATCTGAGTTATCGCGGGCTGACGCTCGGCCGGGTGCGCATGGAAAGCCATTCCCGGCGCGATGGCGTCGAGTTCGAGCGGATGGAGATCGATGGCCCGTACCTGGAGCTGAGCGGCTACGGACGCTGGATTACCAGCGATGACGGCCCGATCACCCAGTTCGAGGGGCGTCTGATCAGTCTCGACTTCGACCCCCTGCTGAAGTCCTTTGGTTACGAAACCGGCCTGAGTGTCGGTCGCTCACAGATCGAGTTGTCCGGAAGCTGGCCGGGCTCGCCGGCCGACTTTTCCCTGGCCCGTCTCGATGGCGTGCTCGATCTGGACATGTACGACGGCAATATCCCCGAAGCGCGTCCCGGCGCCGGCCGCTTGATCGGTCTGGTCAGTATCAGCACGATTCCGCGCCGTCTGGCGCTCGACTTTCGCGACGTATTCTCGCAGGGCCTGGCTTTCGACCGGATCGAGGGGCGTTTCGAGCTGGCCTCGGGCGTGGCCCGTACCGACGGGCTCAGCATCGATTCACCGGCAGCCGATATCGAGGTTTCCGGCGCGACTGACATGGGGGCGCGAACCTACGATCAGCTCATCGTGGTCGAACCGGGTGTGAGCAATACCCTGCCGATCATTGGCGTGTTGACCGGCGGCCCGGCAGGTGCCGCCGCCGGACTGATCTTGCGCAGTCTGCTCGAGCGTCCACTGCAGGGCATTGCCGAGGCCCGCTACCGGGTAACCGGTTCGTGGGAAGATCCGCAGGTGGAACTGGTCGAGACGCGAGCGGCCGATTTGCCGGACGCCGCCGACTCGGCTGAAGACACTCCGGATTGAAACAAGGACCTAACGACCGAATATCCAACCCATGTATCGACAAGTACTCGACAGCCTGCTGGTTCCGTCCGGCCTGGGCGAAACTGAACTGGAGCTGGCGCTAGGCCGGCTGGTCTCGTCACAGATCGATTTTGGCGAGCTGTATTTCCAGCACCGGCTGGCCGAAGGCTGGGCGCTGGAAGACGGCGCGGTCAAGAACGGCAGCTATGATTCCGACCAGGGCGTGGGCGTTCGCGCCGTCTCGGGTGCCGGAACGGGCTTCGCTTATGCTGATTCGATGGCCCTGCCGGCGCTGCTTGATGCCGCCGGCAGTGCGCGGGCGATTGCCCGCTCCGGAGGCAATGGCATGGTCCGGGTGGGCCGGCCGGTCGACGTGCCGGTACGCTACGGCGCCCATGACCCGGTCGGCGGCGGCAGTTCGGCCGAACGCGTGGAGTTACTGCGCACCATCGACGCCTACGTGCGTTCGCTCGACCAGCGCATCAGTCAGGTCAGCGTCAACCTGGCCGCCAGCCACGAGTCGATTCTGGTCGCGGCCACCGATGGTGTTCTGGCCGGTGATGTTCGGCCACTGGTGCGACTGGACGTACGGGTCCTGATGGAAGAGGATGGTCGCCGCGAGCAGGGCATGTCTGGCGGTGGCGGCCGCTGGTCGCTCGAGGCCGTGATGGAGCCGGAGTTCTGGCAGCAGCACGCGCACGAGGCGGTGCGCATCGCCGCGGTCAATCTCACCGCTGAATCCGCGCCGGCCGGGCACATGACTGTCGTGCTCGGCTCCGGCTGGCCGGGCGTGCTGCTGCACGAGGCGGTCGGGCACGGACTGGAAGGTGACTTCAACCGCAAGGGTATTTCCGCCTTTGCCAACCGCATGGGCGACCGGGTTGCCACCGAGGAATGCACGGTGGTCGACGACGGCACCCTGGCCGACCGGCGCGGTTCGCTCAACATCGACGACGAGGGTACGCCCACCTCGTGTACGACGCTGATCGAGAAGGGGCGCCTGGTCGGTTACATGCAGGACCGGCTCAATGCCCGCCTGATGGGTATGCAGCCAACCGGCAACGGCCGGCGCGAATCCTTCGCCCACTTGCCGATGCCGCGCATGACCAATACCTACATGCTGCCCGGCAAGCACGATCCGGGCGAGATCATCGCCTCGGTCGAGGACGGTATTTACGCGGTCGGCTTCAACGGCGGCCAGGTTGATATCACCTCGGGCAAGTTCGTGTTCGCCGCTTCCGAGGCTTACCGTGTGAAAAACGGCAAGGTCGGCGCCGCTATCAAGGGTGCGACCCTGATCGGCAACGGCCCGGACGTACTCACCCGTGTCGGCATGGTCGGCAACGACCTCGAGCTCGACAGCGGCATTGGTGTGTGCGGCAAGGAAGGCCAGGGCGTCCCGGTGGGTGTCGGCCAGCCCACGCTGAGAATCGACGGACTGACCGTGGGCGGCACCGGTTGACGTATTTGGACCGGCCAACCCTGAATCAACACATGGAATTCGCAGCATGACATCCAGCCAGCTACAGGCTTCGGGCAGCGATTCGCTTGTCCATGACCCCGACCGGGAAACCGAACTGCTGGTCGGTATCGCCCAGCGCGTGCTCGAGCGGGCGAAGGCCGGCGGCGCGGACCAGGCCGAAGTCTCGGTGTCCTCGGGCCTGGCGCGCGAGGCCGGCGTGCGCATGGGTGAAATCGAAACCCTGGAGGAGGCGCGTGATCGTACGGTCCAGGTCACGGTGTACTGCCGTCAGTGCAGCGGCCATGCCAGTACCGGCGACCTGCGGCCCGGGGCGATTGACGAGACCGTCGAGCGGGCACTGGCCATCGCTCGTTACACGCAGCGTGACCGGGCCGCCGGCCTGGCCGAGGCGTCGTTGATGGCCACCGAATTTCCGGATCTGGACCTGTGGCATCCGCATTCGCTGACCCTGGACGACCTCGTCGCCCGCGCCATGGAAATCGAGCAGGCAGGACGGGACGCCGACGCGCGTATCAGCAATTCCGAAGGTGCGAGCGTGAGCAGCGAATCCAGCATTGGAATCTATGCCAACTCGCATGGATTTATCGGCCCCGTGCGCGGCACCCTGTTTTCGCAAAGCTGCGTGTTGATCGCCGGCGACGAATCGGGCATGCAGCGCGACTACGACTGGGACAGCGCGCGCGCCTGGCAGGCGCTGGCTGCACCGGAAGTCACCGGCCGCGGCGCGGCGCTGCGCACGGTTCGGCGCCTGGGCGCCGACCGCATGCCTGGCGGACGCATGCCGGTGCTGTTCGCCCCGGAAGTCGCACGCGGCCTGATCGGCCACCTGGTGGGCGCGGTCTCCGGCGGCAATCTCTACCGGCGCAGCAGCTACCTGCTCGACGCCGTCGGCGAGCCTGTCCTACCCGGCTGGGCGTCGCTGATCGAGCGTCCCCGGCTGAAGGGCGCGGCGAAATCGGCCGCATTCGATGGTGAAGGCGTGGCCACACGCGAGTCGCCCCTGGTCGATGACGGTGTGCTGGCCCGTTACGTGTTGAGCAGTTATTCGGCGCGTCGGCTCGGGCTCGAAACGACGGCCAATGCCGGCGGGGTGCACAACCTCGAGTTCGACGGCGGCAGCCTGGACTTCAATGAGTTGCTGGCCGAGATGGGCAACGGGCTGCTGGTGACCGAAGTGATGGGGCAGGGTGTCAACCTGGTCACCGGCGACTATTCGCGTGGCGCCGCCGGCTTCCGGGTCGAGAACGGCGAGATCGCCCACGCGGTCGAGGAAATCACGATCGCCGGCCATCTGCGCGACATGCTGGGCAAGCTGGTGGCGGCGGGCACCGACATCGATACTCGCCGCAACATCCGCACCGGCTCGCTGCTGATCGAGGAGATGACCGTCGCCGGTGCCGAGTAGATAGCCGCTGGGGTCAGTAGAGTCGAAGAATCGAAGCAACCACGGAATACACGGAAAGCACGGAAGGTCACTTTTTCCGATCGGATGTCATCCGTGTGTTCCGTGTGTTCCGTGTATTCCGTGGTTTCAATTGATATTGAGTTGAACAGGTGATCGTCCACTACACGGATGTGAAGGTCTTGTGGTGGGGGAATTGGCCGCTGAGCGTCGACCCGTCGGTCCAAAAACAGTAGAATCTGCCTCCCTTCCGACGCCTGTGTGGTGAAGACCATGCGCACCAAGCTGATTGCTGGCAACTGGAAAATGCACGGCAGCAAGCCCGAGATTCGCAGCCTGATTGGCGGCATTCTCGCCCGGCTCGATCCGAATCGATCGGCCGAAGTCATGGTGTTGCCGCCTTTCCCCTACCTGCCGCTGGTCGACTCCCTGACCGATGCCACCCCGGTGCTGCTCGGCGCGCAGGATCTGAGCGCCCACGCCAGCGGCGCCTATACCGGAGAAGTCTCCGGCGCGATGCTGTCCGACTGGAACTGCTCGCATGTCCTGGTTGGTCATTCCGAGCGGCGCAGCCGACATGGCGAGACCAGCGAACTGGTGGCACGCAAGTTCGTCGCCGCCCAGGACGCGGGTCTGCAGCCGATTCTGTGCGTTGGCGAATCCCTGGAAGCGCGCGAAGCCGGTCGCACCCGCGAAGTGGTTGGGGAGCAGATCGCTGCCGTCCTCGAAACGGCCGGTATCCAGGCCTTCGCGCGGGCGATCGTGGCCTACGAGCCGGTCTGGGCGATCGGTACTGGCAAGACCGCCAGCCCGGAGCAGGCACAGGAAGTTCACGCGGCGATCAGAGCGCAGCTGGCCGCTGAGGATGCTACAATAGCCGGCCGAGTCAGGATCCTTTACGGTGGCAGCGTCAAGCCCGACAATGCCGCTGATTTGTTTGCCCGAGATGACATCGATGGTGGTCTGATCGGCGGCGCGTCGCTGCAGGCCGAGTCCTTCATGGGCATCTACCAGGCGGCCTGATCCCTAATTGTTTGAAACGAGATTGTTTGGATGTATACGGTTCTGATCGTTTTTCAGGTGTTGGTTGCTGCCGCGTTGGTGGCCATCATACTGGTCCAGAGGGGACCGGGCGCGACCATGGGTGCCGCTTTCGGTTCCGGCGCTTCCGGCACGGTGTTCGGGTCGCGTGGTGCGACCGGGTTCCTGACCAAGCTCACCAGCTGGCTGGGCGTGGCGTTTTTCGGCATCAGTCTGACGATGGCCGTGATGGTGGCGCGCAGCGGCGATATTGGTCAGACCGTCGATGACCTTGGTGTGGCTGGCCAGATAGACGGGCCCGCGGCTGAGCAGGGTGAGGAAGCTGCTGCCGAGGATGCGCCCGAAACGCCCGAGACGGAAGCCGATGATGAATTTCTCGAGGTTCCGGTTGGCGAGGAGGAGGCAACGGATGACCAGTCCGAACCCGAGGAGCCGCCGTCCGCCGGCTGACGACTGCTTTTGATGCTCGTCAAACCATGGACAATGCCGAAGTGGTGGAATTGGTAGACACGCTGTCTTGAGGGGGCAGTGGCCTTTTGGCCGTGCCGGTTCGAGTCCGGCCTTCGGCACCATTTGAACTAGCCGCCACGATGCCATCGCTCGTGCGGCAACAACGATCGACTGGCAGGAATACGGATGCTGGCTGACTACTTTTCGATTCTGCTGTTTCTTGCCATTGCCCTGGGCATGGGTGTGGGCCTGCTGCTGGTCGGCGGCATTCTCGGGCCGCGACGCCCCTCCGCTGAAAAGCTCTCGCCCTACGAATGCGGTTTCGAGGCGTTCGAGGACTCGCGCATGAAGTTTGACGTGCGCTTCTACCTGGTCGCCATTCTGTTCATTATTTTCGACCTGGAAATCGCCTTCCTCTTTCCCTGGGCGGTGGCGCTCGACGCCGTCGGCATGACGGGCCTGGTGGCGATGGGCGTGTTCCTGCTGATTCTGGTGATCGGCTTTATTTATGAATGGAAGAAGGGAGCGCTGGAATGGGAATAAGCGAGATCATGCACAACCCGGTTCCCGAGGGCCAGGTTGACGACATTCTGCGCCCCGGCGGCGACAACCCACTGCTCGAGAAGGGGTTCGTGACCACCAGTGCCGATGCGCTGATCAACTGGGCGCGTACCGGATCGATGTGGCCGGTGACCTTCGGCCTGGCTTGCTGCGCCGTGGAAATGATGCATGCGGCCGCTTCGCGCTACGACCTCGACCGCTTCGGCATGATCTTCCGACCCACCCCGCGGCAGTCGGACGTGATGATCGTGGCCGGGACCCTGGTCAACAAGATGGCCCCGGCGCTCAGGAAGGTTTATGACCAGATGCCCGATCCCAAGTGGGTCATTTCCATGGGCTCGTGCTCCAACGGCGGTGGTTACTACCATTATTCCTACGCGGTCACCCGCGGTTGCGACCGCATCGTGCCGGTTGACATCTACGTGCCCGGTTGCCCGCCGACGGCCGAAGCGCTGGTCTACGGCATCCTGCAGCTCTACAAGAAGATCCGCCGCACCCACACCATCGCCCGATCATGACCCAGTTTTCCTCCCGCAACCAGGCGCTGGCCCAGTCGCTGACAGACATTCTCGGCGAGCGCATTGCTTCGATGACCGAATATCGGGGGCAGCTCACGATCGAGGTTGCACGCGATCACTGGCTTGATGCGGCCTTTCTGCTGCGCGACGAACCTGAGCTGGCCTTCGAGCAACTGATCGACTTGTGCGGCATCGACTACCTCGGCTACGGCGATGACGAGTGGGAAACGGCCGAGGCCACCAGCGAGGGATATTCGCGCGCGGCCGATGCGCTCGGGCCGGGTCGGTTTTCCTGGGAAGAGCGCCCGGAAGCCGGTGAAATTCAGAACCGTTTTGCCGCGGTCGTGCAGCTCTTGTCGATCAGGCACAACCGAAGACTGCGTCTGCGCTGCTTTGCGCCGGACAATGAACTGCCGGTGCTGCCCTCGCTGATCGAAGTCTGGAATTCGGTCAACTGGTACGAGCGCGAGGCCTTCGACCTGTTCGGCATCGTCTTCGAGGGGCATCCGGATCTTCGCCGAATCATGACCGATTACGGCTTCATCGGCCATCCGTTCCGCAAGGATTTCCCGCTGATCGGCAACGTCACCGTTCGCTACGACGAGGACAAGGGCCGAGTGGTCTACGAGCCCGTCGAAATCGAGCCGCGCGTGACCGTGGCCCGCGTGGTGCGGCGCGACAGCCGCTACATTGATCAGAAGCTTGAAGGCACAGGATCGTGAGCGAGATTCGCAACTTCACCATCAACTTCGGGCCGCAGCATCCGGCTGCCCACGGCGTGCTGCGACTCATTCTCGAGCTCGACGGCGAAACGGTGGTCCGAGCCGATCCGCATGTCGGCCTGCTTCACCGAGCGACCGAGAAGTTGGCGGAATCCAAGCCCTACAATCACTCGATCGGATACATGGACCGGCTCGATTACGTCTCGATGATGTGTAACGAGCACGCCTATGTCATGGCCATCGAGAAGCTGCTCGACGTCGAGGCACCGGAGCGGGCCCTTTGGATCCGCACCATGTTCGACGAGATCACGCGCATCCTCAATCACCTGATGTGGATCGGCTCGAACGCGCTCGACCTAGGCGCCATGGCGGTCTTTCTCTACGCCTTCCGCGAGCGTGAGCACCTGTTGGATGTCTACGAGGCGGTTTCGGGTACGCGCATGCATGCCACCTACTACCGGCCCGGCGGCGTCTACCGCGACCTGCCCGAGGAAATGCCCAAGGTGGCCGAATCGCGCTGGCGCAAGGGCAAGGATCTCGAGCGGATGAACCAGTGGCGCCAGGGCAGCCTGCTCGATTTCATCGAGGCCTTTACCGACGACTTTTTCGACCGCGTCGACGACTACGAAACCCTGCTGACCGACAACCGTATCTGGAAGCAGCGTACCGTCGGTATCGGAGCAGTCAGCCCCGAACGTGCGCTGCAACTTGGCTTTACCGGCCCGATGCTCAGGAGCAGCGGCGTCGAATGGGATTTGCGCAAGAAGCAGCCCTACGCCAAGTACCGCGAGGTCGATTTCGATATCCCGGTCGGCACCAACGGCGACTGCTACGACCGCTACCTGGTGCGTGTCGAGGAGATGCGCCAGTCGGCGAAGATCATCAAGCAGTGCGTCGCCTGGTTGCGCGACAACCCCGGTCCGGTCATCGTGCGAGATTTCAAGGTAGCCCCGCCGACACGCGAAGAGATGAAGGACGACATGGAAGCACTCATTCATCACTTCAAGCTATTCACCGAGGGCTACTGTGTACCCGAGGGCGAGACCTACGCTTCGGTCGAAGCACCCAAGGGCGAGTTCGGTTGCTACCTGGTATCCGACGGCGCCAACAAGCCTTTCCGCGTGCATTTGCGTGCGCCAGGTTATGCGCATCTCGCGGCAATGCATGAAATGGCCCAGGGTCATATGTTGGCCGACATTGCGGCACTCATCGCCACGCAGGACATTGTGTTCGGAGAAATCGACCGATGACGGATAACGCGACTGTCAGCCCGGTTGCCGGCAAGGCTGAGCTACTCGACGAGGAGACTCGCCGTGAAATCGATCACTGGCGGGCCAAGTTCCCGGAGGGTATCGAGGGCCGGCGCTCGGCCATTATTCAGGCCCTGGTGGCCGCCCAGCACCAAAACGGTGGCTGGATCAGTGCTGAATTGATGGATGCCGTGGCGGAATACCTGGAAGTGCCTCCGGTTTGGACCTACGAGGTCGCGACTTTCTATTCGATGATCGAGACCGAGCCGGTCGGCCGTCACTCGATCTCGATCTGCACCAACATCTCGTGCTCGCTCTGCGGCTCGGACAAGATCGTCGAGCACGTCGAGAAGAAGCTCGGCACGCGTATCGGCGAGACCACGCCGGACGGCCGCATCTTTCTCAAGCGCGAGGAAGAGTGCCTGGCCGCCTGCGTCGGCGCCCCGATGATGATCGTCGACGGCCACTACCACGAGAATCTCACGCCCGAGAAAGTCGATGAGATTCTGGATGGGTTGGAGTGATGGACCATGGCTGAACACAACGTCTGTTTCACACATCTCGACGAAGAGAACTGCTGGACGCTCGAGGCTTATCGCAAGCACGGCGGCTGGCAGGCCTGGGAGAAGATCCTCAAGGACAAGACCCCCCAGGAAGAGATCATCGAGACAGTCAAGAAATCGGCCCTGCGCGGCCGCGGCGGCGCCGGTTTCCCCACTGGCCTGAAGTGGTCGTTCATGCCGCGCTCGGCACCCGGGCAGAAGTACCTGGTGTGCAATTCCGACGAATCCGAACCGGGCACCTGCCACGACCGCGACATTCTGCGCTACAACCCGCACGCGCTGCTCGAGGGCATGGCCATTGCCGCCTACTCGATGGGCGCCACCGTGGCTTTCAATTACCTGCGCGGGGAATTTCATCACGAGCCGTTCGAGCGCGTCGAGGCCGCCCTCAAGGAAGCCTACGAGGCGGGCTACCTCGGCCGGGATATCCAGGGTTCCGGTATCGATATGGATATCCACAACCTGCTCGGTGCCGGCGCCTACATCTGCGGCGAGGAAACCGCGCTGATGGAGTCGCTCGAGGGCAAGAAGGGCCAGCCGCGCTTCAAGCCGCCGTTTCCGGCCAACTTCGGTGTTTACGGGCGTCCGACCACCATCAACAATACCGAGACCCTGGCCTCGGTCCCCGCGATCTTGCGCAACGGCGGTGACTGGTTCCTGGAACTGGGCAAGCCCAACAACGGTGGCCCGAAGATCTTCTCGGTCTCCGGCCACGTGGCCAAACCGGGCAATTTCGAAGTGCCGCTGGGCACGCCGTTTGCCGAGCTGCTGGAAATGGCCGGCGGGATGCGTGACGGCAACAAGCTCAAGGGCGTGATCCCGGGCGGTTCTTCGATGCCGGTGCTGCCGGCCGATGTCATGATGGACCTGACGATGGACTACGACGCCATCCAGAAAGCCGGCTCCGGCCTGGGTTCGGGCGCGGTGATCGTCATGGACGAGACCACCGACATGGTCGCGGCCTGCACCCGTATCGCGCGTTTCTACTACGCCGAATCCTGCGGCCAGTGCACGCCCTGTCGCGAAGGCACGGGCTGGATGTATCGCATGCTCAAGCGAATCATGGCCGGGCAGGGAAAGATGGAAGACCTGGATACGCTGGCATCGGTCACGACGCAGATCGAAGGCCACACCATCTGCGCCTTCGGTGAAGCCGCCGCCTGGCCGGTGCAGGGTTTCCTCAAGCATTTCCGCGAAGAATTTGAGTACTACATTGAACACGGCCGCTCGATGGTGACCGATAGCGTTGGCGAAGCGGCTTAGGACTTTAATTTGGAACCGCAGATGAACGCAGATGAACACAGATTGAAAAGCAATAGCTTGATCGTTTGCGCGCGCATTGCTCGGCCACAAGCTCGCGCCGGCTTGGTTTCAATGAACTTTATCCGCGTTCATCCGCGTTCATCTGCGGTTTGCACAAATATTCAAACTTCGGACTGACGATGGCTACTGCCGAAAACAAACAGGACGATATCGTCACCATCGAGGTCGACGGGCGAGCGCTCGAGGCGAAGAAGGGCGAGATGATCATCCAGGTGACCGACCGTGCCGGGATCGACATTCCGCGTTTCTGTTATCACCACAAGCTGTCGATCGCGGCCAATTGCCGCATGTGCCTGGTCGACGTCGAAAAGGCGCCCAAGCCGCTGCCAGCTTGCGCCACGCCGGTGGCCGACGGTATGAAGGTATTCACCGAGTCGCGCCGTACCGTCGATGCCCAGCGTGGGGTGATGGAATTCCTGCTGATCAACCATCCGCTCGATTGCCCGATCTGCGATCAGGGCGGCGAGTGCGAGCTGCAGGACCTGGCCATGGGCTACGGCCGCTCGGTGTCGCGCTTTACCGAGCGCAAGCGGGTGGTGCGCGACAAAAACGTCGGTCCCCTGATCGAAACCGACATGACCCGCTGCATCCATTGCACGCGCTGTGTGCGCTTCCTCGAGGAAATCGCCGGCACCTGCGAGCTTGGCGGCATGAGCCGCGGTGAACACCTGGAAATCGGCACCTTCGTCGAGCGCAATATCAACTCCGAGCTGTCGGGTAACGTCATCGACCTGTGTCCGGTCGGCGCGCTGACCAACAAGCCGTTCCGGCACACCGCGCGGCCGTGGGAAATGCGTGCGCGCAAGTCCATCGGCACGCATGACTGCCTGGGTTCGCACTTGTTCTATCACACGCGTGGGTCGAAGATCATGCGCGCCGTGCCGCGCGACAACGAAGCGGTCAACGAGTGCTGGCTGGCCGACCGCGACCGCTACAGCCACTTCGGCCTGCAGTCGGCCGATCGCCTGACCACGCCGCAGCTCAAGGTCGACGGGCAATGGCGCGAAGCGAGCTGGGACGAGGCGCTCAATGCCGCCGCCCGCGCACTCAAGGGCGCCGTCGAGACGCATGGCGGCTCGGAGCTGGGCGTGCTGGTCTCCCCGCGGGCCACTGTGGAAGAGCACTTCCTTGCGGCCAGCATGGCGCGCGCCATGGGCAGCGAGAATATCGATCACCGTCTGCGCCTGCTCGACTTCTCACATCCGCAAGCCGGCCGTGGCCATCTCGATGTGCCGAAGGCAAAGATCGCCGAAGCCGATGCCATCGTTCTGGTCGGCAGCAATATCCGTCACGAACAGCCGATCCTCGGCCATCGTGTGCGTACGGCCTGGCGCCTCAACGGCGCGAAGATCGCCGATCTCAACAGCGTGGCCTGGGACTTTCATTTTGACCTGGCCGAGCGCCTGATCGTGCCGCCGCAGGCGATGGTCGACACCTTCGCCCGGCTGGCCAAGGCCGCCGCCGACCTGACCGGTGCGAAGGAGCCCGA
This sequence comes from Wenzhouxiangella sp. XN201, assembly GCF_011008905.1. NCBI lineage: Bacteria > Pseudomonadati > Pseudomonadota > Gammaproteobacteria > Chromatiales > Wenzhouxiangellaceae > Wenzhouxiangella > Wenzhouxiangella sp. XN201. The sequence continues at coordinate 339,066 of NZ_JAAIVI010000017.1, forward strand.
GGGCAAGCTGGGCGAGTTCATCGCCGCGCGCCATCCCGAGCCGGAAGTCCAGCAGGTCGCGAGCATGCTCAAGGACGCCGACTCCGGCGTGCTGCTGCTCGGCGACCAGGCGCTCAATCACCCCGAGGCCGGCTGGCTGCGACAGATTGCCGAGTGGCTGGCCCAAGCGCTGGAAGTCGCCCTGGTGGTGCTGCCCGGCCCGGCCAACAGCATGGGCGCCTGGGCTGCCGGCAGCGTGCCGGGGTCCGGTGGGCTCAATGCCCGCGCCATGATCGAGAAGGGCCGGCAGGCCTACCTGCTGTGGGATCTCGAGCCTGATTTCGACCTGGCCGATCCGGCTGCATCGAAGCGGGCGCTCGAAGGCGCGGCCTCGGTGGTTGCGGTCACGACTTTTGACAACAGCGTATTGCGCGAAACGGCCAATGTGCTGTTGCCGCTGGCGCCGCTGCCCGAGACCGCCGGCAGCTGGATCAATGCCGACGGTCATCGCGAATGGCTCGAAGCGGTCGGAAAACCCCCTGGCGAAGCCCGTCCAGGCTGGAAAATCCTGCGCCGACTGGGTGAGCTGGCCGGTGCCGATGGCTTCGATTTTGACACGCTCGAGTCCGTGACCGAGCGGGCGCTGGCGGCCGAAGCAATCGATCCCGCGCATGACAAACTCATCGACCCGTTCGAGGCCGAGGGTGAAACGCTGTGGCGAACGGGTGAAGTGCCGCTCTATGCCGGCGACAGCCTGCAGCGCCGAGCGCCGGCGTTGCAGCAAACCAATCAGGCAGGCCCGACCGCGGTACGTGTCCATCCGGCCACGGCGCGACGCCACGGCCTGGAAGGCGCCGAGCGGGTACGCGTTGTCCAGGGCAAAGCCAGCACCGAAATGGCGCTGGTCATCGACGCCCGTGTTGCTCCCGGCGCGGTCGGCTTGCCGGTGGCCGTCTGTCCGGTCAGCGAACTGGGCGCCGGTGGTGGCGAGATCAGCCTGGAGGTGTCGGCATGACCGAGCAGTTGACCACCCTGCTGTGGACCGTAACGAAGATCATGCTGATCATCTTCCCGGTCACCATCGCCGTGGCCTACTACACCTATTTCGAACGCAAGGTGCTCGGCTACATGCATGCCCGCCGCGGCCCGAACCGCATCGGTCCGTTGGGGCTGCTGCAGCCCTTTGCCGACGTGGTGAAGATGCTGTTCAAGGAACTGATTGTTCCGGCCAACTCCAGCAAGTTCCTGTTCGTGCTTGCCCCGCTGCTGTCGCTGGCACCGGCCCTGACCGCCTGGGCCGTTGTGCCGTTCGATGACTGGCTGGTGTTGGCCGACATCGATGCCGGGCTCCTGCTGGTGCTGGCGCTGACCTCGATGGGTGTCTATGGCATCCTGCTCGGCGGTTGGGCGTCGAACTCCAAGTACGCGCTCATGGGGGGGCTGCGCGCGGCCGCTCAGACGGTTTCCTACGAAATTGCAATGGGCTTTGCCCTGGTCGGCGTGATCGTGCTGGCCGGCACGCTCAATCTGACTGCGATCGTCGAAGCCCAGTCCGGCAACATCTTCACCTGGTACTGGCTGCCGCTACTGCCACTGTTCGTGATCTACTTCGTTTCCGGCGTGGCCGAGACCAACCGTGCGCCCTTTGACGTGGCCGAGGGTGAATCGGAGATCGTGGCCGGATTTCACGTCGAATACTCCGGTGCCGGCTTTGCCGTGTTCTTCCTGGCCGAGTACGCCAACATGATCCTGATCTCGGCGCTGGCGGCGCTGCTGTTCATGGGTGGCTGGCTGTCGCCGTTCGCCGGCCTCCCGGTCGTGGGCGACACGCTCCTCGGCGAGGGCGGCGTGCACTGGTTCCTGGCCAAAACGGCTTTCTTCTGCTTCCTGTTCCTGTGGTTCCGGGCAACCTTCCCGCGCTATCGCTATGACCAGATCATGCGCCTGGGCTGGAAGGTCTTCATTCCGATTACCATCGTGTGGATCATGGTCGCCGGCGTGTTTCGCGTGATGGGCTGGTTCGGAGGCTGATCGAGGTTCTTATGCAAGCGATTACCCGATATCTTCGTTCGCTGATGCTGCTCGAGCTGTTTCGCGGCATGGCGGTGACCTGGCGCTTCGGCGTGGCGCCCAGGGATACACTCAACTATCCGGAAGAAAAGACACCCAAGTCACCGCGCTATCGCGGTCTGCATGCGTTGCGACGCTATCCGAACGGTGAAGAGCGTTGCATTGCCTGCAAGCTCTGCGAGGCGGTCTGCCCGGCCCTGGCGATCACGATCGAGTCACACAATCGTGACGATAACACCCGGCGTACGACCCGGTATGACATCGACCTGTTCAAGTGCATCTACTGCGGTTTCTGCGAGGAGTCCTGCCCGGTCGACTCGATCGTGCTCACGGACATCGGTGAGTACCACATGGAGCACAAGTCGGAAAAGGTGGTCGACAAGCAGCAACTGCTGGCCATCGGCGATCGCTTCGAGGAAAGCATCGCTGCCAACCGCGCGCAAGACGCTCCTTTCCGTTAAGGGTCTGACTGGTATGCCAATCATCGAAATCGTCTTTTACCTGTTCAGTACCGTCCTGGTCCTCTCGGCGCTCAGTGTCATCACGGTGGGCAACCCGATTCATGCGGTACTGTTTCTTATACTCAGTTTCTTCTCGGCAGCCTGCATCTGGGTGCTGCTGCAGGCCGAGTTCCTGGCCATCACGCTGGTGCTCGTCTACGTCGGTGCGGTCATGGTGCTGTTCCTTTTCGTCGTGATGATGCTCGACGTCAATGTCACGCCGGTCAAGGAAGGCTTTACCCGCTACCTGCCTGCTGGAGTGCTGGTGGCGCTGGCCATGGCCGTCCAGTTGTTCCTGGTGGTCTGGACGCGCGGCATGGAGGCCGTTCCGCTACCCGCGGCCGAGGGTGACGACTACAGTCACACCAGCGCGATCGGTGAGCTGCTCTATACCGAATATCTCTACGCCTTCGAAATTGCAGCCGTACTGCTGCTGGTTGCCATCATTGCAGCTATTGCACTGACCCATCGCCGGCGTCCGGAGAGTAGACGCCAGGATCCGAGTCGCCAGGTGCGTGTCAAGCGCGACGAGCGCCTGCGCGTGGTCAAGATGAAAAGCGAAGGGGAGGATGCCTGATGCTGACACTGGCGCATTTCATCACCCTTGGTGCGGTCCTTTTCTGCATTGCCGTGGCCGGTATTTTTCTCAATCGAAAGAACGTGCTCATTTTGCTGATGTGCATCGAGTTGATGCTGTTGGCGGTGAACATGAATTTCATTGCTTTTTCCCGCTTCCTCGATGTGCTCGACGGCCAGGTGTTCGTGTTCTTCATCCTGACCGTGGCCGCGGCCGAGGCCGCCATCGGCCTGGCGCTGCTGGTGGTGCTGTTCAGAAACCGCCGCTCGATCAGCGTCGAGGATATCGCCGACCTTAAGGGTTAATTTTGTAACCGCAGATTTCGCAGATTAGCGCAGATTTATATAAAGAAAAATCATGAAGATGAGTTCGGAGAAAACACTTATGCGATCACCGATTTGGCAAACAGTCATGGCAAATCGGTCTTTCGCTAATCAGCGTACATCTGCGAAATCTGCGGTTTCAGGAACTCGTGCATGCGGGGAGATCTTGTGAGTATTGAGACCGTACTGCTGTTGATACCGTTGCTGCCGCTGGTCGGCAGTGCCGTGGCTGGTTTGTTGCGTCACCAGGTCGGTCGTGCGGGCGCGCACTGGATCACCATCCTTGCGGTGGCCGGTTCGGCTGCGCTGTCGGCGTACGTGGCCTGGCAGGTCTTCTTCAACGGCCTGCCGGTGATGGACTACACCGTCTACACCTGGGCGGTGACCGACGGTATCCGCTTCGAGGTCGGATTTTTGGTCGACAGCCTGACCGCCCTGATGATGACGGTGGTGACCTTCGTGTCACTGATGGTGCACATCTACACCATCGGCTATATGCACGACGATCCCGGCTACCAGCGCTTCTTCGCCTATATCAACCTGTTCACTTTCGCCATGCTGATGCTGGTGATGGCCAATAACTTCCTGCAGCTGTTTTTCGGCTGGGAAGCCGTTGGCCTGGTGTCCTACCTGCTCATCGGCTTCTGGTTCAAGAAGGACACGGCCGTGAAGGCCAACCTCAAGGCCTTCCTGGTCAACCGCGTCGGCGACTTCGGCTTTCTGCTCGGCATCGCTGCCATTGTGGTCTACATGGGCTCGCTGCATTACGGCGAAGTGTTCGCCCGGGTGCCTGAAGTCGATGGCACCACCATCAGCCTGTTCGGAAGCAGCGAATGGTCACTGATGACGGTCATATGCATCTGCCTGTTCATCGGCGCCATGGGTAAATCCGCGCAGGTGCCGCTGCACGTGTGGCTGCCCGACTCGATGGAAGGCCCGACGCCGATTTCGGCCCTGATTCACGCCGCCACCATGGTCACTGCCGGCATCTTCATGGTCGCGCGCCTGTCGCCGATCTTCGAGACCTCGGAGGTGGCCCTGAGCTTCATCCTGGTCATCGGCGCCATCACCGCCCTGTTCATGGGCCTGGTCGGTATCGTCCAGAACGACATCAAGCGCGTGGTCGCCTATTCGACCCTGTCCCAGCTCGGCTACATGACCGTGGCCCTCGGGGCTTCGGCCTACTCGGTGGCGATCTTCCACCTGATGACCCACGCCTTTTTCAAGGCGTTGCTGTTCCTGGCCGCCGGCTCGGTCATCATTGCACTTCACCACAAGCAGGACATGCGCGAGATGGGCGGCCTGGGCAAATACATGCCAATCACCGCCGCCACGGCCTGGATCGGTTCGCTCGCCCTGATCGGCTTTCCATTTTTCTCCGGCTTCTTCTCGAAGGACCTGATCATCGAGGCGGTCCACTATGCTGATCGCCCCGGCGCCGGATTCGCCTACTTCGCGGTCATGGCAGGCGTGGTGATCACCGCGCTGTATACCTTCCGCATGCTGTATCTGACTTTCCACGGGCCGACGCGCATGGACGAGGAAACCCGTTCGCATGCGCACGAAACGCCCGCGGTGGTGACCGTCCCGCTGATCCTGCTGGCCATCCCGTCGCTGGCGATCGGCTACTTTACGGTCGAGCCGCTGCTTTTCGGCGGCGCCATGGCGGACTCGATATTCGTGCGCGAGGCCAATGATGTCGTAGCCAATAATCTCGCCGGCAAGTTCGATCACGGCGTTCTGGCCTTTGCCCTGCACGGTTTCCTGACGCCGGTGTTCTGGCTGGCCATGCTGGGCGTGGGCATATCGACCTACGTTTACCTGTTCAATCCAGGCCTGGCCGATTCGGTCAAGCAGCGCTTCCATGCCGTGTGGAAGCTGCTCGACAACAAGTACGGTTTCGACGACCTGTACCAGAAGATTCTGGCCGGCGCCGGGCTGAGCATTGCTTCCGGACTGTCGCGCGGCGGTGACCGCACCGTCATCGACGGCTGGATGGTCAACGGTTCGGCCCGGATGGTCGGCCGCATGTCGGCCGCGCTGCGCCAGCTACAGTCCGGCTTCCTGTTCCACTACGCTTTCGTCATGGTGGTCGCGCTGGTCGCGCTCGTGGCGTCGTTCGTTCTGCTCCGCTGAGGTTGAGCTCACCATGTACATGACTGCTTCTACTACGACGTACCCAGGCCCTGCATCTGCGGCACTTCACTCGGTCGCGAATCCTCAACGTACCTGTCAGTACGCCTGCGGTTCGCTTGGTCGCGAATTGCCGCATCTACAGGGCCTGGATCCGTCTCGCGACGAATCAGTCATGCACATGGCGAGCTAAAGGACTAACTGATGTTGGATTGGCCACTGCTGAGTCTGCTGACCTGGATTCCGATTGCCGGCGCGGTTGTTGTCGCGGCGCTGGGTGAGCGCACACCCGAGTTGGTGCGTCCGCTGGCGCTGATGATCGCGCTGGTCACTTTCGGCCTGTCGCTGTTGCTGTATGTTGGATTCGATGCAACGAGTGCCCAGATGCAGTTCGTTGAAAAGACGAGCTGGATCGAGGCGTTCAACATTCACTATCATCTCGGTATCGACGGACTGTCGCTGCCGCTGATCCTGCTCAACACCCTGATCTGCGTGCTGGTTATCGTCGGTGGCTGGCGCATCACTGACCGTCCGCATCAGTACATGGCTGCATTCCTGATGTTGCATGCGCTGATGACCGGCATGTTCGCCGCGCTCGATGCCATCCTGTTCTACGTCTTCTTCGAAGCCATCCTGGTGCCGATGTTCCTGATCATCGGCATCTGGGGCGGGCCCAACCGGATCTACGCCACCATCAAGTTCTTCCTGTTCACCTTCTTCGGCTCGGTGTTCATGTTGATCGCGTTGCTGTGGCTGTACCTGGATTCGGGCAGCTTTGCCGTCGCCGACCTGCAGCAGCACCCGTTTTCCCTGACCGCGCAGATCTGGGTCTTCCTCGCCTTCCTGATCGCTTTTGCGGTCAAGGTGCCGATGTGGCCAGTACATACCTGGTTGCCGGACGCGCACGTTGAGGCGCCCACCGGTGGTTCGGTAGTGCTGGCCGCCGTGATGCTCAAGATCGGCGGCTATGGTCTGCTGCGCTTTGCGTTGCCGATCGCGCCCGATGCGGCCGCTTACCTGGATTGGCTGGTCATCGCCCTGTCCCTGATCGCCATTGTCTATATCGGCTTCGTCGCCCTGGCCCAGAGCGACATGAAGAAGCTGATCGCCTACAGTTCGATCTCGCACATGGGCTTCGTCACGCTCGGCATGTTCCTGGCGTTCGCCATCTCCCGCAACACCGGTGAAGTGACCGGCGCCGGACTGGGTATGTCGGGCGCCATGGTGCAGATGATCTCGCACGGCTTCATCTCGGGTGCGATGTTCCTGGCCGTCGGTGTGCTCTACGACCGGGTCCACAGCCGCGAGATTTCGGCCTACGGTGGCGTGGCCAACACCATGCCGTGGTTCGCCATGTTCGCGGTGCTGTTCTTCATGGCCAATTCCGGCCTGCCGGGCACGTCCGGATTTGTCGGCGAATTCATGGTGATCCTGGCCGCCTTCCACGCCAGTTTCTGGTTTGCCTTTGCCGCGGCCATGACCCTGATCCTGGGCGCGGCCTACAGTCTGTGGCTGGTCAAGCGTGTGTTTTACGGTGAGGTGGCCAATGACAACGTAGCCACGCTCAAGGATCTGGACGGCCGCGAGTGGTTCATGCTGACGGTCCTGGCGGTCTTCACGCTGGGCCTGGGTCTGTGGCCATTCCCCCTAATCGAACTCATGGAGCCCTCGATCCAGAACCTGGTCGAGCACATCATGCAGAGCAAGACTGGATAACTCGACATGACGATCGCTGAACTGCAACTGGCGCTACCCGAGATTTTCGTGCTCAGCATGGCCTGCGTGATCCTGCTGGCCGACCTGTTCATTTCCGACGAACGGCGTGGGCTGACGCATACCCTGGCGGTGGTGACGCTGATTTTCGCCACCATCCTCAGCCTGCGGCTGATGATGCCTTCCGGTGAAACGGTCTACGCCTTCAGTGAGAGCTTCGTGCGCGATCGGTTTGGCGACGTCCTCAAGGTCTTCAGTTACCTGATCTTTATCGGGGTATTTGTCTACGCCAAGCACTACCTGCGTTCGTTCGGTCTGTTCAAGGGTGAGTTCTACACACTCAGCCTGTTCGCATTGCTGGGCACCATGGTGCTGATCTCCGCCGGCTCCCTGCTGACCATCTACCTGGGCCTGGAACTGCTGACCTTGTCGAGTTACGCGCTGGTCGCACTCGATCGCAATTCCATGCAGGGCTCGGAGGCGGCGATGAAATACTTCGTGCTCGGCTCGTTGGCCTCGGGGCTGATGCTGTTCGGCATGAGCTTCATATTCGGGGCGACCGGCAGCCTGGCCCTGGGTGAGCTCTCCACGGCACTGAGCGCAGGTGTGGGCGAGGACATGCTGCTTTCCTTCGGCCTGGTCTTCATCGTTCTCGGGATTGCCTTCAAGCTCGGGGCGGTGCCGCTGCACATGTGGATCCCCGACGTCTACCACGGAGCGCCGTTACCGATCACGCTGTTCTTGAGTTCCGTGCCCAAGTTGGCGGCCGTGGCGCTGGCGATTCGCCTGCTCGACAATGGCATGATCGCGTTGCACAGCGAATGGCAGGGCATGCTGGTGGTGCTGGCCGCGCTGTCGATGATTCTCGGTAACGTGGTCGCCATTGCCCAGTCCAATATCAAGCGCATGCTGGCCTACTCGACCATCGCCCACGTCGGTTTCATCCTGCTGGGCCTGCTGCCGGCCACGCCCGAGGGCTATGCCGCCGCCATGTTCTACGCCATCGCCTACGCCATCATGTCCGCCGGCGCCTTCGCCGTGCTGATCCTGCTGTCGAACAACGGCGTCGAGGCCGAGAACCTCGACGACGTCAAGGGCCTGGCCCGGCGCAACCCCTGGCACGCGCTGATGATGCTGATGATCATGTTCTCGCTGGCCGGCATTCCGGTTTTCGTCGGATTCTTCGCCAAGTGGCAGGTGATCGCCGCGGCCCTTTCAGCCGGTTATACCGGACTCTCGATCATCGCCGTCGTCACGGCTGTGATTGGTGCCTTCTACTACCTGCGCGTAGTCAAGCTGATGTACTTCGACGAGCCGGACAACCCCGAGCCGGTCACCGCCCCGGTCGACTTCCGCGCGGTGCTCACCATCAACGGCGTGGCCATGCTCGCCCTGGGGATCTTCTCCGGCGGGTTGATCAGCCTGTGCGTGAGTTCGTTCGTTTAAAGCCACCAGGCCAGCGCGAACCAGACCACCATGATCGCCCCGATGGCCGCACCGGCCACGGTTCCGACCACGACACCGATGCTGGCGCCAAAGCCGGCGCGAAGCGAATCATCCAGGTTGGCTTTCCCGGCCATGTGGCCGAGCACGGCGCCCACGAACGGGCCGAGCAGAATCCCGATGATGCCGAAGAACAGACCGACCAGCAGTCCAAGGGTGGCGCCGAGGATTGCGTAGCGGCCGGCGCCGAATCGTCGGGCACCCTCGGCGGTGGCGATGAAGTCGATCAGCACCGACAGAACGGTCAGGAAGGCGAGCCACAGGAGCGTACCCCAGCCGACGTGCACGAAGCCGTCCAGCCAGGCCATCAGCACCAGTCCCAGCAGCACGATCGGCACACCGGGCAGTATGGGGAGAATGGTCCCGGCCAGGCCGATGATCACCAGCAGGACCGCCAGCACCCAGCCTGGCCAGATCAACAGTTCCCAGCTCAACCATTCCATGGACAGCGCGTCCTTTCTGTTCTCGGGGATCCAATACAGACGCATCATCGCATGATCCGCATTTGCCCGGCCTGTCCCATCGGTCATATCATCGGAATATGAGCTTTCGTGCAATTTCCAACTGGCTGGGTTTGTTACCGGACGCAAGCAGTACCGTCCCGGAGGAGCGTGTCGGTCGTCATCCCGGGCGTCCTTGGCGCGCCGACGAGATGGTGGCCATGATCCACGAGGTGACCGCGCCCCTGACCGGCGGCGACTATTTCCGGGCCCTGGTCACGCGTCTGGCCCAGAGCCTGGACGTTCACGCTGCCCTGGCAACGGAATGCCTGGAGTATCCCGAAAACCATGTCCGCACGCTCGCCTTCTGGGAAGGTGAGGGTGTGGCCGAGAACATCGAGTTCGATCTGGTTGGAACGCCGTGCGAGGAAGTGATCCACGGCGGCGCCTTCTGCTTCTATCCCGACGATCTTTCCAGGCGCTTTCCGGAGTGGGCGGCTGAGGAAGGGAGTCCCGAGAGTTTCATCGGTATTCCGGTGCTGGCGCCGAGCGATGGACGGACCCTCGGCCATATCGCGGTCTACGGTCGCAAGCCGATGTCCGAGGATGCCGTGGTCGAATCGATGTTTCGCATCATTGCCGCGCGCGCTGGCGCCGAGATCGAGCGCTTGCAGGCCGAGCGAGCCCTGCGCGACAGCGAGGCTCGGGCACGGCAACACCTGGCTGAGTTGGCGCATGTTTCCCGGCTGGGTTCGATGGGCGAATTGGCCTCGGCACTGGCCCACGAAGTCAACCAGCCACTGACCGCGATCATCACCTACAGCCAGACCCTGCAGAAAATGCTCGATCAGGGCCGGCTTGCTGAAGACGACCTGCGCCAGGGCCTCGATCGGTCTCTGAAAAGTGCGCAGCACGCGCGGCAGGTCGTAAGCAAGCTGCGCACGTTCATCAAGCGTGGTGAGATGAAGCCGCGGCCGGTTCCCGCAGCCCATCTCGTCAGGGAATGCCGGGTGTTGCTGGAAACCGAGGCGCGCCACCATCACGTTCGGTTGGAAATTTCCGCGCCGGAGGAATTGCCGACCGTGCGCGTCGACGCGGTGCTGATCCAGCAGGTCATCTTCAACCTGGTCAGAAACGGCATCGATGCGATCAACGACAGTGACAATCCGCGCCGCGAACTTTGCGTTGATGCCCGCACCGAGGACGAGCAGGTCGTCATCTGCGTCCGCGACACCGGCAAGGGTGTGGATGCAAGTCTGGGCGAGCGCCTGTTCGACCCGTTCGTGAGCACACGCAAGCAGGGCCTGGGGATCGGTCTGTCGCTGTGCCGCTCGGTGGTCGATCGTCACCGCGGCCGGATTTGGGTCGAGAATACCGAAGGTCCGGGGGCGACCTTCTGTTTCAGCCTGCCGATCCATCGTGCCATGGCCGCTGTCGAGGACTGATCCCGGGCAGCTTTCGAGCCTGTCTTCGAAGCTCCTTAAATGTGCAGTCTCAGCAGGTTGTCCCCGGACAGCCCTAAGCGGCTGATGGGGGTTCGTCCACCGATGCCGCCGTGGCGTCGGTGCCAGTTATAGCGATGTACCCAACGTGGCAGCTCTGCTGCCCGGATCTCGCTCGTATTGTAGCTGTGACCGTAAGCCCACTCTCGGATTGCGGTCTGGATGAAGCGCTCGGCCTTGCCGTTGGTCTGTGGCGAGTAAGGCTTGGTGCGCCTGTGTTTGATGCCCAGGCGTCGGCAGCAGCGGGCGAACTGGTAGCTCCGGTAGCAACTCCCGTTGTCGGTCAAGATCCGCTCGATACGCACGCCCAGTGACCGGAAGTAGCGCACCGTGGCGATCAGCGCCCGCCACGCAGTGGCCGAGGTCTCATCAGGCCACATCTGGATTTGACCGACGCGACTGTGATCATCGATGGCGACGTGCGCATGCTCCCAGCCGATGCCCTTGGAGTCTTTGCGGGGCATCCCGGTCACCCGGTGACCGGGCACGCGGAAGCGCGCCAGTTTCTTGATGTCGAGGTGCACCAGGGCGCCGGGATGTGGATGCTCGTAGCGTTGGACAGGCGGCTTGGGATCTAACTCCGAGAGCAGATTGAGGCCGTGGGCTGCCAGAATCCGAGCAACCGTTGCCCGGCTGACCTTCTCGCGACGGCCGATCTCGGCCATCGTCAGCCGGTCCTTGCGGCGCAGGCGACAGATTCGCCTGATCACGGCTCTAGGCGTGCGATGAGGGCAGTTGCGAGGACGGCTCGAGCGATCTTCCAGGCCGCACGGGCCCTCGGCCTTGTAGCGAGCCACCCAGCGGGAAACCGTCTTGGGATCGACGTGATAGGCGGCGGCCGCTTGCCGCTGGCTCCAACCTGAATCGATCACCAATTTGACCAGCCCCTCTCGACCTCGCGGCGTTAACTTGGCATTCTTGTGTATGTCCACTCGGACCTCCTTGACTGAATGATGAGCTCGACACCCATCAGTCTGTCTTGGACGGTCCGTGTGGACAACCTACTGAGAGATCACACTTAAAGCAGCCAGTCGCGGTAGCTGTGACTCGACAGCACCATCCGGATCATTTCCGAACTGTTGCGCGCGCCGAGTTTGTCGAGCGCGTTGGCGCGGTGGATCTCGACGGTGCGCACGCTGATGTCGAGATCATCGGCGATGATCTTGTTGAGCTTGCAGTCCAGGATCCCTTCGACCACCTGGCGTTCGCGCGGTGTCAATGCAGCGATGCGCTGCTCGATGTCGTCGCGTTCGTGTTCGTTCTCCCAGTCGGACTGGTCCAGATCGAGGGCGTTGCGGACCTTTTCGAGCAGTAGTTCGTCGTCGAATGGCTTTTCCAGAAAATCCAGCGCGCCGGCCTGCACCGCGCGCACGGCCGTGCTGATGTCGGCATGACCAGAGATGAAAATTACCGGCAGTCGAATGCCTCGTTCGTTGAGCGCCTGCTGGGCCTGCAGACCGTCGAGGCCGGGCATGCGCACGTCGAGCAGAATGCAGCCGCGGTGCTGAGGTGAGACCATCTCGAGCAGCTCGTCGGCGGTCGCACAGAGCAGGTGATCGAGCTGCTCCGACTGGAGCAGGAAGCCGATCGCATCCCGTACTGATGCATCATCGTCGGTAACGAAGACGCAGGGTGCGTAAGTGCGTTCGGGCTGGCTGCTGGTCGGCACGTTGTTCACGGATCGGCATGGCGGGGTGGCCGGCTCGTCATTCTGCCACGGACCAGCAGTGCGACGGCCAGAGCGAACAGGACCAGGCCCCAGGACGGAATCAGCCAGATTGTCATGATCGCGCCCACCAGGGCGGCGATGGCGAAAGCCGTGGCATCGACCATCGGCTGGTCGGAATCCAGGTTGTCGGTCAGGCGCAGGATCAGGCGATCCAGGCTCAGTCTGCCACCACCTGCAAACAGCAACGGCAGCAGCATGGCCAGAAACAGCAGGGGAATGCGGAAGTTGCCGCGGAACTCATCGTCGTCCATGACGCGGGAGACCGAGTAGCCTTCCCACAACTGCGACAGGCTGCTCCAGCTTTCCGGCCAGTGCACCGCGGCAATGGCGACGGTGGTGATGACGACAAGCGTGAAAGCGGCGAAGCGCGTGAACAGTCCAAGCAGGAGCAGCACGGCGGCCAGGATTTCGCCCCAGGTGACCAGGAGCCAGTTCAGATTGGCCGGCAGCAGCCCGAAGGGTACGGGAAAGTCCTGCCCGGCGAACCAGCCCGGTGCTTCGCTGCCAGCGCCGAGCTTGTTCGTGCCGGCGTTGAAAAACTCGTAGAAAAGAAGCAGCCTCAGGCCCAGTGGCGCCAGCCACAGACCGGCGCCGTCGAGGCGCAGCCGAATTGCATTGATCAGACGGGTCACGAATCGTCCTCCGCTTGGGTGTCGTCGATGACGGCATCCTATGCGGCGGCGACCTGGAGCGTCACTACGCAATTGTCCCTAAGGGATTGGATGGTTAAAAAAGGAAACGGGGCCGGAAAGCCGACCCTGCAATAATGCCACCAGGTAAGTAGACGAATGGCCGCGACATCCACTTCTCGGGGCGAATGATCAGGAAGTCCCGCGTGGCGCTTTGCCCGACGTTCGAGCGGTAGCCTGATTTGATATTTCGCACATTTTCAGGCATAAGTGTGATAGGCATCACATTTCGGCTGGGGTATGGCGGCCACCCAAGGGAGACAATTCGGTCAAGCGCTGGCTGCGCTCTTTGGCGCGGCGATGGGGGTGCGGGAGTGGCCGAGGGCCTTGGAACAGCTGGCCGGGCTGACCCGAACACGCTGCATTAAGCTCGATACCGTTCGCCCGCAGATGGGCGAGACAGGCAGGCACGGGCGGCAGCGGGGATGGGGCCCCCAAGCCCCTTCCGAAAACCGGGGAGGGTGGATTTCCCTGGACAAACTCTCTTGTTTCTTGCTGATCGGGGTGCTCTTCGTCGCCGCTGCATCTCCCGCTGAAGCCGCACCGACTCGACGACCAGTGGACAACCCGGCTCCGGGCCCTGAGGACGCTGCCGCCATCTTTCTCGGGGACGGAACCAGCCAGCGGATCTTCGCCGTCGATGGCGCGGGGGACGTCAATGGTGACGGCATTGCCGATGTGGTGGTGGGGGCTCGGGAAAGTCTCTCGGGGTCCGGCGAGATCTGGGTGATCTTCGGACCCGTCACCGGCGATGTCGCGCTGGCCACTGTGGCGCAGCCGGACGGCATTCCCGGAATCCGGATCATCGGGGGCGCCGATGACGGGGAGGTGGTGACGGCAGCAGGGGACATGAACAACGACGGCTACGATGACGTCTTGATACTGGGGGCCCACGAGCCCGACGGCTACGTTGTCTTTGGAGGGACCGAAAGCCGGACCGTCGACCTGGGGGACATTGCTCTTGCAGGTGGCAACGCCGACGGCTTTCTCATCACCAATGGTGGCACCGCCATCGCCAGCGGCGGTCAGCGGGAAGTTGACGCTATTGGGGACTTCGACGGCGACGGCTACGACGACATCGCCGTGTTGGGCGGTTCCTATGACCTCTTTGTCGTCTACGGCGCCGCCGAGTCGCGAGCCATCGACCTCACGGGAGCCGTGTCGGGAGACGAGAGTCGAGCCACGCGCCTGATCGTCGCCGAGACCTCCGGCTCAGAGTTCTTCAGCGCCGTCGCCGGGGCCGGGGACACCGACGGCGACGACTTCGATGACCTGTTCGTGGGTCTTCCCTCGATGGAGTCGGGCCGCGGCGCTGCTTTCCTCGTTTACGGTCAAGCCGATCGCACCTCCCGTAACATCGCAGATGGCGAGGCCCTGCGGATTCAGGGTGACCTCTACACCTCGCTGGGTAAGGACGTGGCAGGGATCGGCGACCGGACCGGCGACGGCGTCGGCGAGCTGGCGGTGGTCTGGGGTCGGATCCCTTGGGACGGGCAGTATGCGGAGGACCTGAAGAACCGGGTGACAATCCACGACGGCACCAATCTTGCCACCCTGGCCACGTTCGAGGGTGTCATCGGAACACCGATCCTATGGATCGACGATGCCGGGGATCTTGACGGCGACGAGCGCGGGGATTTGGTGATCGTGCTGCAGCACACCGCCGACGGTAACTACTTTCAGTCGGCCCATGCCATCCTTGATCCCCTTCACGGTGGCATCGTGCCCGATCTCGACGCCACGAAGCGCTGGCACGTGACCAGCCAGACCAAAGCCTACACTGGTGGCCTCGGCGATGTCACCGGCGACGGGCTGGCCGACCTCGGTCTCGGCGATTGGAAGGCATCTCCCGACGGCGTCTCCGACGGCGCCGCCTTCGTCTATGCTGGACAGATTCGCCCCTACGGCCTGGAGCCACCGGAGCTTGACTTGACGCCGTCGCCCGCCGGCACGCTCGAGGTCGTCCGCGTGCTGGTCCACGCCGATGACACCGGATCTGGGGACACGGTGATCACCGGGACCGAAGTCCAGGTTGACTCTGGCGAGTGGCTACCTCTTGAGGCCCAGGACGGCGCCTACGACGAGGTAATCGAAACCGGGGAGGGCACACTCTCGTTCAACACCGTGGGTACTCGACGCATCTGTGCCCGGGCCTTCGACACCGAGGGTGATGAGAGCGGCCACTCCTGTCAGGATCTGGAGGTGGTGTCCAGCGACGGTCCCGTCCTTCGGGCGATCGAGGTCAACCAGACCATCCAGACCTGGAGGAACACCATCCCGCTTTACGAAGGCAAGGATACCGTGGTGCGGGTCTTCTTTGAAACCGGCGGACCGACCAGCCCCACCGAGATGACCGGACTGCTCCATGGTACTGCCAGCGGTGAGGCCCTCTCCGGAAGCCCGCTCGAGCCGGTGAACGGTCCTGTTGCCGTCGTCGAGGACGCCTCGGTGCTTGACGACCCGGACACGGACAAGAACGAATCCGTGCGAGCAGATCCGGACGGCAGCCTCAATTTCATTTTGCCCCGCTCGTGGACGAAGCCCTCAAACCAAGTCCTGGAGCTTTCCTTCGAACCCTCCATCACCTCTGGCCTTACCTGCGCCGAGCCCGACGGCAAGCCGGATTGTGTCGACGTTGTTGTCTTTGAGGCGCCGGACCGCCCCATCGCCGAGTTCGTTTCGATACCTTACGACTCGAACGAGGTCCGGGCGCTTCGCCGCAGCGACGATGCCGCCGGGACCTTCAAGCTGGTCAGCGACGGGGATTTCAGCGATGCCCTCGACGTCGAGGCGACCGCCGAAGAGGTTGAGGGTGCCGTTGAAGCGGTGCTGGGCGCCCGGGACGGACGGGTGATCGTTGATGGGCGCAACGAGGGATACGACATAATCACATTGCGAGGAAAGCACGAAGACCTGACCCTGAATACATCCGGATTGACGGGCGGGGCGATAACACTGGAGATCACCCAGCTCGGTGGGGAGTTCACCGCACCGGGGGAGCGGGAGTTGCGGGAGCAGCGGCTGCGGGTCACCGACGCCTTCCCGACGGATGTGGTGGACTACCGCTACCGCGACGTCGGCAGTTTCAATCGAGCTCCGACCCTGCTCAAGGCAAATCGCCGCCTGGCCAATATGCGCTGGATGGACCGCAGCCTGAACCCGGTCCGCTACCCGCCCAATCTGCGCAGTTGGGGCTTCCTGCGCCACCGCTGGCCGACCTCTACAAAATCTGGCATGGCTTTGCTGAAGACCGCAGCGACCTACCTGAACGGTTTCGGTCTGCCCGGTGACGGAGGCCGCCCCCGCAACATCGGCGTGCACGAGGCTGCCCACAACTACGGGCGGGCCCACGCGGTGGTTGAGCACCAGGGCGCGAACTCGGTCGGGATCTGCGGCTCGAAGTATAGTCGTTTGGCCTCGAACCTCCATCCCTGGGTCGAGGAGATTCCGGGCGTGGAGAACGAATCGGCCACCGAGGATAAGTGGGAGTTCACCTGGCCGACCATCGGTCCTCTCGGCGCCGGCGTGGACGAGGAGGTCTGGGGCTTCTCGCCCCGAGCCTATGAGAGCGGTTTTGAGCACCTGGCTGTCGTGGATCCCCGCCAAAGCACCGCGCTGATGTCTTATTGCAACGCGCCGGATGCTGGCCAGGATCGCTGGCCGTCGACGTACACCTATCAGCGGCTGCGGGAGGTCCTGGCTAACGCCGGCGAGCCTGCGGGCGCCACGGAAACGGAATCCACGCTTTCCCGCGGAGAGCTCGAAGAGTTCATCCTCGTCTCCGGAAGCGTCGATGCTATCGACGGAACCCTTGTCATCGAGCCCGCCGTCCGTTTGCTCGGCATGGACCAACCTTACGAGGCCGGAGACGTCAGTGTCGCTCTCGTTGACGGCTCCGGGGCCGAGATCGCCTCGCGGAGCGTCGCTCTTCTGCTGGATGGGGATCATGAGAACCTGCAGTTCGGGCTCGGGCCAGAGGACGGTTTTTTCTTCGCCGCCGTCCCCGTTCCCGCGGCCACGGAGCCGGCGGGTCTCGTCGTCACTGATACGACAACTGGCGAGTCTGCTTCTCTTGGCGCCTCGCCCAATCCCCCGACCGTTTCGATCACCTCGCCGGCGCCCGCCTCGACGGCGAGCGGTGCCATCGCGATCGAATGGGACGCGGAAGACGCGGATGGTGACCCCCTAGAAATCACAGTGCTCCTGAGCTACGACGACGGGGCGACCTGGGAAACCCTGGCCATGGGCCTGGAAGGAGGTGCCTCCTTCGACGCCCCGACGCGTTTCCTTGCCGCCAGTCAGACTGCCAGGGTGAGAGTCCTGGTCAGCGACGGCTTCCACACTGCCGAGGCCACCTCCGGGGCCTTCGAGATAGACGCAGGGGCCCCTCATCCGGGGATCACCATGCCCGCCAATGGCGCCACCGTGGTGGCAGGTGCCCCCATGATCCTTCGGGGCGACGCCTGGGATCCCGAGGAAGGTCGCCTCGCCGGCACGGCCCTGGAGTGGAGCTCCGACCGGGACGGCATCCTTGGCACCGGAGAAACGGTTGCACTGGACAACGGCCTCTCCCTCGGTTCCCACCAGATCACCCTCACGGCGACCGACTCCGATGGTCGTACCGGATCGACGACGTCGAGCGTCGTTGCCGGCACCGGATTGGACCTCATCTTTGCCGACGATTTCGAGGTGCACTGAAAAGGTCTGCCTTCCGATCGTATCCCTCGATCCGGGCCACGCCTGCTGACACAAAAAAGCCCATGAAGATCATGGGCTTTTCACGGCCTTTCGGCCTGGGTTCGGTGGTGGGCGATGCTGGGTTCGAACCAGCGACCCCTGCCGTGTGAAGACAGTGCTCTCCCGCTGAGCTAATCGCCCCAAGACCGCGTATTCTAGGCCGCATTGGCGCCGACGGCAACCGCAGTGGCTCGGATGCTGACTGGTGTCGAAGATTGCCAGGCCTCGCTCTTGCCGAGCCGCACAAAGGTCTGGACCCGCTGGGCCGAGATCCCGATTTCGCCCACAGGTTAGCGACAGGTAGCACCTAGGTCAATTGAATCTGGGCCTCAGGGGTGTGACTATTAGGGTTGTGGCTTTCTGTAGCGTATTGGATGCAGTTCCTCCGCACTTCTTTTATTCACTGCAGGTAGAAATCGACTTCAGGATTGAAACTTCGGCCGTATTTAGCGACCGGTGGCCGACACATCGCCCGTTTTGAAATTTACGCGATTGACACCAATCAGCTATTTGAGCAGAATCGGATCACTTGGGAATTTGGGGAGAATCTAGAAGATGAAACCAAGCCGTTCAGTGATGTTGGCTGGCATGGTCGCAGCAACAGTTCTTATTTGCGTCAGCTGCGCCAGTGACATTGGCAGCATGCGTGGATTGTCACCCGTTGACCCCGATTTCGTTCCGGGGCAATTGCATGAGCCAGATCCGCTAACTCGATCTCGGGCAGAAGTTGGCGATGTCATGCTTGAAGCAGGAGAGTTTGATTATCGTCCTCCTTCAAATAAGTACCCGGCAATAACCATTGATCCACAGCCGGAGCTCGAAGTTGAACACAAGCGACATGTTTTTCGATTTCCCCTTAAAGCTGGTCCGTATAAGTTGGTCGCTGAATCAAGCCAGGGAAAGTACTATCGGTACTTAACGCCGTTCGGATCGCGTAAGGCATACGGCGGTCTATTTGTTCCAACGGGACAGGATGTTGCAACTGACTTCTTTTGGTGGTGGTACGCCCGCGACCGCGATGAGGATTTAGTTCCTGCCAATGTCTATTCAGTTCCTCTCCCCAACCCAGTTGAGGTGACCCATACGGAACATCTAGAGCCGCGTGACGGTTCTCGCGGGCGGAGCTCGGGCCCCACAGCAACTCTTACATATGCCGGCGTTGCAGCTGGCGAGATTAGGTTTGTGTACAAGGAATTCACTGAACGAGGCATGGCACGTCCGGCATTTACTCAGGAGGTGATCTTGGACTATAACCCAGGTGAAACGTACGCCTACAAGAGTGCAAGATTCGTTGTTCACGAGGCGGGCACTACTCACATTCTGTATACCTTGCTTGAAGGCTTATAGCTCATTACGACATATGTGGTTACCACTGCTCTTTTAGCCTGAGCTACGTGGAGTAGTTTCCTTTCGGCCGTCTATCGCTGATCGGATTCGATCAGCCGGTAGGCGGCCGGAATCACCACCAGGGTCAGCAAGGTCGCCGCAAGCAGGCCCGAAATGATGGCCCAGGCCATGGGCGGCCACAGCGTCGACTGCGTGAAGGTCAGCGGCAGCAACCCGACGATGGTTGTGGCGGTGGTCAGCAGGATCGGCCGGATGCGTCGGCCCACGGCGCCTGAGACGGCTTGCTCGACGGTCAGCCCGTCCCTTCGGTTGGTCTGGATCACGTCGATGAGCACGATGGCATTGTTGACCACGATCCCGATCAGCGCCACCACGCCCAAGGTGGCGGTAAAGCTGAAGGGCTGGCCGGCCAGGATCAGACCCGGCACCACACCGATGGCCGCCAGCGGCACGGTCAGCAGCACCAGTCCGACCAGACGGAACGAATTGAACTGCCACAGCAGAAAGCCGATCAGCAGCGCCACGCCGATGGGCAGCGAGCTGAATAGTGCACTGTTTGCGGTGCTGGCCTCCGCGGCTGAACCGCCCTGTTCCATTCGGATGCCGGCCGGGAGGTCCAGCGCCTCGAGGCGAGGTTGCAGTTCGCTCACCACCTGGTTGTAGGTCACTTCATCGGTCGTCTCGGCCAGCACCGAAGTGACGCGCTGGAGGTCGCGATGATGGATGACGGCCGGTTCGAGCCCGAGTTCGATCCGCACGAACTGGTCCAGGGGCACCGGGCCAGTGGCGGTGGAAACCTGTAATCCGGCCAGCGCGCGCTCGGGCAGGCTCTCGCCCTCGGGGCTTCGCAGGCGGATGGGCACCGGTTCTCGGCCTGCGCGCCAAGTCGAAATCTGATCACCGAAACTGGCCTGGGTGAGCACATTAGCGAGATCGGAGCGATTGATGCCGTGGCGTATCGCCTCTGCATCGTCGATGGTGAAAGTCAACGTCGGCATGCCGTCGCCGAGCTTGTGGCGCACATCGCGTGCACCGGACGTGGCGCGCATCGCGGCCATGACTTGCCGGCTGGCACGCGCCAGTTCGGCGGCATCTTCGCCGTAGAGCAGCACTTCCACCGGTGCATCCACTGGCGGCCCCTGTCCGAGCCGATGGGCGACGACCTGGGCGTCGGGAATGCGGTTGGGCACGAACCGGTCGACCCAGTTCATGACTTCGGGAAGCTGGGAATCGTCTTCGGTGACGACGACCAGCCGGGCCAGGTGGGGCGAGCGCGGAATTTCAATCAGGTTGTAGTAGAAGCGTGGCCCGCTGAAGCCGGCGAAATGATGAACAGCCCGGACCTGGGGCAGGTTTTCCATGGAAGCGGCCAGATCGCTGGCCTTCAGCGCAGTGTGCTCCAGCCGCGTGCCTTCGGCGAAATACAGGTCGACAATGAGTTGGTTGCGGTCGGTACTGGGAAAGAAGTCGCGTTGCATGAAGCTGCTTATGCTCAGCGCCGCGACGATCAGTAGCGCGGTTGCGCCCATGACCGGCCACGGACGTTGGACCGCCATACGGCCAAGATTCTGACCGACATGTTCAAGCCTTGCGGAGGCTTCGCCGTCACCCGGTCTGAGCAGCACGGCGGCTACGGCGGGTGTGACGATCACGGCGTAGAGATAGCTCACCACCAGTATCAGCATCACCATGGTCGGAATGGCGCGCGTGAAGTCGGCTGTATCGCCGGTTGACAGGAGCAGTGGGGTGAACGCCGCAATCGTGGTACCCGTCGCGGCCGCCAGCGGGCCAGCCAGTTCGGATACTGCGCTCACCGCTGCGCGGCTCCGACGCATGCCACGGTCGAGATGCCACTGCAGGTTTTCGACCATCACGATGGCGTTGTCCACGAGCATGCCGAGGGCAATTACCATGCCGGCGATCGCCATCTGGTGGAGTACGCCACCGCCCAGGGCGTAAATCGCCAAGCCGCTGAGTGTCACAACCGGCAGCAGCGTGGCAACGACCAGGCCCAGCCGCGGGCCCATGGCCAGCAGGAGTACGAGAGCCACGCTGCCGACGCCGATCAGCAGCGACCGGCCCAGTTCCGCCAGGCGCTTTTCCACCCAACGCGGCTGGTAGAACACTTCCCGGATTTCCAGCGGTGCGTATTCTTCGCGTAGCTCGTCGATCACCGCTCGTGCGTTGCGACCGAAGCGCACGGCATTGAGCCGGTTCTCGGGAATGACAATGCCGAGTCCGATCGCGGGCTCGCCGTTGACCCACATGCGTTCGACGGCCGGCTCCTCCGGCCCCAGATCAATGCTGGCGATCTCGCTCAGCTCTACGACTTGCCCGCTGGCGGTACGAATCGGGGTTCTGGCCAGTTCGTCGATGTCCTCGAAATCCGTCAGCGGGCGTACGACCAGGTTGCGGCCGCCGCTGGCCAGCGAGCCGCCGGGTACGACCCGATTGCGCTCGGCGATCTGCCCGGCCAGCGATTCCAGATTGACACCGCTGGCCATCACACTGGCATCGTCCAGTCGAATCACGAGCCGCTCCCCGGGGTCGGCCAGCAGGTCGATGCGTCCGACATCGGGTATGCGGAAAAGGTCGCGGCGTAGTTCGCGGGCAGCGTCGAGCAGTTCGAGCAAATCGTTCGAGCCGGTCACGGCCAGCACAATGCCGTGAGTTTCCATCGAGCGGTCCTCGATGACGGCCGGGCCTGCGCCTTCGGGAAAGCGACGCTCGGCCTGTTCGACAGCCACGCGAATGCGGTCCCAGACAGCGTCGGTGTCGTAAACATGCTGATGCATGCCGACGATCACGTGGGCAAAGCCCAGCCGCGCGGTCCCGCGTATGTCGTTGACGTCCTCGATGCCGGCGATCTCTTCTTCCAGCGGGTCGAGGACCAGTCTCTCGATTTCCGCCGGTTCGGCGCCGGGCCAGGCGACCTGGATGTTGCCGTAGCGGTGAGGAAAGAACGGGTCTTCCTGCCGGTCCATGCTGAACCAGGCAGCCAGGCCGATCAGCGACAGCATCACCACGCCGGCCAGGATCAGGCGCCGGCGGTGCAGGGCGGCTTGCATCAGTTTCATCGCAGTACCCGCACCCGTTCACCGTCCAGCAGCTGGCCGTGCCCGGCGATGACCACCTCGTCGCCGGGTTCAATTTCGCCGGCGACCTGCACTTGGGCGCCGTCGAGTTCGCCGGGAACAACGCTGACCAGCTCAGCCAGCTGGCCGCGGACCCGGAATACGTGGGGCAGGCCGTCGCCGGTATCGATGAGAGCATCGAGGGGTACGGTCAGTTGTTCGCCGTTGGTCCAGGCCAGTTCGACGTGCACAGCCTGGCCGGGTGACCACTCGGGCCAGTCGGTTTCGGGCAGTTCGATCACGGCGGTGGCCGGCTGCCCGGGTGCGGGCAGGCCGATTTCCCGGATTGTTCCGGTCAGCTGCGGCCCGCCGTTGAGTCTGCGCACCAGTGCGGACTGACCCGCGATCAACGATTGCGCCTGGCGGGCCGACAGGTCGACGGCAACCTCGAGACGCTCGGGCGAGCTGATCGATACGATCGTCTGGCCGGGACTGA
Organism: Wenzhouxiangella sp. XN201; assembly: GCF_011008905.1. Lineage (NCBI taxonomy): Bacteria > Pseudomonadati > Pseudomonadota > Gammaproteobacteria > Chromatiales > Wenzhouxiangellaceae > Wenzhouxiangella > Wenzhouxiangella sp. XN201. Next base: position 361,878 of record NZ_JAAIVI010000017.1, read on the forward strand.
CGAAGTGTCCCGGTTCAACGGGCAGGGCCGCGACGCGGCCCGGGAAGGGTGCCCGGATGGTAGCCTCGGCAAGCTGCTCGCGCGCTTCTTCGAGGCGGGCCTGCGCCTGGCTGCGCGCCTGGCGGGCGGCATTGCGCTGCGCGCGCACCCGATCGAGTTCATCGGTGGAGACCAGATCGCGCTCGTGCAGGTTGGTCAGGCGCTGCGTTTCTCGCTCGAGTTGCTGCAGTTGTTCGTCGAGTTCTCGCACGCGGGCTTCGGCGCCCGATACGCCCGGCATCAGGGACGGGTTGTGCAGGATGGCCAGCGCCTGCCCGGCGCTGACCTTCTCACCGCGTCGGACCAGGCGTTCGGCCAGCTGCCCGCTGTGCAGGAAGGCCAGGTCGGCCCGTTGTACTGCCCGGGTCACACCCGGCAGGCGTAGCCGCACCGGCGGCTTGCCGTCGCTCACGGCAGCTACGCGCACCGGTTGCCCCGACTCGGGCGCCTGCCCCTGGGCGTCCGTTTCGCCGGTGCAAGCGACCATAGCCCCGGCCAATCCGAGGAAAATGATAAGGACCCCGATGTGTCGGGCCTTGCGCAGTAAACTGGCCGGCCGGTCAGTTATTGGCGCGTGAAAAAGGTTGCTGAAACTCATAATCCATTCGCCTTAGTTGCTGTCGGTTTCCGGTCCGGTGGTTCGAGGTGCCAGGCCGTCCATGAAGATCTTGAGGAAATCCTCGAGATACTCGTCGTCGCTGCCGATCCCCTCCCAGTTCTTGTGCTGGGGGCGCACCTCGAACCATTGCGAACAGGCGTGGATGAAGACAGTGACGACGTGGGTGGGGTTGACATCGGCGCGGAGCAGCCCGGCCTCCTGCGCTTCGCGTACGCGCCGGGCGCCAAGCCGGACCAGCTCGGCATCCATCTCGTTGCAGGTGGTATCGCCTTCCAGGTGCATCCAGGTAAAGAGCCGCACGACCTGGGGGTTTTCCTGGAGGAATCGGAAATAGCGGATGACCCCATTCTTGAGGAGTTCCGAGTCGGGAGAATCCGTGCCTTCGAGTTCGGCCTTCTGGCCTTCGTAGTAGCGTGAGAAGGCCGCTTCCTTGACTGCATCCCAGAGCGCTTCCTTGGTGCCGAAATGGTGGTGGATCAGGCTCTTGGTGACGCCCGAGCGCTCGGCGAGTTCACGCATGCTCACGGCCGCGAAGCCCTTGTCCACGAACAGTTCGAAAGCGGCCTTGAGCATGCGGGCGCGAGTGAGGTCCGGATCACGGGTGGCGGAATCGTTCATGCCCGAAGTTTACAATTAACTGGTCGACCGGTCAATTAATTTCGCCTGATCCACTGGGCTCCGTGCCTGTGGCAATTGCGGGATGGACAAATCGAATCCCGGACCGGGTGATTCCCGGGCCCCGGGGCTGCGACCGGCCCCGCCTGTCAGTCGGCCCGGTCGGCCGTGACCAGCCAGGAACCCGACGGCATGACGACCTTGCCGTCATCCAGGTAGTCGGACAGAGCGGCCGACAAGGCCTGCTCGACTTCCTCGCGCCGTTGCTCGGCGATTTCGCCGGCTTCGCGGAAGACCTCCCCGGCCGGGCCGATGGCCAACTGGAATTCGATGGCATTGGCAATCGAGTCGCCGACCGTGACCGGGCCGTCGACCGGCTCGAACGCGATGTTTTCGAAACCGGCGATCTCCAGTTGCTTCTCGACCATCTCCGAGTTGGCCATCGAGAACGGACCCGGCCCGCAGGTGCGGGCATCGTCGCCGGGTTCGGGAAGATACTGCAGCACGACTTCCTTGGGCACGCGCGCCCAGGGATTCTCCTCGATCCGTCGCCAGACGATGAACATCAGCCGGCCTTTGGGCTTGAGGGCCGTGCGGACGTTGCGCATCGCCGCTACCGGATTGCTGAAAAACATCATGCCAAAGCGCGAAAAGACGAAATCGAAGTCGCTCCGGAACGGATAGGACTCGACATCGCCGGCGATGAATTCGATGTTGTCCAGTCCGGCACTCGCCGCGTCCTGTCGACCCTTTTCGAGAAACTGATCGACGCAGTCCATCCCCAGGACATAGCCGTCCGGACCGGTCATTCGGGCAAGCTCAATAGCGGTATCGCCCCAGCCGCAACCGACATCGAGAACCCGGCTGCCCGCAGGCAGGTCCAGTTCTCCGAGTGGCTTGGTGCTGTGGTAGCTCAGCCCGTTCATCAGGATTTCGCGGAAGCGCTCGAACTTGACGGCCAGGGTGTCGTTCCAGAACTCCACGAATTCATTGGCTTCGGTCTGTGCGGCTTGACTCATGCCTCTACGGTCCGTTATGTGTGGTCCTACCCGGTGTAACGAAACCGGCCGCTCTCGCCCGCCACCCGTTTATCCCAGTCGGGCGGGGCGCGTCCGCAGCTCACCTCGGCGGATCGATCTGCCCGCCGATCGAGCTGTTCAGCCGGAACCAGCCGGCGATGCTGGTGCGGTCGGTGTGCGACGGCAGGACTTCGTGCGGGATTTCCTCGCTCATGAACAGCACGAAGGTGCCGGCGCGCGGTTCGACCGTCGCCAGAATCTCGTCGTTGTTCTCGGCATAGATCACCAGCTCCCCGCCGTCGCCGGGTTGCCAGTTGTCGGTCAGGTAGGCGACGGTCGAAACGATCCGGTTGGCCGCACCGCGGAAGCTGTCGTAGTGCGTCTTGTAGTGCCCGCCGGGCGGGTAGTGGGCATAGTGGGCCTCGAACTCGAACAGGCCCAGGAACAGCTCGCGATTGAGTGCCAGGCGCAGCGCCTCCATGCGCTCCAGGAACTCGTGCTGCACAGGTCGTCGGCGGGTCAGCCAGAAAACGCGGTCGCTGCGGATGGCGCGGTCGACGTGGTAGTCACGTTCGCGGCCGATGCCCGCGCGATGCAGGCGGTCTTCGACGATCAGCGTTTCGAGATCGGAACGCAGGCGTTCGACCAGTTGCGCATCGAGGGCGTTTTCGCCGACCCACCAGCCGTCTTCGAGCAGGCCTTGCGCTGCTCGGGCAAATCGGTCGGTATCGACCGGCAGGGCCATGTCAGACCGGGTCGATCTGGAGCGGCGCTTCGCTCAGTTCACCGAGCTGTTCGCGCAGCTGGCCGATGATGTTCTCCCAATGCCGATCTTCGCCGAACCAGGGAAAGGCGGCCGGAAAGGCGGGATCGTCCCAGCGCCGGGCCAGCCAGGTCTGGAAGTAGAGCATGCGCAGGGTGCGCAGGGCCTCGATCAGGTGCAGTTCGCGCGGGTCGAAATCGTGGAACTGGCGATAGCCCTCAAGCAGCCATCCGAACTGCCGTTCGCGCTCCTCGCGACTGCCGGAGATCAGCATCCACAGATCCTGCACGGCCGGGCCGGTCAGACAGTCGTCGAGGTCGACAAAATGTGCTTGGTCGTCGCGCCAGAGGATATTGCCCGGGTGGCAGTCGCCGTGCAGACGGATCGTGCGGTACTTTCCGGCGCGGTCGAAGGCGGCCTCGACCGCTTCGAGCAGGTGTTCGGCCAGGCTGGCAAATGGCGATTCCAGGTGCGCGGGCAGCCACTGATGCTCGACCAGCCATCGCACCGGCTCGCGTCCACGGTTTTCGACGGTCAGCTCCGGGCGGTGCTCAAAGGTCTTCGATGCGCCCACGGCATGCATTCGTCCCAGGGTCGTGCCCAGGCGCCGCAGCGTCGGCTCGTGGGCCGGTTCGGGGGCGCGCCCGCCGCGCCTCGGGAAGACGGCGAAGCGATAGCCGGCGTGCTCGTGCAGCGTGCGCTCGTCGATGACCATCGGCGCCACCACCGACAGGCCGGCCGCGGCCAGCTCGAGCGTGAATGCGTGTTCCTCGATGATGGCGTCGTCGGACCAGCGCGCGGGCCGATAGAACTTCACCACCACCGGTTCGTCGCCTTCCCGGCCGACTTGCCAGACCCGATTCTCGAAGCTGTTGAGCGCGAGCAGCCGGCCGTCGGTGACCGTCCCGAGCGCTTCCAGGGCGTCGAGTACGCAATCCGGCGACAGATCGGCGTAGGGACGCGAGTCAGAGGCGTTCGAGGTCATGACCGGCAGGCCTTGCAAGTTGAATGGGCGGGGCCGGATTCTTGACGTATCATGATTCCCGGGGTCCTGGATCGCCTGGAGGATGGGTACGGTTCATGTCGTTGGGAATTGTGTCATGAAAGCGCACGGGATCGCGCTGCTGGTGGCGATTTGCACGGTCATCCCGGTATTGGCCGCCGAGGAGCCGGCAGCGCAGGATGAGTCAGACGAACGTGAAGCGCGCCAGGAGCGCCTGATGGAGATCTCCTGCCGCGACGAAGCGGGCCGGCCGGAAGGCTGGCTCGACCTGACCCATTCCTATCTCAGCCAGCGCCTGTGCGAACCGGCCGCCTGGTTTGACGGCTTCTTCGGCGATCCGCGCACACTCGAGGAGAACCCGGTCGGCAGCTTCATTCGCCTTCGCAATGCTGCCCACTGGGATCAGTCGGAAGGCTGGAAGTACCGCGCCGGCGTTCGTGCCAACCTGATTCTGCCGCGCCTGTCCGAGCGGGTGCGCCTGCTCATCGCCCGCGACGAAGAACTGGAGGGCGACTATCCCGACACCGGCGCCTTCGATGACCCGGAAAACCGGACTCGCCTGGGCTTGCGCTTTATTGCCAGTGAGCGCGCTCGCAGCCGTTTCGACCTCGACGGCACCGTGCGCGTCAGCAGCGGTTCGCTCAATCCCCGCGTCCGCGGACGCTATCGCCACATCCGCGGCCTGACTGATCGCACCCTGGGCCGCTTCACCCAGTCAGCTTTCTGGGAGCGCGATGAAGGCCTGGGCCTGACGACGCGACTGGACTGGGAGTGGCTCCCTGATCGCGATCGGCTGCTGCGCTGGAGCGCTCGCGGCACCTGGTCGCAGAAATCCGACGGCATCGATTGGCGCACCGGTCTGGTGTCCTTCCGACAGCTCGACATCAAGAGTGCCGTGCGGGCTGAAGTCGGTGCCTGGGGGCATACCGAGCCCGATTTCGAGACCGAGGAGTATTTCGTGGCCCTGCGCTACCGGCGCCAGTTCCTGCGCCACTGGTTGTTCTACGAAATCCAGCCCGAACACGCCTGGCCCCTGGATTTGGACACCGGTGAGCGGCGTAGTGACTGGCGCCTGACTTTCACCCTCGAGATCCAGTTTGAAAACCAGCGCCATCGACGACACCGACTTCAGCAATACCTTGACGACGAGGCCGTTCCGGAGGACTGGAAAGGCGAACCGATTCCCATCGATGCCCCCGGAGACCGTGCCGAGGATCCCGTGCTGAAGGACGAGGAAGACGAAGGCGATGAACCGGAAGATGACGGCGGCCCCTACGGTCCCTAGTCGGGCATGGAAAGGCAACTCAGGCGGCTGATCCGATCTGTTCCCGGTTGTCTGACAGGGCCCTGTTTCGATAGGGCGCGATATTGCCCAGAATGACGCCGGGCCGCGACAGTCCCGGGTCACGCAGGACCTCCATGAACTGGTCGAATTCGGGATGGTCTTCCCGCCAGATGCACTGCAATTCGAACATCGACCGCGACCAGGTGCCCCAATCGAGAATCTTCGAAAAACTGGCCGCGTCCGCGCCCAGGGACTCGGCCAGTTCGACGAAGGCCGGCATCTCGCGGTAGTTGGCCTGCTGAACCACGAAATCCAGGCGCAAATGACCCAGTTCGCCGCGCCGGCGAAACTCGCCGAGTGCCCGCACATTGTCGATCAGCGTGGCCCAGTGGCCACCCCGGCGCGTGACGGCGTAGGTTTCGGGGCAGGCGGCGTCGAACGACACCAGCACGGTCTCGATGTTGCGATGGATGCGTTCCATGCGCCGCCAGTTCTTGGGCGTGAGCAGGACGCCGTTGGTCTGGAGGTTGATCTTCAGGTTCGGAAAATCCCTGCCGTCGAGCCCGAACAGGAACTCGCGGAAGATGCGCGAGGCGAACGGGTCGCCGGAGCCGGTGACGTTGATGTGGAAATGCCGCTCGCTTGGATGGGCAAACAGGGTCTCCTCGATTTGTGCCTGCACACGCCGGAGTTTCGTCAGCGTGTCCCCGTCGGTGTGGTTGATGCGATGCGTCCGGCAGCTGGGACACCAGAGATTGCAGGACGCGTCGTTGCACAGATTGATGAACCACGGCAGGCTCTCCAGCCGGGTCAGCCGATCGTCGATGATGCGTTGCAGTTCCGGATCCTCGCGCGCCTGTTCGACGGTCGGCAGGGTATCGTCCTGGATCGCCGGACAGACGGCGTGGTTGCAGTAACGGAAGCTGCCGTCATGGATGCTGGCGCGGATGGCCTGGGCGGTCTTCGAGTTCCAGGCCTGTTCGACCGACTGCCGGTTGAGGTCACCTGCGGCCGTCGGCAGCCAGGATGAACAGCACAGGTGCACCGGCCCGCCTTCGTATACATCGAACTGGCGAAACGGCGCGGCACAAAAGCGGCCCTCGAGGTTGACCTTTTTATCCGCTTGCTGATGAGCCCGCGCGCCGACGGCCGATTGCCGTCCCAGAACCAGCGGACCCAATCTCCGCCAGACGGACTTTCCCACGCCCCGGGTGCGCTGCCAGCCGTGACGGTCGAGGAAGTCGTCGACGTCACGCAAGCATCGCCACAGCGAGCCGCGAAGTCGGGTGCCTGTATTGTTCATGTCGAGGCTCGGGACAATCCGGGAGGATGGGGAACGGGATTCGAGGCTAACACCGGCCCCGCGGAGCGACAAGCGGCGGGCCGGTCGGGATTGGCTTCAATGCATAATGGGGCCTCGTGACAAGAGGGAAATCGGCCCGACGGGCCGGACCAGCCCGCCATGAATAACGATCGATCCGACGACTCATCGCGCGATGACGCCACGCAGGTGCTCTCGGGCGCGGAGAATTCCGCTCCGGAGCAGGATGCCGAACTGAACCTGCCGGGTTACCAGATCATCCGCCCGCTGGGCAGCGGCGGGATGGGGCAGGTCTTCCTGGCGCGACAGACCGAGCCGGTTGACCGCGAAGTGGCGATCAAGCTGATTCGCAAGCAGATCCGCAACCCGATCACCGAGGTCCGCTTCCTGGTCGAGCGCCAGGCCCTGGCGCAGATGCACCACCCGGCCATTGCCCAGATCTACGATGCCGGCACCAACCCCGACGGCTTTCCGTATTTCGTCATGGAGTACGTTCGCGGGCAGCCGCTCGATAGCTTCTGCAAGGAACACCGCCTGAGCCTGCGCGAGCGGCTCGAACTGTTCATCCGCATCTGCCAGGGCATTTCCCACGCGCACCAGAAGGGCATGATCCATCGCGATCTCAAGCCGGCCAATGTGCTGGTTTCGATGATTGATGGGGTGCCCGCCCCGAAAATCATCGATTTCGGGATTGCCACTACGGCCGCTTCGCCCAGTGAGCATCAGGCGGAAAGCTCGGCGGGAACGCCGTTCTACATGAGCCCGGAGCTGTTCGAGGAAGGTGCGCCGATCGATACCCGCAGCGACGTGTATTCGCTCGGCGTGATGCTCTACGAACTGCTCGTCGACCGCGGACCGCACGATCCCGACCTGTTTCGGGATACCGAGTCCTCGATGCTGCGTCAGCGCCTGACCGAAAGGCACCCGCCCCGGCCCAGCGACCTTCTGAAAACCGAAACGGCCGATTCGGTCGACCTCGCCGGTCACCGGCGCATGGGCTTGCCGCGTCTGCGCCGGCGACTGCAGGGTGACCTCGACGCCATCGCCACCCGCGCCGTGCACCCCGATCGCGAGGCACGCTATGCCGGCGCGGTGGAACTGGCCGAGGACATTCGTGCCTGGCTCGATGGCCGTCCGGTCCGCGCCATGGGAGACTCGCGCGGCTACCGCCTGCGTCGCTTCCTGACCCGCCACGCGTGGTCGGTATCCGCGGCCGCGATCGTTGCAATCTCGCTGGTGGTCGGCTTGACGCTCGCGGTTATCGGAATGACTGAGGCTCGCCAGCAGCAACGGCTGGCCGAGGAACGCACCCAGGAGCTCGAACGCATGACCGGCTTTCAGCGCTCGATGCTCGGTGACATCGATCCCCGACTGCTGGGCGAGGGTTTTGTCGAGCGTCTTCGCAGTCAGTTCGAGCAGTCGTTCGACCCGCGTGCCGACGCGGACACCGTGCAGGCCGGCCGGGAAGCCTTCGAACTGGCCGTGGGACGCATCAACCCGACTGATATGGCCCAGGACCTGATCGACGAGTTCGTGCTCGAGCGGGCGGTCGAGAGCATCGAACGTGATTTCTCGGACGACCCACACCTGCAGGCTGCGCTGTTCGAGACGGTCCGCGACGTCTACAACAGCGCGGGCATGATCGAGTTGAGCCTGCCGCTGGCAGGTCGCATCGTCGACCTGAGGCTCGAGGCCCTGGGGCCCGATCACACCCGGACCCTGGAGGCCCGGCAGGAACTCTACCGCCTGCTTTCGAGAAGCGGCCAGTACGAAGCGGCCAGCGCGCAACTCGATGAGATCGAGGCGCGCATGGACCCCGACGATCCGGGCCAGCTCGACCTGCGCCACGACACCTGGGACAGCCGGGCCAATCTGCTGATCGATACCGGTCACCCGGAAGCGGCGCTGGAAACCGCCCGGGCCAATCTCGAGCGGGCCGAGGCCGAACTCGGTCCGCACCACGAATACACGGTGCGGGCGCTCAACACCCTGGGCTATGTGCAGGCCCTGTCGGGCAACCTGGAGGCCGCGCTGGACTGGTTCCAGCAAAGCCTGGAGCGCGCCCGCGGGCACTTCGACGAGACCGAAAACGCCTACTACAGCGCCATGCTCAATGTCGGTGCGGCTCTGAGCGGCCTGGGTCGCCACGAGGAGGCGTTGGCGGTGGAAACTGAAGTCTACGAGATTCTGAGTACCCACTTCGGCCGGCGCAATCCATCCTCGATCCGGGCAATGAACAATATCGCGGCGACCCTGTTGGATCTCGAACGCTTTGATGAGGCCATCGCCCAGTTCTCCGAGATTTACCGACTGGGACGGGAAACCTACGGCCGGCACAACCCGACGACGCTGAGGCTGCAAATGAACCTGGGTAATGCGCTGCTGAGGTCCAACCGGCCGGACGAAGCGCTGAGGCATTTCGAGGAAGTGGCGCGTTGGCAGGAGCAACTTCAGTCCGTTGATCATCCCGACCGGCTCTGGGCGCTGGAAATGGCCGCTCGCGCGCAGCTCGAACTGGGCCGGCACGAGCAGGCGCTGGAGAATGCCCTGTTCGTGCATGAACGGCGGCAGGCGGAGTCTGAAGGTGGCAACGACCTGCAGGAAACCCGCGAATTGATCGCCGAGATTCACGCCGGGGCCGGCCGAACAGAGGAGGCTGAACGCTGGCGGGCCGCGCCGGAAGCGGCCACGCCAGGGACCTGAGCGCTCAGCCCGCGGCTGCGGCGGTTTCGTGCTGGGCGGTGGGGGCCTCGATACCCAGGTCGGCGAGAATGCCGTGGGCGGCTTCGCGGCCCTCGTAGACGGCGGTGACCACCAGGTCGGCGCCACGGACCATGTCGCCGCCAGCGTAGATCCTGTCGTGGCTGGTCTGGAAGTCGCTGCGGCCATTTGCACCAACGACCAGGCGGCCGTCCTCGTGGGTGTCCACGCCGGCAGCCATCAGCCATTCCGGCGGATTGGGGCGAAAGCCAAAGGCGATGATCACGGTGTCGGCGGCCAGCACCTGCTCGCTGCCCGGCACCGGTTCGGGGCGCCGGCGCCCGGCCTCGTCGGGTTCGCCGAGCTGTGTTTCGGCCAGCCTGACGCCTTCGGCCTTGCCGTCGCCGACGATGCCCAGCGGCTGGCGGTTGAACAGGAACTGGACGCCCTCGTCTTTCGCGTTCTTCACCTCGCGCCGGCTGCCGGGCATGTTCTCCTCGTCGCGCCGGTAGGCACAGGTGACCTCGCTCGCGCCCTGGCGGATGGCCGTGCGTACACAATCCATGGCGGTATCGCCGCCGCCCAGCACGACCACACGCTGATCCTTCAGATTCACGTAGTCGAAACCTGTGAGCGGCTCTTCGAGGACCTGGCTGACATTGCCGATCAGGTAGGGCAGGGAGGCAATCACGCCAGGCAAGTCCTGGTTGTCCAGGCGGCCATCGACGTACTTGTAGGTGCCCATCCCGAGGAAGACGGCATCGTAGGTCCCGAGCAGTTCGTCGAGCGAGACATCCTTGCCCACCTCCTGGCCGAGATGGAAGTGAATACCCATCCCTTCCATGATCTCCCGACGCGTTTCGACCACCTCTTTTTCGAGTTTGAACGGGGGGATGCCGTAGGTCAGCAGGCCGCCGATGCGCGGATACTTGTCATATACATGCGCCTCGACGCCGTGGCGCACCAGGCGGTCGGCGCAACCCAGGCCGGCGGGTCCGGCGCCGATGACGGCGACTTTCTTCCCGGTGGGCTGTACGTGGGAAAGATCCGGGCGCCATCCCTGCTCGATGGCCTCGTCGGTGATGTACTTTTCGACCGAGCCGATGGTGACCGCGCCCAGGCCGTCATTGAGCGTGCACGCACCCTCGCATAGCCGGTCCTGCGGGCAGATGCGTCCGCACATCTCCGGCAGGGCATTGGTCTGATGGCACAGATCGGCGGCCTCGAACAGGCGGCCCTGGCGGACCAGGCGCAGCCAGTCGGGAATGTAGTTGTGGACCGGGCACTTCCACTCGCAATAGGGATTGCCGCAGTCGATGCAGCGCGCCGACTGGTCGGCCGCGCCGTCTTCGTCGTACTGCCCGTAGATTTCCCCCCACTCGCGTACACGAATCGGGATGGCCACCTCTTCGGGGTTGCGGCGCGGGCTTTCGAGAAAATGAAGAGTGCTCGGTTTTTTCATGGTCATGGTGTTCGCGAAACCGCAGATTTCGCAGATTGACGCAGATTTGAAAAGGCTGGGCCCACAGAATTCACAGAGTGCGGCCTTTTTATCAATTCTGCACAAGCTGCGCGAATGAGTGAAATCGGAGAGCGGTTCAGTTTCAATCTGCGCAAATCTGCGTAATCTGCGGCTCCATAAACTCCGGTCGAAACGATCATGCCGCGTTCCTCAGTGAAGCGATCAGGTCGTCGAGGTCGGCGGCCTTGGGCTTGACCAGCCAGAACTTGGGCAGCATGCGGCGGAAGTCGTCGAGCACTTCGGCGGCGTGCCGGCTGCCGGTCAGTTCCTGGTGCTGCATGATCAGGTTGCGCAGGTGGTGGACGTGGTTTTCCATGCTTTCGGGCGCGATGTGGTGGATGTCGATCAACTCGTGGTTGTAGCGGTCGACGAAGCCGCGGTCGAGGTCGAGCACGTAGGCGAAGCCGCCGGTCATGCCGGCGCCGAAGTTGATGCCGGTCTTGCCCAGTACCACCACCACGCCGCCGGTCATGTATTCGCAGCAGTGATCGCCGGCGCCTTCGATGACGGTAATGGCCCCGGAATTTCGAACGGCGAAGCGCTCGCCGGCCTGGCCCTCGGCAAAAAGCTCGCCGCCGGTGGCGCCGTACAGGCAGGTGTTGCCCATGATCGGCGTGGCAGCCGCGGTGTAGCGGATGGTCGAGGGCACGCGCAGAACGATGCGTCCGCCGGTCATGCCCTTGCCGACGTAGTCGTTGGCCTCGCCGGTCAGCGTCAGATCCAGGCCGCCGGCGTTGAAGGCCCCGAAGCTCTGGCCGGCGGTGCCGGTGAAGTCCAGGCTGAGGGGCGAGTCGGCCATGCCCTGATTGCCGTGATGGCGGGCGATGAAGCCCGACAGACGCGCACCGATCGAGCGGTCGCTGTTGCGGATGGTGTATTCGAAGTGGCCACCGGACTGGCTCTTCACGGCCTCGGCGGTGTCGGCTTCGATGCGTTCGGCCAACTCGCCCTTGTCGTGCGGCGGGTTGCGCTCGGCCACGCAGAAGCGCTCGGCGCCGGTCTCCAGGCCGGTCTCGGCCAGGATCGGCGAGAGATCGAGGCGATTCTGCCGCTCGGTCAGCCCCTCGATGCGCTCGAGATACTCGGTCCGGCCGATCAGGTCCTCCAGTTTTGCCACGCCCAGTTCCGCCAGCAGGGCCCGCACGTCTTCGGCCAGGAAGCGGAAGAAGTGGGTCAGCATCTCGGGCAGACCGATGAAGTGCTTCTTGCGCAGCACCTCGTGCTGGGTGGCCACGCCGGTGGCGCAGTTGTTGAGATGACAGATGCGCAGGTACTTGCAGCCGATCGCGATCATCGGCGCGGTGCCGAAACCGAAGCTTTCGGCGCCCAGGATCGCGGCCTTGACCACGTCCACGGCGGTTTTCAGGCCGCCGTCGGCCTGGATTCGCACCTGGCCTCTGAGGTCGTTGGCCATCAGCACCTGGCGGACTTCCGACAGGCCCAGTTCCCAGGGAGCGCCGGCGTACTTCACCGAGGTCAGCGGGCTGGCGCCCGTGCCGCCGTCGTAGCCGGAGACCGTGATCAGGTCGGCGTAGGCCTTGACCACCCCGGCGGCGACCGTGCCGATGCCGGGCTCGGAGACCAGTTTGACCGAGACCAGGGCCTCGGGATTGACCTGCTTGAGATCGTAGATGAGCTGCGCCAGGTCTTCGATCGAATAGATGTCGTGGTGCGGCGGCGGCGAGATCAGGCCCACGCCGGGCGTGGCGTAGCGTAGCCGGGCGATCAGCTTGTCGACCTTGTGACCGGGCAACTGGCCGCCCTCACCGGGTTTGGCGCCCTGGGCGATCTTGATCTGGATGACCTCGGCGTTGATCAGGTACTCGGGTGTGACGCCGAAGCGCCCTGAGGCGATCTGTTTGATCTTCGAGCGTTTCTCGGTGCCGTAGCGGGCCGGATCCTCGCCACCCTCGCCGGAATTCGAGCGCGCCCCGATCCGGTTCATGGCCATCGCAATCGCCTCGTGCGCTTCCGGCGACAGGGCGCCCAGGCTCATACCGGCCGAATCGAAGCGCTTGTAGATGGCCTCGACGGGTTCGACCTCGTCGATGTCGATCGGCTGATTCTGGCTGGTGATCTTGAGCAGATCACGCAAGGTGGCCGGGTCGCGTTCGTTGACCCGGCGCGAGTACTCGTCCCAGGCGGCGCGGTCTTCGAACTGCACGGCCCGGTGCAGGGCCTTGACCACATCGGGGTTCCAGGCGTGGTACTCGCCGTTGTCGACGTAGCGGTAGAGGCCGCCGTGCTCGATCGGCACGCGCTTCTCCCAGGCCCAGCGGGCAAGCTTGCGCTGGTCGTCGTGCAGGTCTTCTAGTGTCGCGCCCTGGATACGGCTGACCGCGCCGGGGAAACACAGGTCGACGACCTCATCGGCCAGACCGACGATCTCGAACAGCTGCGACCCGCGGTAGGAGCCGATGGTCGAGATGCCCATCTTGGACATGATCTTGTACAGGCCCTTGCGGATACCGCGGCGATAAGCCCGGCCGAGTTGCAGGGCTTCGTTGCGCGGGTTGTCGAATTCGCCCGCGTTGGCCATCGCCTGCAGGGTCTGGTAGACGAGATAGGGATACACCGCCGTGGCGCCGAATCCGATCAGGCAGGCGAAATGGTGCGGATCGCGGGCGGTGGCAGTCTCGACGATCAGGTTGCACAGCGGCCGCTGACCGGTCTCGAGCAGGTGATGGTGGATTGCACCGGTGGCCAGCAGGGCGTGGACCGGCAGGTGGTCACGCTTGAGGTAGCGATCGGAGATCAGCAGGATCAGGGTGCCGTTGTCGACCGCTTTCTCGGCCTGGCGACACAGGTCAGCCAGCGCCTCGTCGAGCGGCTGGTCGGCCGGCACGTTGAGATCGAGGAACTCCGAGGACAGGCCGAACTGCGGCGTGTTGATCAGCTGCCTGAGTTTGCGCTGCGACAGCACCGGCGAGTTGAGCACCACGCGGTCGGCCAGCTCGGGGCCGGGCTCGAACACGTTGCCCTTGCGCCCGATGCCGGTCTCGAGCGACATCACGATTCTCTCGCGCAGGGAGTCGATGGCCGGGTTGGTGACCTGGGCGAACTGCTGACGGAAGCAGTCGAACAGCGAGCGCACCTTGGTCGAGAGCACCGGCATGGGCGTGTCGTCGCCCATCGAGCCGATCGCCTCGGCCTGGGTGTTGGCCAGGACCGCCACCACCTCGCGCCGTTCCTCGCGCGAGAGATTGAACATCTTCTGGTAGCTGGCCAGCGTGTCGGTGTCGAACGGCTCGGCGGCCATGTGTACGTCGACCAGTTCGGAATCGAGGTATTGCACGCCCGACTTGAGCCAGTCCTGCCAGGGATGAAGGTTCTTGAGCTGCTCGTCGACGCCGCGGTGATCGAGCAGTTCGCCGGTTTCGAGGTCGGCGACCAGGATCTGGCCCGGGCCGAGCCGGCCGCGGGCGGCGACTTGTTCGATCGGAACGTCGACCACGCCGGTCTCGGAGGCGACGATCAGCCGGTTGTCGGTAGTCCGGGTCCAGCGCGCGGGTCTCAGGCCGTTTCGATCGAGTGCACAGACCGCGTAGCGGCCGTCGCACATCACCAGTCCGGCGGGGCCGTCCCAGGCTTCCTGGTGGAAAGCGAAGAACTCGTGGAAGGCACGCAGGTCGGCATCGAGGTTGTCGGCCGTCTGCCAGGCTGGCGGAATCAGGATGCGTACCGCCTGCGGCAGGTCCATGCCGCCGGCGACCAGCAGCTCGAGCATGTTGTCGAGCGTGCTCGAATCCGAACCGTGCATGGCGACCGGCGGATCGATATCGCTCAGCTCGGCGAGCAGCGGCGAGGCCAGCAGCTTGCGCCTGGCCCGCGTCCAGTGGCGGTTGCCGCGGATGGTGTTGATCTCGCCGTTGTGGGCCAGCATCCGAAACGGCTGGGCCAGTTCCCATTTCGGCAGCGTGTTGGTCGAGAAACGCTGGTGGAAGACCGCCACCGAGCTTTTCATGCGCTCGTCGGCCAGGTCCGGGAAGAAGCGGGCCAGGTACTCGGGCATGACCATGCCCTTGTAGCTGATGGTGCGTGACGACAGGCTGGCGATGTAGTCCGGTTGATCGCCGTCGAACTGCTCGCAGCGGCGGCGCGCCAGGTAGAGCCGGCGCTCGAAATCGTCTTCGTCGAAGTTCTCGGGCGGGCACACGAAAATCTGCTCGATCCGCGGCAGCGTGGCGCGGGCGGACTCACCGCAGGCTTCCGGGTCGATCGGCACGCGGCGCCAGCCGGCCACGGTCAGGTCCCGAGCGATGATCTCGGCGGCCAGAACGGCCTTCTGCGCCTCGGCGCGCTCGTCGTCGTTGGCCAGAAAGACCATGCCCACGGCAAAACGCTCACCCACCTCGATGCCGGCGTCCTCGGCCGCAGCACGCAGGAACTCGGCCGGGCGCTTGAGCAGCAGGCCGCATCCATCGCCGGTCTTGCCGTCGGGGGCCACCGCACCGCGGTGGGTCAGGCGCACCAGGGCCTGAACCGCATCGGCCACGGTGTCGTGACGGGCTTCATCATCCAGCCGGGCGATCAGCCCGAAACCACAGGAATCTTTTTCGAAATCAGGATGATGCAGTGTCTTCAATCAGGTCTCCGGTCGCGCTGCCCCGTCGGGGGCATACGTTGGCGTACGTTCGGGGAACCCAGTAGGATACCGTGTTCGATGTTTCGATGCGTCGGGAATGCCGCAATTGCCTTGATAGTGGCCTCCCGAAGCCCAACAATCAATATCGAAACTCACTTAATCAGGTTCTTGCACGCATGTCTCTAGACCCCGCCGTTCGCGAAAAGATCGAAACGCAGATTGCCTCCCACCGCGTGGTGCTCTACATGAAGGGTACCCCCAAGATGCCGCAGTGCGGTTTCTCGGCCAAGACCGCCGGCATTCTGGATCAGCTGCTGGAGGGCGATTACGCCAGCTACAACGTGCTCGAGGACGAATCGATCCGCGAGGGCATCAAGGTCTACGGCGACTGGCCGACCATCCCGCAACTCTACATCGACGGTGAACTGGTCGGCGGCAACGACATCATCGGCGAGATGTTCAACACCGGCGAACTGCACGAAATGTTCGGGCTGGAAAAGCCCGACCGCACCCCGCCGGAAATCACCATCACCGACAAGGCGGCGGTGAAGATCCGCGAGTTTCTCGAGGCCTACCCTGGCAACCACCTGCATTTCGCCATCGACGCCGGCTGGGACGCTCAGTTCCAGGTCGGGCCCAAGGAGGGCAGCGAGATCGAGACCGAGTCGAACGGCATCACCGTGCTGATGGACCTGGCCAGCGCCCAGCGCGCCAAGGGTGCGACCATCGACTGGGTCGAGACCGTCCAGGGAGAAGGGCTCAAGCTCGACCTGCCGGGCGCGCCGGCACCGGTCAAGCAGATGACGCCGGCCGAACTGCAAGAGCGCATGAATTCGGGTGAGCGGCTTCTGGTGATTGACACCCGCAGCGAGACCGACCGCGCCGAAAAGCCGCTGGACTTCGCCCGAGTGCTCGATGCCGACCTGATGGCCGAACTCAAGGACGGCGATCCCAACCAGCCGCTGGTGTTCGTGTGCAACATCGGTCAGACCTCGCAGCAGTATGCCGAGCATTATCGGAAGCAGGGATATACGCAGGTGTATAACCTGGAGGGTGGGGCGCAGGCGATTCTGGGGTGAATCGCCGCGCTTGGCGTTTCTTTGCCTTGGGCGTTGGATTGGCTGTTGCCACTGGGCGCAGTGGCGCCCTCGACAGGTCAAAGGCGATTTCGCCCGCCTGCTTCGCAGGCTAGTCCACTGAATCCTGTGGCGCTGGGCAGTGCGTTGCTACTGCCAGGTTGGCGGGTCTCGACAAGTCAAAGGCGGTTTCGCCCGGCTTGCTTCGCAAGCTCTTTGGGCGAGTAACTTTTGTCAGTCGCGACAAAAGTCACCAAAAACGCTCTTACAAGACGCGGTTGGTCCGCAGGACCAGAGGTCTTCTGGGCTTAACGGAGATACCGCTTTTGCCTTCGCTCTTGCTCGGTCGTCAAACATGGCGTTTTCGATAAAGGCTTGGCGTAGCCCGCACCCAGATTGCACGACCTCGATCAGCGTCGGCTTCGATTGAAGGTGGGACAAGCTCTCAGGGTGGTACGCCACTCGAAGTCGTTGTGCCAGATGCGGGCCGCTGCAGGCGTCATCGTAAGCCAGCATGTTCGGCAGCCGGGCTCAAGCGAAGCCCCAGTCGTAGTTTGTGAAGCCACTCCGACCAGGTACTCCTGAGACGCGACCGTCATCTTTTAAGCGCATTTTTTGGGTGCTTTTTTGGCGCGACAAAAAAGTACCTCGCCGCAAGTGCGCGCGAAGCGCGCCGGGCGAAACCGCCTTTGACTTGTCGAGGGCCGCACCGCGGCAAGTGGCGTCAACCAATCCTGCGCCCGCGAAGCAGGCGGGCGAAATCGCCTTTGACTAGTCGAGGGCGCCACGACGCCCGGTGGCATCAGCCAACCCAGCGGCAGCGAGTTGGCAAACCAGCCCCTGCAAATGGCTCGATTTCACCCCCCGCAACGTATGACTATTCAGGAAGGGAGTTTTGACTCGACACCTGGGTCAGCGCTATGTTCCGGGGTGTGCTGGTCGGCGACTCCGCGCATTCCATGAGTCACACCAGGGAGGCTGTCATGTGGATCAAGCGGACTTTTAAGTGGATCGGACTGACCTTGCTCGGTATTGTCGGTCTGGCGGCGATTGCGGTGATTCTTGTCTACATCCTCATGGGTCGTGATCTAGCCAGGAGCTACGACATCACGGGTGAAGACATTGCCGTGCCATCGGATGCAGCGAGCATCGAGGAAGGTCAGCGCCTGGCGCAATTGCGAGGCTGCTCCGGTGGTTGTCATGGCAGAACTACGACTGGCGGGGTGATGATCGAGTTGTTCGACGGGACCCGGGTCGTGGCACCGGATCTTGGGGAACTTGCTGCGCGCTACTCCACCAAAGACCTGGAGCGCGCGATCCGCCACGGCGTAAAGCCGGACGGCACTAGCGTCCTTCGCATCATGCCGTCGGAAATGCTTTCAACCCTCAGTGATCGGGATCTGGGCCTGATCCTGGCCTATCTGCGCAGCCAGCCGGCAGGCGAGCAGACCCTTCCGGAGTCGAGGTATGGACCCGTTGCCCGAGTCATGGGATTCTTCTTCAAGCGGAAATTTGGATCACTTCTTGCGGCCGAAGTGATTGACCATCAACATTCGCCGCCGCCTGAACCTTCCGATGAAGAAGCTTACGGACGTTACCTGGCCAATACGGTCTGCACCGAGTGCCATGGCAGCGATCTACGCGGTTCGCCTGATGGCTCGACGCCCAGTCTTGCCGTCGTACTGGCGTATTCGCGCGAGGATTTCGAAACGCTTATGCGAGCTGGGGAACCGCTGGGCGGACAAGAGTTGGGGCTGATGGCCGGTGTGGCCAGATCCCGATTCGTGCGTTTCACCGACGATGAAATTGCCGCACTGCACGGGTATCTCAGTTCCCCGGATAACTGGTCGGATTGACGGCATTCACCTCGAACGCCGGCCGGTCGGTTTGATTACAGCTTGAATTCCGCCGCGACCGGGGCATGGTCGGAAGGCCGCTCGTTTCGGCGCGGCTCCTGGTCGACGTAACTTGCGGCGCAGGCCATCTTCAGCGCGTCGGAGCAAAGCACCAGGTCGATGCGAAGGCCCAGGCCGCGGCGGAAAGCGGCGGCACGATAGTCCCACCAGGAGAAGGTCGCCTCCGGCTGTTCGAAAAGCCGGAAGCTGTCGTGCAGACCCAGGTCCAGCATGGCCTTGAGCGCCTCGCGCTCGGGTGTCGAGCAGAGGATCTTCTCGTGCCAGGCCTCGGGGTCGTGCACGTCGCGGTCATCCGGCGCGATGTTGAAATCGCCCATCACGACGAGCTTGTCGTGGCGCGTGAGTTCGTCGGCGATCCACTTTTGCACGGCCTCCAGCCAGGCGAGCTTGTAGTCGTACTTGTCGGAGCCGACTTCCTTGCCGTTGACCACGTAGAGGTTTATTACTCGGACATTGCCGATCGTGCCGGCGATGACGCGCTTCTGTTCGTCGGGAAAGTCCGGGATCTCGGTAATGAGATCGAGTGGTTGCTCTCGGGCAATCAGCGCAACACCGTTGTAGGTCGGCTGGCCGGCGAAGGCCACGTGATAACCGGCTGCCTCGATGGCCTCGACGGGAAACTTCTCGTCTGTCAGTTTGGTTTCCTGCAGTCCGAGCACGTCGGGACGCTGGTGTTCCATCCAGTCGAGCACCTGCTCCAGGCGAACCTTGAGCGAATTGACGTTCCAGCTTGCGATCTTCATGGATACGTAGTTTAAACCATTGCCCGCGGCCTCAGACCACCCCCGGATGGCTGCAGCGATGGCCCGGTGCCAGGTACTGGCGTGAACTACGGCACTGACATATGATGGCTTCCGGTTCCATTTTTTCGGGACGGACGATTCGGGGGCGAATGTTGGCAGTTTCAAGAGTGATTGGATACTTGGCATGGTCAACTTCACCCAGAAGCCCGATCTATTCAACGCCCTCCGTACCGAAGGGGCCGATCCGGCGCTCGAGCAGGCGCTATTCAGAAAGTTGTTCGAGAGTGCGCCGGAAGGGATCGTCCTGCTCGACAATCGTGATTGCATTGTCCGCGTTAACCCCGGATTTCTGGACATGTTCGGCTACCGCAAGGACGAGGTTGTCGGCCGGCCGATCAATAGCCTGATTGTCGATGGGGGGTTGGACGAAGAAGCCAGCGACTTGACGCGGCGCGTCATTGACCATCAGTCGATCCGAAAGGACACCGTCCGCTATCGGAAGGATGGCACCATGCTTTACGTGTCGATTCTGGGTCATCCGGTTACTCTGGGTGAAGGTCAGGTCGGCGTTTACGGCATTTATCGCGATGTGACAGAGCAGAAGCTGTCCGAGGAGATGCTGCGGCAAAGCGAGGATAAGTACCGCACCATCGTTGAAACCATCGAGGACGGCTATTTCGAAGTCGATCTTGAAGGTAATTTTCTGTTCTTCAACGAAGCCTTGCCTCGCATACTCGACTGTGATCCTGAAGCGCTCAAAAAAATTACCTATCGGGACTTGTGTACGCCCGCCACGGCGGAGCGTGTCTACGATATCTGCAATGTAGTCTTCAACACCGGTCAGCCGAACCCGGGGTTCTCCTGGGAAATCACTGATCGCCAGTCCAAAAGCCGGCACCTTGAAACGTCGCTGTCCCTGCTGCTTTCGAGTAATGGTACGCCCGCTGGCTTTCACGGCATCGTGCGCGACGTAAGCGAGCGGGTCCGGGCCGAAACAGCACTCCGGGAAAGTGAAAAGCGTTACCGAATCATGGCCGAAAATACCGGTCAGCTTGTTTATGACTATGATCTCGCCACCGGAGCCATCCACTGGTCCGGCGCGATCGAGCGGGTCACCGGGGAGACGGCGGAAGCGCTTTCAGGCGTCGACCTGGACGGGTGGATTGCGCGAATTCATCCCGAAGACCGCGGGGAGGCCCTGGCGCTATTACATGAAGCGGAGGTGAGGGGTAGCCACTATCACGTTGAGTACCGATTTCGAACCCGTGGCGGTGACTATATTCAGGCCGAGGACAACGGGACGTTTCTACTCGACGATGAGGGTAAGGCCTATCGCATGATCGGCACCATGAGCGACGTCAGCGAGCGTCACAGAGTGACTCGGGAAATGGCCTATCAGGCCGCGCACGATGAGCTGACCGGGCTGTTCAACCGACGCAAGTTCGAGCAGGTTCTCAAGGACATGCTCGATCACCAGAGAGCTATCGGGCGTTCGCACGCAGTTTTGTACATGGATCTCGATCAGTTCAAGGTGGTGAATGATACATGCGGCCATCATGCCGGCGATGAGTTGCTACGACAGCTTGCAGTGCTTCTGAGTAACCAGTTGCGTAAGTCCGATACCCTGGCACGGCTTGGCGGCGACGAGTTCGGTTTGATCCTGCACGGCTGTTCGATGGTCAAGGCCGAAGAAGTCGGGCGAAAAATCCTGGCGCTGATCAACGAATTTTCCTTTTCCTGGGAAGGTCGGAACTTCACCATTGGAATGTCCATAGGCATAGTCGATGTGGCCGGCCATACCAGTTTGGCCGAGGTCCTGATGGCGGCGGACCAGGCGTGTTATTCCGCCAAACACAGGGGGCGCAATCGCATCCAGGTCTACCATTTTGACGACAGCGATCTAAGTCGCCATCAATTGGAGATTGATGCTGCCGCGGAAATCACCGATGCATTGAGGGAGGATCGTTTCGAGCTTCACTTTCAGAAGATCATGCTCCTTCCGGGGCATCATGGCGAGCGTCATTACGAGATTCTTCTACGCATGCGAGATCGAGCCGGCGAGCTTGTCATGCCGGATCGCTTCATTCCCGGCGCCGAACGATACAACATGATGTCTGCCATCGATCGTTGGGTCGTGTCCCACGTGCTCCAAGGCATTCGCCGCCGTCTCGACGCCGGTCGACACCAGGAGGACGAGCGCTTTTCCATCAACCTGTCAGGGAGTTCCTTCGGAGAGCGGGAGTTTGCGGCGTTCGTCGCCGACGAATTGCAGCGAACCCGCGTGCCACCGCAAGCGATCGCATTCGAGATCACGGAAAGCAGCGCAATACTCAGCCTTGAGCGAGCGGTAGAGTTCATCGAGAGCGTGCGGGCGCTGGGCGTCAAGGTCATGCTGGATGATTTCGGAAGTGGCTTGTCCTCGTTCGGTTACCTCAAGACCTTGCCAATCGACTATCTCAAGATCGACGGTGAACTGGTCAAGGATATCGCCGGCGCCCGGATCGACCTGGCCATGATCGAAGCGATTCATCGTGTCGGCGAGGTCATCGGCATTCCGACAGTGGCCGAACACGTCAGCAGCCCCGAGATTCTGGAGTGCTTGCGGGAGGTTGGCGTTCAGTATGGCCAGGGCTTCCATTTTCACAAACCGGAACCGTGGCGCTGGGGATAATGTCTGGCCTCACCACGCGGTGAATTAGTCGATGTCTGGCAGCATTTCGCGGGCTTTGCGGCGGCAAGTGTTGATGGCGTCTTCCAGTTGCTGTGTCATTGCGGCAGAGCGCGCGTCGCCTTCGCGCGCGACCACGATGGGATCACCCCAGTAGATCAGCACTTTGGCGAAGGGTGTAGGCAGGTCGGTCAGGTCCCAGGAGCGATGCAGCGGGATGTGCCGGCTGCAGGCCATGGCGCAGGGAAAGACCGGCAGGCCAGTGACCCGGGCGAGCTCGAGAACACCGGGCTTGGCCTTGTGAACCGGCCCACGTGGGCCGTCGACGGCGATCACCGGCGAGTAGCCCTGGCGGGCCAGGCGCATCAGGCCTCGCAGAGCGCTCGAGCCGCCGCGGCTGGAAGAACCGCGGGCGGTGGCGAATCCGAACTGCCGCAGCACGTAGTTCAGCAGCTCGCCGTCCTTGCTGTGTGAGGCCATTACGGCAAGACGATAGAACGGCCCGAAGCAGACCATGCCGAGCTCGTCGCCGTGCCACATGGCCACGACGAAGGGCTGGCCCGATGCGAGGTATTCGGCCATTGCCGGCGGTTCGTGCCGCCGCAGGCGCCAGGTGGCGCTCCAGCCACGGTATAGGCCGTAGACCAGGCGGGGAAGGAGGGTACGGCGAAACATGATGCCGCGCATGATACCCCGGCGGCATCCGTTCAGGGCGCCGCCGGGGAAGTCATGGCCTACTCCTGGGCTTCTTCTTCCGAATCCTGCTCAAAGTCTCCGGCCACTGCGTAGCTGAGCTTTTCCGGGTCGAGATGTTCGCGCACCGCCTGGCTGACCTCTTCGGCACTCAGTTCGCTGACTTTCTGCTCGAATTCGGCCTGGTGGAACATGTCGCGATCCAGGTAAAGGTTGCTGTTGAGCATCGACATCAACTGGCCGTCATTGCTGCGCGCCAGTTCGAGCTGTTGCAGGTAGCCGCGACGACCTTCGGCCACTTCAGCTTCGTCGAAGCCGTTGTCAATGGCATCGTTGAGTACCTCGAACAGCACCTCGATCAGTCGCTCACGATTTTCGGGTGCGTACATGGCGTAGGCATAGAAGGATCCGTTTTCGTCGATGCTGTCGGCATTGAAGGTGCCGCCGACGCCGTAGCTCAATCCCTCCTCGTTGCGTATGCGATCGTCCAGGCGCGAGCTCAGAAAGCCGCCGCCGAGCAGGTGCCCGGCCAGCTTGAGTGCCGGATAGTCGGGATGCTCATCGTTCATCCGGATTGCGTGCGTGGCAAGCAGCCCGGCGTTGGCCTTGTCATCGAGCTGGGCTTCCAGAACCGCCGGTTCGGGCTGGAAATAAGGACGCTCGTAGCGCTCGTAGGCAATCTCCGGGGTCCAGTCCCCAAACAGGGATTCCAGGGCATCCTTTACTTCCTCGGCGTCGAAATCTCCGACGAAACTGATGGTCGTGCCGGGACCGAAGCCGTAGAAACGCGCGTGAAAATCGACCAGTTGCTGGCGTTCAACGGCCTTGATCCGAGCCTCGACCTCTTCGTAGCTGGCCGTATATTCAGGGTGATCCGGTGGATACTGATTGGCGTGACGCCGCAGCTTGTGCGAGGCCACCGACATCGGGTCGTCCTGTGCCTGGTCCAGTCGGGTCAACTGTTGGCGTCGCAATTCTTCCAGTTCGGAGGCCTCGAAGGTCGGATTGCGCAGCACTTCCGCGGTGAGTGCCAGCAGTTCACCGAGATTGCCCCGCGTGCTTTCCATGCTGGCCGACAGATCGCTGTTGCCGCCAATTCGCAGGGTTGACTGCAGCTCGCTGACGCGATCCCGGATTGCCTGTCGGTCGTATTGCTCCGAACCGCGCATCAGCATGCTGGCGGTCGTGCCGGATGGCTTGGGCCCGCGCAGTGTTTCGAGCGTGCCCATGCGCATCGTGATCTGGCCCTGGACCCGATCGCCGCGCGTCTCCTTGGGCATAAGGACCACCTCGGCGCCGTTGGACAACTCGAAACGGACCAGCCGTTCCTCGATGTTTTCGGCCGAGGGATCGAAAGACTCGCCTTCGCTGCGCCCTTCGCGACCTTGGTAGTCGGCGAGCAGCTTTTCGGCATCCGGCGCGTCGGGGATTTCCGCACGTTGCGGCTCGTCTTCGGGAATGAATTGGCCGATGGTGCGGTTGTCGCGCGTGAGATAGGTGTTGGCCACGCGCACCACGTCATCGACCGTGACTTGGTCGAGCCGGTCACGGTTGAGCAGCATCAGCCGCCAGTCGCCGGCGGCCGCCCATTCACTAAGCTGGATGCCGACACGGTTGGAGTCGTTGAGGGTGACTTCAACATTGCGCTTGAGTGCATTGACGGCACGTTGCACTTCGGTCTCGGTCGGCGGATTGTCCTCGAGGGCGTCGATCGTCTCCACCAGGGCATTGCGTGCCGCGGCGAGATCGTCGTCCTTGTCGACCTGGGCGAAGGCCATCAGCAGGGCGGGCTCACCCAGCGACATTGCGAATGTTCCGACCTGGCTGGCCAGTTCTTCAACCACCAGGGCCTGATGGAGGCGCCCCGAGGGTGCCTCGCCAAGTACGTGCGAGAGTACCTGAACAGCGGCGGCGTCCTCGTGCGCTGCGGCCGGAACATGCCAGGCGCCCAGCACCATCTGAAACTCGCCGGAGCGTCGCACGTTGACGCTGCGCTCGCCGTCCTGGACCGGGTCACGGGTGTAGGTCGGCCAGAGTTTCATGTCGCCGCTGCGCTCGGGTGCCGGAATGGCACCGAAGTGTTCATTGACCTGGGCTAGGGCCTGTTCGGGCTCGAAGTTGCCCGACAGGATCAGTATGGCGTTGTCGGGCTGGTAGTAACGGCGATAGAAGTCCCGCAGGCGCTCGACTGGCACGTTCTCGATGTCGGAGCGCGCGCCAATGGTCGAGCGACCGTAGCCGTGCCACAGGTAGGCGGTGGCCATGACGCGCTGCATCAGCACGCGGAATGGACTGTTCTCACCGATTTCGAATTCGTTGCGTACGACCGTCATTTCCGATTCCAGGTCCTCGCCGTCGATCAGCGAGTTGACCATACGGTCGGCTTCCATGCCGAGGGCCCATTCGAGGTTTTCCTCGCCGGCCGGCAGGGTCTGGAAATAATTGGTGCGGTCGTACCAGGTGGTGCCGTTGGCCCGCCCGCCGCGTTCGGAGATTTCGGCCTTGATGTCTTCGTGCTTCTCGGTGCCGTAGAACACCATGTGCTCGAGCAGGTGCGCCATCCCGGTCTCGCCGTAGCTCTCATGCTTGGACCCGACAAAATAGGTGATGTTGATGGTGGTTGTCGGGCGGCTCGCGTCCGGCATAAGCAGTACCTTGAGCCCGTTGTCGAGCTGGTATTCGCTGATACCTTCGACCGAAGTGACATGTTCGATTTCTGCCGCCTGCGCCAAAGGCAACAGCGTGAACAACGACAGGGCAAGCAAGAGTTCAACAAAGGTTCGTGCAAAGGACTGCATCGGCAATCTCTCCGTTTGTTCCGGATGACAGGCTACAGGGTGCCCGATCAGGTCGTGAAGTGAGCGTGACAAAAGTCACGGCCGGGCGAATCGCTGATTAATTCTCGGCTGCCGTATCGCCCCAAATGGCTTCCAGGCGCTGATCGCGCCCGCAGCTCCAGCGGTAGTACTTGTAGCGCACCGAATTCTTGCGGTAGTAGTCCTGGTGGTAGTCCTCGGCCGCGTAGAAAGCCTCGAAGGGCTCGATGGTCACGGCAAACGGCTGGTCGAATCGACCGGAAGACTCGAGCGCCTCCAGGGAGGCGTGAGCCTGCTCGGACTGTTCGTCATCGTGGACGAAGATGGCCGGGCGGTAGCTTTCGCCACGATCGCAAAATTGGCCACCGCCGTCGAAAGGATCGACGTTGCGCCAGTAGATTTCGAGTAACTGCCCGTAGTCGACCTTCTCCGGGTCGTAGACCACCTGGACCACTTCCAGGTGCCCGGTCCCGCCACGAACCACTTGATCGTAGGTTGGGTTTTCGACGTGTCCGCCGCTGAAGCCGGAGACGGTTTCGATCACGCCCTCAACCTTGTCGTAGGGTGGCTCCATGCACCAGAAACAGCCGCCAGCGAAGGTCGCCCGCGCATGCTCTTTGTCATCTGCCATTGCTGAGTGCATGACGATGAGCAGGACGAACACGATCGCAGCGGCGAAGGGTCGCAAATAGTTGCGTTCATCTGCGTTCATCTGCGGTTTCATGAATTCATTCGCCCCGGCGCAGCTCAGGAAGGGATTCGCCTTCCGGGACGAATTCCAGCGCCACGCCGTTGTTGCACCAGCGCTGGCCGGTCGGTTCCGGCCCGTCGTCGAAGACGTGCCCCTGGTGACCGCCGCAGCGTGCGCAGTGGTATTCGGTGCGCGGCCAGATCAGGCGAAAATCCTTCTTTGTGTCGACATGTTCGGCATGCATCGGCTGGTAGAAGCTGGGCCAGCCGGTGCCTGATTCGAACTTGTGCTCGCTCGAGAAAAGCGGCAGAAAGCAGCCGGCGCAGATGTAGATGCCAGCCCGCTTCTCGTCATTGAGGGGGCTGCTACGAGAGGGTTCGGTGCCTTCGCGTCGCAGCACGCGGAACTGTTCGGGCGTGAGAATTTCGCGCCACTGACGCGCTTCAAGTTCGAGGGTTTCGAAAGACATTGGGCCATCTCCCGCATGTCCCCACCTTCCGGCCGCGCCTAGCCACACCAGTGGAAGCGACAGGGTCGCCAGCTTCATCAGGCGCCGACGCGTGGGGTTCATGCAACGTGATTCCATATCTGGATTGGACCAGAACGCGCATGATGGGTTCGTGAAGGAGGAGTCCGGTGGCGCAAGATCCTGCGCCACCGGGTATCAGCCCTGCGGTGCGGCGGTCAGAAACCGCCGGACTCGTCCATGCCCTGCGGTATGGAATCGATGTAGCGCATCAGAGTTTCGGCTTCGAACTTTTCAGCCTGGAGCTGAGCCAGGGTGTAGCAACGTTGCCGGTCTTTCAAGCGAGTGCCGGTCGTTTGCTGGCGAAAGCACACGACTTCGTCCTCGACATCTCCGACCAGCAGATTGAGCATGCTCGAACGCAGTTCGTAGAGGCGGGTCCGGTTGTTCATGGGGATCTGGTCGATCTCGGTCGCGTCTCCCACCAGCTCGTCCATATTGGCCAGGATTTCGTCCAGGCGTTCCCACTCCTTCTCATCGAGCTCGCGCGGTTCCCCGTCCTTCAGGTTGGCCCGCAGCTTGGCCGTCTCCTGCTGGAACTCCTCGATCGGCATGGCGAACGGATCGTTCGGGGAAGGGGTTCTCTGCGGGGTGGTGGCGCAGGCGGCAAGCACGAGGGCGCTGACAACAGCGAGCAATACTGATTTCATCATCTGGCAAACTCCACGAAGCGTTTCGTAATTGAGCGGCGATTATGGCATGGCTTTCACTGTCAGTACCAGTGCTGAAAGCCATTTTCAGACCTCGATTTCCGCCAAATTTCCCTTTTCCTCCAGCCAGGCACGCCGGTCGGCGGCGCGTTTCTTGCCCAGTAGCCCTTCATAATTGCAAGAGTTCCGACTTTGGAAGCCCTCAGTCGTTTCGGGGGCCACGCGTGCAGTCGGACGGCTCTGCTGATAGTCTGAATCGGCAAATCTGTATTGGGCAGATATCATTTGCCCAGAATGCGAGTGCATTGCAGGGCGATGCGCGCTTTGGAGAAGGCGGTGGCCTCGTGAGGGTGCACCGTTGCCGATGAACTGCGGTGGAGGGGTCTCGCATCATGAATGCTCTATTGACTCGCGTGACGAGAGAACTGCCGTCGGTGCAATCCCGCTGGCTTCGCCATCTGTTGAAGAGTGTGGGGTTGCTGGCACTGCTTTGGGGCTGTTGGCTTCTTGTGTACAACACCGGCGGAGCCAGTGGTGCTTATACCTACGTCATGCTTCTGCCGGTACTGCTCGCGGCCGCTGCCTATGGACTGGCCGGTGGACTGGCGATGGCCCTGGCCGGTTCGCTGTTGATCGGACCCTTCATGCCACTTGATGTCGCTGATGCGACCGCTCAGCCGCTCGAACACTGGCTGGTTCGCGGAGGCGTCTTCCTGATGGTCGGTACCGTAGCCGGGGGATTGTTCGATTTTCTCCGACAGGCGGCGCGCAAGCAGATCCGGGCGGCGCGCGTTGATTCCACGTCCGGGCTGCTCAATCAGACTGCTCTCAAGCACGACCTCGGTGTGAGGATCGCCAACCCCGAGGCCGGTACGCTGGCGGTCGTACTTGTGAGAGCGACTGATCTTGTCGAACTGGTCGATGTCATCGGCATCGAACGGGCGGATCGCGTCATGGGCGAACTGGGAGACCACCTTCAGCGCGTCTGTCCCGAGTTGCGGTGTGTATACCGCTTCAGCACTTCCGAACTGGCTTGCATCGCACGAACAAGAGGGCATCGTGAATTGAAGCGGCTCGCTCGCAGGGTGCACGATGTTGCCGGTACCTCCATGGAGGTCGATGATGCACCCGTTCGGATCGAGCCTGCGCTAGGAATCGGGCACGCAGGAGGCGAGGGTGAAATCCAACCGCAGGAGTATATCCGGCGGGCACGTGTCGCCTTGCGCAGGGCGATTTCAGGCGAATCCAAGTGGGTCACCTACGAGCCCGCGCTGGAAAGTTCCGGCGGTGAGTCCATGCAGTTGATCGCCCGGGCCGAAAAGGCCCTTGAGAGAGGCGAGTTCGAGCTGCATTACCAGCCCAAATTGACTCTGGATCGGCGCGAGCCGGCCGGCGCGGAAGCACTGATCCGGTGGCGCGCCAGCGACGGTCTGGTGGCTCCCGGCGCGTTCATGCCCAAGCTGGAAAATACCAGCCTGATTCAATCATTTACGCAGTTTGTCTTGCGGACCGCAACTGACTTCGCGCGCAGCGGCATCCTGGTCCCGGTCAGCATCAATTTCGCACCACGCAACCTTGCCGACGATACGCTCGTCAACGAATTGATCAAGGGGTTGCGCGAGACGGGAACACCACCGGAGCATATGGAGATCGAAATCACCGAGTCAACACTGATGCGCGAGCCCGAAACGGCCATTCGGCTGTTGAGCCGTCTGCGTGATCATGGCGTCGGGGTCAGCATTGACGACTTCGGCACGGGCTACTCATCCTTCGCCTACTTGAGGCGGCTGCCGGCAACGAACCTCAAGATCGATCGCGCGTTCATTCGACCCCTCGAGGGTGATGGCAAGAGCCGCCGGCTCGTGCTCGCCATGATCGAGGCTGCACATTCTCTCGATATGAGCGTGACTGCGGAGGGGGTGGAGACTGAAGCGCAGGCCACCATTCTGGCCGAACTGGGCTGCGAGTTGGGGCAGGGATTTCTCTGGAGCCCTGCGCTGCCTGGTGACGAACTGCGCGCCTGGCTGGACCGCTGGCGCAGTACCACCTGAAAGTCGTTCAGAATAGGCCGTAGCAGGCTAAACGCTTCAGCCCGTTGCCCGAACGCGATTGAAGATAATGAGCGATAGGCGCGGCCTGCGTGGCCCGGGCCGGATGGGCGTTGCTTAGACCTCGATCTCCGCCAGATTCCCCTTTTCCTCCAGCCAGGCACGTCGGTCGGCGGCGCGTTTCTTGCCCAGCAACATGTCCATCAGGGCGTCGGTCTGCGCCGGGTCGTCGACCGTCAGTTGCAGCAGGCGGCGCGTGTCGGGGTCGATGGTGGTTTCGCGAAGCTGCAGCGGGCTCATTTCGCCCAGGCCCTTGAAGCGGGTTTCGGTGACCTTGCCCTTGAGCTTCTCGGCTTCGATGCGGGCGAATAGTCCCTTGCGCTCTTCGTGATCGAGTGCGTAGAAGGTCTGCTTGCCCACATCGATGCGAAACAGCGGCGGCATGGCCACGAACACCCGGCCGGCGTCGACCAGCGGCCGGAAGTGCTTGAGAAACAGGGCGGATAACAGGGTGGCGATGTGCAGGCCGTCTGAATCGGCGTCGGCCAGGATGATGACCTTGCCGTAGCGGAGTTTGCCCAGGTCGTCGGAACCCGGGTCGACGCCGATGGCGATCGCCAGGTCATGGACTTCCTGCGACTGCAGAACCTGGGCCGGGTCGGTCTCCCAGGTGTTGAGGATCTTGCCCCTGAGCGGCATGATCGCCTGGTACTCGCGGTTGCGCGCCTGCTTGGCGCTGCCTCCCGCCGAGTCCCCTTCCACCAGGAACAGTTCGGTTTCTTCCAGATCGGTTGAAGCGCAGTCGGCCAGCTTGCCGGGCAGGGCCGGGCCGGCGGTGACCTTGCGACGGGCGACCTTCTTGCGCGCCTTCTGGCGCTTGAGCGCATTGTCGATGGCCAGCTTTGCAATGGTCTCGCCGTCGTTGACGTGCTTGTTCAGCCACAGGGCGAAGGCGTCCTTGACCACGCCCGAGACGAAGCTGGCGGCCGATCTTGACGACAGCCGCTCCTTGGTCTGGCCCGAGAACTGCGGATCCTCGAGCTTGATCGACAGCAAGAAACTGAGCCGTTCCCAGACGTCCTCCGGGGCCAGCTTGACGCCTCTGGGAAGCAGGCTGCGGATCTCGCAGAACTCGCGCAGGGCTTCGATCAGTCCGGTTCTCAGGCCGTTGGTGTGCGTTCCGCCGGCCGGGGTGGGAATCAGGTTGACGTAGGATTCCTGGACCAGCTCGCCCTCGGGGACCCAGGCCAGCGCCCACTGGGCCTCCTGGTCGGCACCTGAGAACTCGCCGGTGAAAGGCTTTTCAGGGACCCGCTCGAAACCCTCGAGGCTCTCGGTCAGGTAGTCGGTCAGACCGTCTTCGAACTGCCAGGTCTCTGTCTCATTGTTGGCGCGGTCGTCGAGTTTGACTTCCAGGCCGGGACAGAGGATGGCCTTGGCCTTGAGCAAGTGCTTCAGGCGCGGGCGTGAAATGTTGGGCGAGTCGAAGTACTGCGGATCCGGCCAGAAATGCACCCGGGTTCCGGTGTTGCGCTTGCCGACCGAGTCGACGACCGTCAGCGGCGCATTGGTCTCGCCGCCTGCGAAGCTGATCTCGTGTTCCTCGCCATTGCGTTTGATGCGGCAGATGAGCTTCTTCGACAGGGCATTGACCACCGACACGCCCACGCCGTGCAGCCCGCCGGAGAACTTGTAGTTCTTGCCCGAAAACTTGCCGCCGGCGTGCAGGCGCGTAAGGATGAGTTCGACACCCGGGAGTTTGTGCTCCGGATGCGGGTCGACCGGCATGCCGCGACCGTCGTCGGTGACTTCGATCGAGCCGTCCTCGTGCAGGACCACGTCGATGTGTTTGGCATATCCGGCCAGGGCCTCGTCGACGGCGTTGTCGACCACCTCGGCCACCAGGTGATTGGGCCGGGTGGTGTCGGTATACATGCCCGGCCGGCGCCGGACCGGCTCCAGGCCCTGGAGGACTTCGATGTCGGAGGCTTGATACTGACTGCTCATATGGAGGTTCAGGAGTCGTTGAGGGCGCAGATGAACGCAGATTAACGCAGATTGGTGCGCAGCGGGTGAGGTGAAAGCCCGTGTGTCCTCTGGCACGATGAGGAGGGTGAAGATCATCCTCAGTCGCAAGGGGTTCGACTCCACCGCCGGTGGCGTGCCCAGCCCGATTCTGCCGGACGGGCGGATCGTGTCGCTGCCGATTCCCGATCCGAGCTCACCGGTGCGCTACGGCGAGATTGGCGGGCCGGGACGGGATGTTGGCGAGTTGGTGTCCAACCTGACGCGCGGCCGTGTTCGTCGCAGTTCGCGCGCCCACCTCGACCCCGATCTGGTCGCCCAGGACCGCCCGCGGCCGACCGGCTGGCAGCCGCTGTTCGGCCAGGAAGGCGCTGCTCAGGGGCATTTGCGTAACCAGGGCGTTGGGCCGGGCGACCTGTTCGTGTTCTTCGGACTCTTCCAGCGCGTGCTGCGCCGGCATGGCCGATACCGCTTCGATCGCAGTTCGCCGCGCATTCACCTGATCTGGGGCTGGCTGCAGATCGCCGATATGGTTCCAGTTGCGGAATGTCCCGACTCGATTCGGCGCTGGGCACGGGAGCACCCGCATTTCAGTCATCCGGCATCGGCTGACAACGTGCTCTACCTTGGCCGCAAGGAACTGATTTTTCCCAATGGCGGAAAGACGGGTCTTGCGGGCAGCGGTGTCTGTCCCCGGTATCACCGCTTGTTGCAGCTCAGTGACCCCGGTTCATCCCTGCCCAGCCATTGGCGGTTGCCGGTGTGGATGCATCCTGGCAACGGCCGGTCGGCCATGACCTACCATCGCGACGCGGCTCGCTGGTCGGACTCGGGCGGCATTACCCGCCTCCGATCGGCTTCGCGGGGGCAGGAGTTCGTGTTCCGGGCGAGCGAGTATCCGCAAGCCCTGCGTTGGCTCGAAGGGCTGATCGCGAGACTCATCCGATCCGATCCGAGCTGATTGGGCTGGCTACTCGTCCGGGAACTCCGAGAGAGTCGTGCCTGGAGTGCCGCCGATCTCGGGTCGCCCGTGTCATTTCACCGGGCTGGGTCGACCGAAATGGTAGCCCTGAGCGTAGTCGATCCCGATGCGTTTGATGATGGCGACGACTTCCGCCGACTCGACCCATTCAGCAACGGTCAGGATGCCGGTACTGTGTCCGATTTCGGCGATGGAACGGACGATGGCCTCGTTGATGGGGCGTTCGGTCAAGTCGCGGACGAATTGCCCATCGATCTTGACGATGTCGACGTTCAGGTGTTGCAGGTGACCGAACGATGACATGCCCGTTCCGAAATCGTCGAGCGCGATCAGGCACCCCAGGGCACGCAATCGGTCGATCAGGTCACTGGCGGTTTCGTAATGCTGGATGGCGGCCGTTTCGGTGATCTCGAAGCCCAGCCTGAACGGGTCGACGGAATCGTCACTGATTGCTTCGATCAGAAACGCGGTAAATTCGGGGTCGTTGATCGAGGCAGCCGACAGATTGATGAAACAGCGCCGCGGCGGAGCGGCGCACTTGCCGAGCCACTCGATTGCGTGGCGCACGACCATTCGGTCGACTGCAGGCATCAGGCCGAAGCGTTCGGCAACGGGGATGAAGGCCTCGGGCATCAGCAGGTAGCCTTCGTCGCTCCTGAGCCGGCACAGGATTTCGATCATCGGGCTGGATTCACTTCCATCCAGCCGGAACAACGGTTGTTCGTACAACTCGACCCGGTCTTCGTCGATGGCCTGCTGGATGACCGGAATCTGGCGCATCTCGGCCAGACGCCGGTAGACTCGATCCGGTCCGGCGGAGTAGAGGATGCGGTTGCCGCCGCTTTCCTTGGCCGCGATGCAGGCGGTATCGGCGGTTCCGAGCAGCCGCTCGTAGTCCTCCGGGTCGCCGGCAAGCGGTGTCACGCCGATGGTGGCGCGGGTCGAAAATGATTGTCCCGAACGGACGAAACGGAACTTGCCGACCTGCCCGTGCAGGGCTCGCATACGCTGCTCACCCACTTCGTCCCAGCGGCCACTTACGATCAAGCCGAACTCGTCGCCGCCCAACCGGGCCAGGCAGTCTTCGGGTTCAAGGATCGTCCGGATCGATTCGGTCAGTTCGGCGAGCATTTCGTCGCCGCTGCCGTGTCCGAGCGTGTCGTTGATGGACTGAAACTGGTCGAGATCCATGTAGCCGAGCAGCCAGGGTTCGTCTCCGCCGCTGAGTCGGGTTCGTGCCTGCTCGGCAAATGCACGGCGATTGAGCAGGCCGGTGAGCGGGTCGTGGCGCGACCGGAAGCGTAGACGGCGTTCATACTGGTCACGGTCGCGGTCACCGGCTTCGATCAGCAGAGCTGTTGCCGACATCACCAGCAGGGTGGGCAGCAGCGCCAGCCACTGGGCGATGACGGCGCTCGATTCAAGCGATGCCAGGCCGGCCAGACCGAGTCGCAGACCGGCAACGACAAGTATCGGGGTAACCAGGAAGGTGGTCAGCGAGGAAAGTCTCAGGGCGCTCCACAGCATGAGCATGAACAGCGCCAGCAGAATCGGAACCACGTGGATGCCCGGCAGCTCGGCCATCGTTGCGAAACCCGGCGCCAGGGCGGGATGCCAGGTTGCAGCCAACGCACCGATCGATACCACCGGCACGATCGCACGCTCCCAGGCGTAACCGCGCTTCCGGCTGTGAAACGTGCCGGTCAGACCGCAGAGTCGGGCGCCGAGTGCCATCAGCAGGGGAGTGAAGACGATCAATCCGAGCAGGTCGCCCAGCCACCAACTGGTTACCAGCATTGGCGTCGAGAAGCGATCCAACAGGTCCGCAAGACGGAGCGCACCCACGCCGGTGACGGCGGTGATGGCTGCAATGACGGGCAGCACGATCAAAATGAGCCTGACGCTTTCGTTGAAGCGCTGGGGCAGAGGTGCGCGGGATACGATGCGCCGGTAGAGCACGACACCGGCGATCAGGCTCACGGTGCCGCCCACCACGGCCAGCGGCAGGGTCGGCAGCCCCGTGAGTTTCATGGCCAGGATATCGCCGAGGATGATCAGCGGCAGCATCCACCAGCCGCCCAGGAGCAGTGCCGCCAGCGCCACGGCGGCCGGCGGCCAGATGGTGGCCACAGGCCCGGCGCCGACGAGTTGGCGGGCCAGCACCGCGGTCGCGAGATACGCGGCCAGCGCCAGCAGCACGAACAACCAGGTCGGTATCAGTCCGACGCGCCGGGGTGGTATCAGCGCCGCCGTCCAGCGGATCCGTTTCATGTTGCAGTGAACCTCCCTTGGAACGCGCATCATAGCCTGCCGATCGTTCTTTTGCCCGCGTCGCTGGAAGCGGCTATCCCGTGCAGAGTCGTCGGAGCGAGAAAGCGCCCGCCTATGCGCAAGCCGGTTGTGGACCAGATCTCCAGCCCCTGACAGATGTGGCAGACTGGCGCAGGATCACCCGGACCAGGAATCGACGATGAATACTTCAGTCCGCTATCTAGCGCTCCTGGCCTGCCTGGCCTGGAGCATATTGCCCAGCGCAGTGGCAGCCGAGAACCCCGATGGTCCATCGGGTGGTTTCGATGCCGAACTGGCGGCAGAACTGGGTGCTGATGACTACGGCATGCGCCGCTATGTGCTGGTGATGCTCTACGCCGGCGAAAATACCGACCAGGATCCCGAGGCCGCCATGGCGCTGCAACAGGGTCACATGGCCAACATCCGGCGGCTGGCCGACGAGGGCGTGCTGGTACTGGCCGGGCCGTTCATCGAGGGCGGGGACTTGCGCGGTGCATTCGTGTTCGCCGTCGATTCGGTCGAGGCAGCGCGCGAGTTGACCGCCAGCGATCCGGCTATCGAGGCCGGGCGCCTGCAGGCCGAATTTCACCCCTGGTATGCCTCGGCAGCCCTGATGCAGCTGGGCGAGGTGCACGCGCGCATCGCCCGGAAACAGCCGTGACGGAGGTCGCCGACTTTGCTCAGCCCGAGCGGATGCGCGCCTGGCCGCGGTGGGCGGACTTGTCGAAGGAGTCGACAGTGATCTCGACCAGCTGATCGACCTGCCCCGCCGAGGCGCCTTCGACTTCGAGGATGGTGTCACCGACCCTCGCTTCACCGCGGCTACCATCGAAATTCGTCAGGTAAACCTCGAGCTGCTCACCCGGCTCGAAGGTCGGCGTGCTGCTGCGAAAACGCCAGTTGGCAAACAGTCCCTTGCTCATGATGTTGTACTCCGGTTGCTCAGGCGATCGGTGGTGTACTCGCGGCCGAAGCCTGTCCAGGCCGAGACCAGGAAGACGATGACCAGCAGCCAGCCGTGGAAGACCCAGGGCCAGGCCTGGATGGGCGCGACCACCATGTCGGTGCTGAACCAGTCGTATTGCTCGACCAGGGCCGTCATCTGGGTATAGCCGACCAGCACGCCGCCGGCCCAGGGGAAGATGTAGCCCAGCGCCGAGGTGTTGGCATCCAGGATGTTGGCGCGGCGGTAGCCGTTGATGTTGAAGCGCTTGCCGATGGTGGCGATGTAGGGCGCCACCGCGATCTGGGCGGCGGTGTTGATGGTGATCGCCGCATTGATCGAGGCGGTGACGGTCACCATGACCATCTCGGCCGAGCGCACGGTCTTGGCTACAGTCCCGAGCAGCCAGTCCTCGAGCGCGTGGAAGGCACCACCGCGCATCATGATCTGTGCGCCGGCGATGACCAGCAGGATCAATACGGCCAGTTCGGCAAAGCCGAGCGCCCCGTCGTAGAGGCTGCCGCCGACACCGGCATCGGCCGCGGCGACCACTTCGACCAGCGGCCAGCCACCGAAGGTAGCGGCCGCCCAGCCGCCTTCGGCGACATTGAATACGAGCATGTCCGTGCCCGGCGCCAGGCCGAAGACCAGATTGACGACAATCGCCACGATCAGGCCCCAGGAAATGGCCTCGATGATGTGCCGCCCGGCAATCGCGGTAAAGATCACCACGCCCATGGACAGCAGGTGCAGCAGGCCGGCCGGATTGGTCTGCGCGCGGAAGGCCTCGGCGACTTCCGGTGCGATGGTGCTGCCGCTGAACATGGCGCTGGCGATCACGTAGGCGATCAGCGACAGGATGGCGGCGATAATGGCGTACTTGAAGCGGCTGGCGACCACGCCGCCGACATCGGAATCCTGGGTCACCGCACTGACGATCGTGGTATCGGAGACTGGCGCCAGGTTGTCGCCGAATACCGCACCCGACAGGATCGCGCCGAACATGATCACCGGGTCGGCGCCGAGTGCCACACCGGCCGGGAAGAACAGGGCGACAAAGGCGATGACCGTGCCGTAGCCGGTGCCGATGCCGGTCGCCAGCAGGGCTGCAAGCAGAAACGTGATGGCCGGGAACAGCAGTGGGCCGATGCCGGCGGCCACGGCCAGCCAGCCCAGGCCGTCGACGAAGGCGCCGACCTGTAGCGTGCCGGCGAACATGCCGGCCCACAACCAGGCGACGATGGCAGTGACCGCTACGGGCTGGGCCATCCCCTCGAACACCGTGTTGGCGTATTCCTTCCAGTCGCCCTTGACAAACAGCATGCCCAGGATCAGGCCGACGAGCATGCCGACGATCAGGCCGCCGGTAGCGCTGATGCCCAACAGGCCGGACTGGAAAATGGCCCAGGCGATGAAGAACAGGATGGGCAGGGCGCTGAGCGCCTTGCCACCGCGAAATTCGATGGTCGTCTGCGAAGCCGTGACGGCTTTGGCGGACTCTGGCTGATTCATGAAGGGCTCCCTTTTGGCTGCTTCTTCGCGGCAGTTATTCGATCGGCTCTGATCCATGCAGAATAGCCCTGATCGCCGCTGCGGTTCAAGCTGATCGCATCGGCCACGGGTTAGACTCGAATTCAGAAATCGTGGGAGCTGGATCAATGTGGATCGACCTGTTGCTGGTAATCGCCGGAATTGGCCTGCTTACTCTGGGTGGTGAGGTGCTGATCAGCGGCGCGCTGGGTCTGGCCCGGCGCTTGCAGATCAGCGCCCTGCTGACCGGGCTGGTCGTGGTCGGGTTCGGTACGTCTACACCCGAACTGGTGGTCAGCGTGGATGCCGCCTTGATCAATCAGCCGGGCATTGCGCTGGGCAATGTAATGGGCAGCAACATCGCTAATGTCCTGTTGATTCTCGGCCTCTGTGCGGTGGTCCGGCCCTTGCCGGTTACGCCGCTGGGCTTGTCGAGAGACGGCGTTGCCGGAGTGGCGGTCAGCGGACTGGTCATCGTGCTCGCCGGTGGCATCGCACTGGGCCGTATCGATGGGCTGATTCTGCTGGCCGGACTTGCCGGCTACCTGGCCTGGGCCTATCGAAGCGAAAGAAGCCTTCAGGCAAGTCAGCCCGGCGTATCGGAAACTCCCGACGTCCCCGGCAGCAAGGACCGGTCGGTTGTCTACATCGTCGTTGCCACGATGGGCGGTTTGTTGCTGTTGATCGCGGGATCGCGCGTGCTGTTGCTCGGCGCCGTGGCCCTGGCCCGCGACCTGGGCGTTTCGGAAGCTGTCATCGGCCTGACCCTGGTTGCGGTGGGGACGTCGCTGCCCGAACTGGCGGTCTCCCTGATCGCAACGATCCGACGCCAGGTCGAAGTGGCCGTGGGCAACATCCTGGGCAGCAACCTGTTCAACCTGCTCGGCATTCTCGGGGTCTCGTCATTGCTTCAGCAGCTGCCCTTGCCTCATCGGATGGTGGTGTTCGATCAGTGGGTACTGCTGGCCTGCAGCGTGGCCGTCCTGTTCATGCTGTGGACCGGGCGGCGACTGAGCCGCATCGAGGGCGCAATATTCCTCCTGGCCTACGCGGTGTATCTGTTGGTGACTTTTCGCGTCTTTCCGTCCTGACGGCCATTGGGTGGATAGTGAAATGGCCGGGATGGTGTAAGGCAGGACCGTTGGCACATGTGGCCGCCCTCCCTCTGGCTGCACAATGGTGTGAAACACGAATTGAATGATTGGAAAGTGCCGTGAAAAGACTGGTTTTGATGCCCACGATGCTGTTGATCACCACGCTGTGCGCTCCTGCGCTGCAGGCCCGCGATGTCGAGGTCATGATCCTGGGCACTTATCACCTGGCCAATCCGGGCCAGGATCTGCACAACGTCGAGGTTGACGATGTCACCGTACCGGCGCGTCAAGAACAGCTCGAGCAGGTCGCGCAGGCACTGGCGACGTTTCAGCCCGACAAGATTGCCGTCGAGGCTGTGTCCGGGCGGGAGGACCTGTCACTGGCGGCTTTCGAGGACTTCACGCCGGATATCCTGAAACAGGTCCGGAACGAACGCGAGCAGATCGGCTACCGGCTGGCGCATCGGCTTGGCCATGAGGCGGTGTACGGCATCGATGAGCAAAGCGACGAAACCGACTATTTCCCATTCGGCGTCGTTTCCGAGTTTGCCGATTCCAGCGGCCGAAGCGACGCAGTCGAATCGCTTCAGCAAATGGCCGCTGCCCTGGTCGAGACGATGGGGCGCATGCATGCCGAACAGACGATCGGCCATGCCCTGTTCTGGATCAACCAGCCGCGGTTGATCGATCGTGGGCATCGTCAGTTCTACTATGGCCTGCTGGAGCTGGCCGACCACGAACAGCAGCCGGGTGCGCTGCTGAACGCACGCTACTACGAGCGCAACGCGCGCATCTTTGCCAAATTGACCCGGGTGGCCGAACCGGGAGACCGGGTGCTGGTTGTCTATGGCAGCGGGCATAGCTATTGGCTGCGCCACTTTGTCGAGGAGACAGCAGGGTACGAACTGGTCGAGGCCAATACCTATCTCGCCGGGCTGATAGGCAGTCGTTGATTTAGTCAGGGCCAATACCGCTCGGGCGGGAATACGTGGCCGCGTTGATCGCCGGGTTGCCGCTGCTCAGCGGCTGGCGGCAATCCAGTTCGTGACTGCTTCGGCGGCCTGATCCGGCGTCATTGAGGCCTGGTCTAGCGACTGCCAGGTTCGGAACGCGACCGCGTGGTGGGCTGTGGCTGTTAGCGCCTTCTTCGGACGGCCACCTACTGAGAGCGCACGTACCAGATCGTCGGCAATGCCCGCGAGATACTCCCGTACCGCTGCCATCGGCTGCTGCAGTGCGGGTACGTCGGGCTCGTCGCGGTGGGCCGCATCCCACATGGCCTGGGTTTGTGCGTAGTAGCGATAGAGCGTCCGCAACGCCGTCCGGGTGCGTTCGGCGGCATCATCGATGGTCTGCCAGCTGCCCGGGTCCGGCAAGGGGTGGTCTTCCAGCCAGTGGCTGGTGCAGGCCTGAAAGACTGCGGTCTCGTCGGGGAAATGACGGTAGATCGTCAGTCGCTGCACCCCGGCACGTTCGGCGATGGCGCTGATCGTCGTGGCGCGCGGACCGATTTCCTGATGCAGCTCGACGGTGGCCTCGACGATACGGCGCCGGGTTTCCTCGGCGGATTCGGCACGTTTCTTCTGCGTGTACTTGCGTTTCTTTGCCATTGGATAAACATAACTGTTTACTGAAGCATTGACAACCCCGTTTTGTTTGATTATTATTTATTTTCAATAAACAGTTATGTTCATCGAAAAAAGGACACCGTCATGGCAAGTATCGAAACACCAATCATGCAGCCGCTGCGAGCGATCGCCGGCGACTGGAAGTTGCTGCCCTCGTTCATGCCCGTGCCCGGTATGGGCGCGCTGGCCGTAAACAGTCTGGTGCTGAACTGCAGCGAACCGCTGCTGGTCGATACCGGTCTGGCTGCGCTGCGCGATGACTGGCTGGAGCGGCTTGGAGAGGTCGTCGACCCGGTCGACCTGAAGTGGATCTGGATCAGTCACGCCGATGCCGACCACGTCGGCAATCTGGCGGCACTACTCGAAGTGGCGCCTTCGGCGAAGGTGCTGACCAGTTTTCTCGGCATGGGCAAGCTGGCGATGGCCGGCATCCGTCCTGAGCGCATGCAGATCGTCGAACCGGGCGGGTTGCTGGAGATCGGCGGTCGACGGCTGCTCCCGATCCGACCGCCGTATTACGACGCGCCGGAGACGCTGGGATTGTTCGATCCGGGTGACGGGTTGCTGTTCACCGCAGACTGCTACGGCGCCCTGCTGCCCGGGCCGGTCGAGCGGGCCGAGGATGCCGGTGTACAGGCGCTGCGCGAAGGCATGGTGCAATGGTCCGCGGTCGATTCGCCGTGGCTGGGGCAGGTCGATCGGGATGGGTTGGGAGCTACGCTCAAGGCGTTCGGTGCCCTGGCGCCGCAGTGCGTGGTATCCAGCCATTTACCGCCGGTCGCCGGTGGGCTGGAGACGCTCTCGCCCATCATTTTCAACGCATGGTGCCGCAATGGTGGTGGACCTGCCGACACCTTCCATGTCGAAGCCGTCGCCGACGTCCTGCACGCTGCTGCCTGATCGGGAGATATGCTCATGAAAACTGAACTCATCGAAACCAATGTTGAAACCGTAAAGGAATTCCTGGCGAAAACGCACTCCTGGGGTCTGCCTGATCTGGAAGTGATCGATCGCACGGTGGATCCGCAGATCGTCTGCCACGGATTCGCCGGTGGCAATCCGGATGACCGGGAAAGCTACAAGAACTGGTTCCGGACATTCCGAAAATCATTTTCCGAGATGGATTTCCGCATTGCGCGCATGGTTGCCGACCACGAGCATGTCGCAGTGCAGTGGACGGTGGCGGTTACCCACTCCGGCGAATTCGCCGGCCTGCCGGCGACCGGCCGCAGAGTGGAATTCGACGGCATGGTGTTCTACCGTCTGGAAAATGGCCGTATCGCCGAGACCTGGTTGTCCATCGACATGCAGCCCGCGTTGTCGCAGATCGGTGCGGTCTCGCACCCGCTTGCATGAGGAGGCTCGCCATGGAACAATCCACGATCGACATGGCCCGTCGTATTCTTCAGGCGCAGCCGTTCAGCCAGCTGCTCGGCACACGCCTGAACCGGTTCGAGCCCGGCCGGGCCGAACTGGAGCTCGAGCTCGACGAGCGCCTGCTGCAGCAGCACGGCTTTGCCCACGGCGGGGTCGTGAGCTACCTGGCCGACAATGCTTTGACTTTCGCCGGTGGCTCGGTGCTCGGCGACAGCCTCACCTCTGAATTCAAGGTGCACTATCTGAGGCCGGCGCGAGGAAGGCGTCTGATCGCCCGCGCCGAGGTTGTCAGCAGCGGTCGTCGCCAGGCCGTATGCCAGTGCGCGGTCTACGCCTGCGATGACGAAGGCGAAAGACAGGTGGCGCTGGCCGTGGGCACCATCCTGCCGGTTGCCGGGGCGCGCAGAGATGGCAAAGATTGAATGGCCCGATCCACAGCCGCCATCGGTCGCATTGTCGAACACTGGGGTGAGGCCGATACTGTCGGCAAGCTGCTGCGGATGGGAGTCAATCCATGTTCCGGCGACGACGGTTGAGCACGGCGCCGGACTCGGTGGATTGGATTGACATGATGATCATGGCATCGACATGCCGCTGCCATGATTGTCATTTCTAATAGCGACATTTCGGACATTCAAGCCTGCCACGGCAGCGCCATCTGTTCGCCACTGCGTGTCGGAGGCCGGAAGATTGCCGTGTTGAGCGGCTCGCGGCGATCGCCGGCAAGCCCGAAGCGCCGCCGGGCAATCTGGAATCGCGTGGAGATCAGTTTGGCGAACTCACCCCGACCCGTCTGGCGCTTGCCCCAGGCCGGGTCATAGTCGCGCCCGCCATGCAGTTGTCGGACCAGGCTCATGACGTGGCTGGCGCGTTCGGGATAATGCGTCGCCAGCCATTCCCGGAACAGGCCCTTGAGCTCGTGCGGCAGGCGCAGCACGACGTAGCCGGCCCGGACCGCGCCGGCCTGCGCCGAGCTTTCAAGGATGGACTCGATTTCATGGTCGTTGATCGCCGGGATGACCGGCGCGACCATCACTCCTGGCTGGATGCCGATCTCGTGCAGCGCCGAGAGAATGCGAAGACGCGCCGCGGGTGAGGCCGTGCGCGGCTCCAGCCTGCGCTTGAGGTCGTTGTCCAGGGTCGTCAGGCTGACCGACACCGAGACGAGACCATCCCGGGCCAGATCTTCGAGGAGTTCGAGATCACGCAGGATGGTGATGCCCTTGGTCAGGATGCTGACCGGATGGCGATACTCGGCCATCAGCTCCAGCAGCCGGCGCGTGAGGCCCAGGCGCCGTTCGACCGGTTGATAGGCATCGGTATTGATCCCCAGCACGATCGTCTTGCAGCGGTAGCCGGGTTTGCGCAGTTCGGCCTCGAGCAGTTCGACGGCATTTTCCTTGTAGAACAGCCGGGTTTCGAAATCCAGGCCCGGCGAGAGGTCCAGATACGAATGCGAGGGCCGGGCAAAGCAGTACACGCAGCCGTGCTCGCAGCCCCTGTAGGGATTGATCGACTGCTCGAAGGGCACGTCCGGAGATCGGTTGTGCGAAATGATCGATCGCGCCCGCTCCGCTGTCACCGTCGTCGGCAATGCGGGCAATGCCTCGATCTCTTGCGTCCAGCCGTCATCGAAGCATTCCCGTTGCCGACGGCTGAATCGGGAATCCGGATTGGCGGTGGCTCCTCGGCCCTTGTTTCTGGTGGCGGCACCCATGCCGATACTGTAAATCAATATAGTCCCTTTTGCACCCGGTGTCATTGCGTGTGCTGAATCGGCGGGTGAGCTTGTCCGTGGGTACTGTCTCGGCGTTAAAGTAGACCGGAAGGATGAGATACGGGGAATTCCATGGCCGACATCAAGCCGCTCGCCGTTGACCAGGTCTACCGGCGCTGTCCGGAAGACTGTCTGGATTTCGAGACCACCGAAACTCTGGAACCGCTTGGCGATCCTGTCGGTCAGGAGCGGGTCCTTCAGGCCATGCGGTTCGGCACTGGCATCCGCAACCACGGGTTCAATCTCTTCGTGCTCGGTCCCCGCGGCGTGGACCGGCATGCCCTGGTGCGCCGCTTTCTGGAGCAACGCGCGGCTGATGAGAACGTGCCGCCGGACCTGTGCTACGTCTACAACTTCTCCGAGCCCGACGCTCCGCGCGCCATCCGTTTGAGCGCCGGCGATGGCCGGCGCCTGCGTCGCGATATGGACGGCTTCATCGAGGAACTGCGTACTGGCGTGGCGGCGGTGTTCGAGAGCGAGGAATACCAGAGCCGGATGCAGGATCTACAGGAAGGGTTCGAGCAGCGTCAGCAGAAGGGGCTGAGCGCGATCGGCGAGGAGGCCAACGAATCCGGCATCGCACTGATTTCCCGGCCCGGCGGGTTTACGCTGGCGCCGATGCGTGACGGCGAGGTGCTGGAACCCGACGAATACGAGAAGCTTCCCGACGACGAACGCAAGAAGATCGAGGACAAAGTCGCCGAGCTGCAGAAGAAGTTGCAGCAGGAGATCCAGCGCATCCCGGCGTTGCGCAAGGAGCTTCGCAACCGGCTACGGGAGCTCAACGAGGAAATGATTCTGTTCGCGCTCGGCGGGCCGGTACGGGAACTCAAGGATCACTGGTCGCACGAACCGGACGTGACCAGCTACCTGGATGCTGCCCGAGAGCATGTGGTCGAAAACGCCGAGGCGCTGCGCGGGCGACGAGGCAGTGGCCCGCCCGACGAACTGCTCGAACGCTTCCGCGTCAACCTGCTCGTCGACAATGCCGAAGCCGAGGGTGCGCCGATTATCTACGAGGACCTGCCTACGCACCATCACTTGGTCGGCTGGATCGAGCACCAGATGCGCAACGGTGCCCTCTACACCGACGTGTCGATGATCCGCCCGGGATCCATGCACAAGGCCAACGGCGGCTACCTGATCCTCGATGCCCGGCGAGTCCTGTCGCATCCGATGGCCTGGGAAAGTCTCAAGCGCGTGCTGTTTTCCGGCAACGTGCGTATCGAGTCACTCGAGCGGCTCTACGGCCTGGTCAGCACCAGCAGCCTGCAACCCGAGAACATTCCGGTCTCGGTCAAGGTGGTGCTGGTCGGCGAGCGGCTGCTCTACTACCTGTTGGCGCACTACGACCCAGACTTTCTCGAGCTGTTCAAGGTCGAAGCCGACTTCGCTGACGACATCGAGCGCAACGACGACAACCACACGCTCTACGCTCGCATGCTCGCTTCCCTGGCCAGGCAGTCGAACACGCCGCCGCTCGATCGTTCAGCGGTCGCCGGAATGGTCGAGCACGCGAGCCGTCTTGCCGACGACCAGCGCAAGCTGACCGCGGATGATCGGGTGCTGCGCGACGTGCTGACCGAGGCCGGCTACTGGGCCGGAGAGGCGAATTCCGAGGTGATCACTCGCGAGCACGTGCAGCGCGCGATCGACGAGCGCAATGAGCGAGCCGGCCGCCTGCGCCAGGCCAGCCTCGAGCAGATCGACCGGGGCACGGTCATGGTCTCCACCAGTGGCGAAGCCGTGGCCCAGCTCAACGGGCTTTCGGTGATCCAGCTCGGCGACTTTCGTTTCGGGCGCCCCTCCCGGATCACAGCCACGGCACGCCCGGGTCGGGGCCAGGTCGTCGACATCGAGCGGGAGGTCAAACTGGGCGGCCCCATTCACAGCAAGGGCGTGCTTATCCTGTCGCGTTTCATCGCCAGCCGCTACGCGCCCGACAATGAATTGTCACTGTCGGGCAGCGTGGTCTTCGAGCAGTCCTACGGTGGCATCGAGGGTGATTCCGCCTCGCTCGCCGA
This sequence comes from Wenzhouxiangella sp. XN201, assembly GCF_011008905.1. Taxonomy (NCBI): domain Bacteria; kingdom Pseudomonadati; phylum Pseudomonadota; class Gammaproteobacteria; order Chromatiales; family Wenzhouxiangellaceae; genus Wenzhouxiangella; species Wenzhouxiangella sp. XN201. The sequence continues at coordinate 406,848 of NZ_JAAIVI010000017.1, forward strand.
GACCTGCGCGCTGCTGTCGGCCATTTCCGGCGTGCCCCTCAGGCAGTCCCTGGCCGTGACCGGATCGGTCAACCAGCACGGACAGGTGCAGGCCGTGGGCGGCATCAGCGAGAAGGTCGAGGGATTCTTCGACGTATGCAGACAGGCCGGAGAACTCGACGGGCACGGTGTCATCGTGCCGGCCGCCAACGTCGAGCACCTGATGGTCAAGCCGGCGGTCCGCGAGGCGGTGTCCGAAGACAGATTCCGGATCTACCCGGCCGAGACCGTCAACGATGCTCTCGACCTGCTGACCGGCATGACCGCCGGCGAACTCGACGCCGAAGGCCATTACCCCGACGGCAGTTTCAACCGGCGCGTTGCCGACCGATTGCGGGAGTTCGCGCGCATCGCCCGGAAGTTCAGGGAAGAGCGCGACAAGGGCCAGGAAGGCGATGGAGCAGAAGCCTGAGAACAGCCCACTCGATGAACTGGCGCCGACCAGGGTCGTCGTTCTCGTCGATGCGTCCCCGGACGCCCTGCATGCACTAGAGGCCGGGGCCGATCTCGCGCGGCGTCATGACGTGCCACTGCTCGCCGTTTCAGTGGAAGAGCCGGACCGCGTTCGAAGCGCCGCATATTCCTTTGCCCGTGAGATCGGCGCCGTGTCCGGGTCGATCCGGCCGCTCTACGAGGCGCAGTTGACCCGCCGTCGGCAACGCGCTCCTGCGACCATCCGCCGGGCCATCGAGCAGGTCGCCGATGCGCGGAATCTGGCTTGGGAGCTGGTCGTCTTGCACGGACGCCTGGTGGACGAAGTGCTCGCCCTGTCGGAGCCCGGTGATTTCCTGGTGCTCGGGCGTGTTGGCTGGTCGGCACGGTTGGGGCGCAAGCTCGGCCGGGCGTCCTTGACGCTGGCGCGCGAGGCGGGCGGCACGGTGTACATCTGTTCGGCCGCGCCGGCGAGCGAGCGTGGTCGGATCGCGGTGCTGGTCGAGAGTGTCGATTCCGGACGCACCATGATCGGCCTGTCGGTGGAACGGGCCCGAATGGCCGGCCGAGAATTGGTGGTGTTGCTGGCCCCCTCGGCCGGCGCTCACGGCACGGAGCGACTGGCCGATGCCTTCGGGGATGCGGTTCCGAGGTGGCGTTCGCGGGCCCTGCCGGCGCTTGGCACCGGCGATCTGCTGCGTGCCCTGGCCGAGGAGCGAGTGGTGGAACTGGTGGTACGTCGCGGAGACGGCTGGCTGGGCTCACCCGGCGGCCGTCGACTGCTCGAGCGACTGCCGCTGACCGTTGTCGTCACGAACTGAACCGGCGTGCCGGGGGCTCCGATTCAGCCCGCGACCGTGTCGTCCGGGAATTCCCTGACCGTCCGGCCGAGCCCGCCGAGAGCGTTGAGGACCCCGGCGCGCGCAGGCGACTGCGGAAACGGGTAATTGCTTGGCTTGACGGGTTCGAGACCTGAAGTGCGCGATCCCGAAGTTCGGGATCGCGCCTGGCGCCGAGCCGGTTCAGGCCACGGCACGTGCGTCGGCGCCGACCCGCTCGATCGTCACCGGAACCGGCCGGCACACGGTGTTGCAGACCGGCGAGTGGCCCTGGGCAAACGCCAGCAGGTCATCGAGCTCCTCGTCACTGCAGTCGGCCTCGATGTCCATCCGGATGGTGATGTTCTCATAGCCGGCCGAAACATCCTCGTCGAGCCCGAGCAGGCCCTGCAAGTCGATACTGCCTTCCAGCTCGGTCGACAGCCGGTGGATGGTGATGCCACGGGCGGCGGCGTGCAGCACCGTGGTGGTGGTCACGCAACCGGCCAGGGCGTGCAGCAGGAACTCGACCGGGTTGGCGCCCTCGTTGTCGCCGAGCAGCACCGGCGGTTCGCCGTTGGTGAATTCCCAGCCCTGGGCACGCGAGCTGTCTTCCTGGCCGGCACCGTAGAAGTCCTTGATCTTAGAGCGGTTCTCTCCGCCACTGATCCAGGTGTTGCGGGCACGGAACTCAAACTGGGCCAGGCCGGGGTCGTCGCTCAATGCCTGTACTGTCTGGGTCATCTGTTCCAGGTTCAGGCCGTTCATCGTCTGTGTCTGTTGCATGGTATCGATCCTCTTGCTGTGGTTTGTGTCATTGCCCGAAGCATTCGGGCGCAGGATCAGATTAAGCAACGGCGATTTGGCAATTAAGCAGCAAAAGGGCCAAAATCGGGGCATTCGTGCCAGGCGGGGCGAAAAAATGAATGATTCGGACCGAAAGCTCGTCGCGGTCGACATCGTGGCGGTACCGGAAACGGCCGGTTCGGCCTTGTACGGCATGGTCGACGTGCTGTCGGCAGCCGGCGAACTGTGGCAGACACTGACGCATGAATCGCCCGCTGAAAGGCGCCTGGGTGTGCAAATCGTGGCACCGGCCCCGGGGATGTTTCGATGCGGGCACGGGGTGCCGGTCGTGCCGGAGAAAACGATTCTGCAGGGACCGGCTGCGCCTGTCGTCATCCTCCCGGAACTCTGGCTGGGTCCCGAGGAATCCTTTCACGGCCGGTACCCGGAGTTGATGACCTGGCTCAAGGCTGCCTACGCTGCCGGTTCCGAGATCTACTCAGCCTGCTCCGGCGCGATCATGCTGGCCGAAAGCGGGCTGCTCGACGGTTGCGCCGCCACCTCTCACTGGGGCTACCGGGCGCTGTTCGAGCGCGAATACCCACAAATCGACTTCCGGCCCGAACCCAATCTGGTCGTCGCCGATGCCGAGGGCCGCATCGTCACCGCCGGCGGCTCCACCTCCTGGCATGATCTGGCGCTGCACATCATCGCCCGGCACATCAGCCCCGGGGAGGCCTTGCGCATCGCCAAGGTCTATCTGCTCAAGTGGCACGGCGAGGGTCAGCTCCCCTTCGAGCCGCTGGTCCGCGACACTCTGCATGCCGATGCAGCCATCCGGCGCTGCGAGGGATGGCTGGCCGACCACTTTGCCGACGAGGCGGTGATTGCCGGGGTCACCGAATACTCGGGGCTGGCGGAGCGAACGCTCAAGCGGCGTTTCAAGCGGGCCACCGGCGTGACGCTGAAAGACTATGTGCAGAATCTGCGGGTCGAGGAAGCCAAGCAGCTGCTCGAGTCGACCGGCGAGCCGGTCGACGAGATTTGTGCCCGCGTCGGTTACGAGGATGAATCCTTTTTCAGGCGGCTGTTCAAGCGCCGGACCGGCCTGACGCCGGCCCGCTACCGGCGACTGTTCCGGCCGGTGGCACGTCTGGCGGAGCCGGCGCCCGCCGAGGGCGCTCAGTCCAGAGTCAGTTCCGGCGCGGGCGCCCGCAGGTTGTAGTGCGAGGCCATCGCCGCGCCGTAGGCGCCCGTGTTGGCGATCAGCATGATGTCGCCTTCGCGCGAGTCGGGCAGCAGTCGATCGAGGCCGAGGATGTCGCCGCTTTCGCAGATCGGGCCGACCACGTTGTAGACGCGGTTGCCGCCCTCGTCCAGGCGCGAGAGGTTGACGATTTCGTGCCAGGCGCCGTAGAGCGCCGGGCGAATCAGGGAGTTCATGCCGGTGGCCAGGCCGATGTAGCGCACATCGCCCTTGCCCTTGGTCTGGGTTACCCGGGCCAGCAGCACGCCGGCGGGTGAGACGACGTAGCGTCCGGGCTCGATCCAGATGCGCACCGAGCTCGGCAGCTGCTTGCGCAGTTGTGCCAGGCCGCCGTCCATGGCGGCGATGTCCAGCGGCAGTTCGTCGGCTCGATCCGGCACACCCAGGCCACCGCCGAGGTTGATGATTTCGACCGAGTCGATACGCCGGGCGGCCTCGCCCAGGGTTTCCAGGCTGCGGTGCCAGTTGTCGGCATGCATGATGCCCGAGCCGGTATGGGCGTGCAGCCCCCTGATTCGAATATCGTGGGCGCGACACAGGGTCAGGGCGCGATCGAGTTCGCTTAAGGGGATGCCGAACTTGGCATGGCTGCCGGCGGTCCGCACCAGCTTGTGATGGCCCAGCCCGGAGCCCGGATCCAGGCGCAGGAAGACCGACTGGCCGGCCAGGTCGCTGCCCCAGTGCTCGAGTACGTAAAGGTTGTCGATGGTCAGCGGCAGGCCCAGCTCGACGGCCTGGCGATACTCGGCACGACCGGCAAAGTTGGGCGTGAACAACATGTCCCCTGCCGCAAGTCCGTTGACGGAATCGAGCGCGCGCCGCGCCTCGTTGAGCGAGACGCACTCGATGCCCAGTCCGGCATTGACCGCGGTGCGCAGGATTTCCGGATGCGGATTGGCTTTCATCGAATAGAGCACGCGATCGACCGCGCCGAGTGACAGCAGCCGCTCGCAGGCAGCGCGCACGCTCGGCAGGTCATAGACGTAGGCGCATTCGCGGCCGTCCATCAGTTTGATCAGTTCCTCGCGGCGCGTTTGCCACCACGGTTTGGTTGCGACCGGGCCGGCGTCGTTGCGGAACAACTGCTCCCAGGTCGGGCCGAACACCGAGTCGCCGCCGACGCCGCCGGGAATGACTTGCTGGTGCAGCTGCTGGACCAGGCGGTCGGCGTGGCGCGATTCGACGACAAAGGTGAGGTTGAGGTCGTTAGCCGCCTGGCTGACCTGGAAGATGCGGCGTTGCTCGAACACTTCCAGCGCCGGGCCGAGCCGGTGCAGGATCGTGCGGATGCCCAGCCCGACCAGGCTGACGGTCGCGCAATCGCTCAGGATCTCGACCTTGCACAGCTTGCCCAACTCGCGGGCGAGTTCCTCGAGCACGGGTCGATCGGCCACGTTGGCATCGGGATCGAGCGTGAGTGTCACGTTCGACTCCGATGTGGAGACCTGGTCGACCGACAGGTCGAGCCGCCGGAACACCTCGAACACCGCGGCCAGAAAGCCGACCTGCTGCCACATGCCGATATCTTCGAGCGAAACCAGGGTAATCGGCTTGCGCTGGACGATGGCCTTGACCTGGGCACCATGCTCGCGCGCCGCCGGTGTAATCCGCGTGCCCTCGATGTCGGGCCGGTCGGTCTGGTGCATCTTGATTTCGATGCCGTGTTCGTGGGCCGGAATCAGCGCTGCCGGATGCAGGGCTTTGGCTCCCATGGCGGCCAGTTCCTGGGCTTCGCGGAAGCCAACCTGCCTGAGCAGGCGGGCACCCGGCACGTGCCGCGGGTCGGCCGAGAACAGGCCGGGTACGTCCGAAAAGATGTCCACGGTATGGGCGCCGAGCACCGCTGCCAGCGATGTTGCCGAGGTGTCCGATCCGCCGCGTCCGAGCAGCACCGTCTCGCCGCCGGGATTGGCGGCGATGAATCCGGGCATCACCCAGACCCGGCTCTTCTTGGCCAGGCTTTTCGCTTTTGCCGGATCGGATTGCGGTCGGCAACGTGCCGACAGGTAGCGCGCGCGTCGGGAGCGCGACTCGGTCTCGAAGCTGACCAGAAGGTCGCGGCTGTCGAGCCATTGCGCAGCGACGCCGTCGAGCTCGAGTCGAGCCACGCTCAATCGGCTCGACAGTCGTTCACCAAACGCCAGCAGTTGGGCCTGTTTGGCCGGGCTGCTTGAATCGTACTCGCCGTCCAGGAAGGTCTGGAGCGCTGCCAGCGTTTCGTCGAGTGCGCTTGGGTCCAGCCCGCATTCTTCGAGTAGGCGCCGATGACGCTGGCCCAGTTCGGCCAGCAGCACCGCGTTGTCGGCTTGTGCACCATCGTCGATATGCGCCTGCAGCCGGTCGGTCACGCCGCGCAGGGCCGAAACGACCACTACCACGGGTTGCCCCTGTTGGCTGAATTCGCGCACTCGCGCGACGATGTGCGGCCAATTTTCGGCGCGTGCCACGGAGCTGCCACCGAACTTGAGGATGCGCCAGTGTGTCGTTGCGGCCGTCGGGATTTGCGGGTTCACGTTGTGGTCGTTTCGAGTGGGTTCGCTGTGGAGGTAAAAATCGGCTATTCTGGCCGAAAACACGGTCAGGCCGCCGTGACAGGCGGGCCGCAGACACCGGAAATTCTACGCGATACGACAATCATGAGCAGTGTGACGGAAACGTCGGGGAGCAGGCGGTCGGCATCGGTCAGCGATATCGGCCGCGTGCGGAGGGAAAACCAGGATGCCATTCTCGCCGACGACGAACTGGGCCTTTGGCTGGTAGCCGATGGTATGGGTGGCCATGCCGGGGGTGCCCGGGCCAGCGAGGTTGCGCGCGAAACCGTCCGTGAACAGGTAGCCGGCGGCGCGGCGCTGGCCGATGCTGTGGTGGCGGCGCACTACGCCATCCGAGGCGAACAGCACAACCGCCCCGAGTACAACGACATGGGAACGACCATCGTCGCCCTGGCCGAGCGGGCGCCGGAGTTCGAAGTCTGCTGGGTCGGCGACAGCCGTGCTTACCGGTTTTCTCCGTCAACGGGTCGGCTCGAGCTGTTGACCCGGGATCACAACGTGGCAGGGGCTCTGGTCGCGTCCGGCGCGCTCTCGCCGGATGAAGCCACGCGTCACCCGCAACGCCATGTATTGACCGATTGTCTGGGCCTGGCCGGAAACGAGGATCCGCGGGTCGATGTCGTCACGGGACGCTGGCAGGCCGGCGATCTGATCCTGCTATGCTCCGACGGCCTGTCGGGGGAGCTCGGCGACGCGGAGATTGAACGAATTCTCAATGCGGCCGAAGATGTCGATTCAGTGCGGGTGGTCGACGCCCTGCTCGAAGGCGCGCTGGCCGCAGGCGCGCACGACAACGTGTCGGTCGTCGTGGTCGCTGCACCAATGGAGGGTCCGACGCCGGCTGCGCGATGGAAATGGCCATTTCGGCGCCGCTAACGGGAGATAACGATCATGACCAGTGACAATGAACGCAGAGCACGTCGGGACCAGGGGCCGCAGGGCACCCAGGTTTTCAGTCGCGAGGAAGTCAGCCAGCTGATCGGGGAAGCATCCGAGGCGGAGTCCACAACCTCACGGGCCGAGCTGTCGGGTCTGAGCGAGGGTGTCAGCGGCCAGAGCTTCGCCCTCACTTCGGCGCGCATGGTCATCGGCCGGGCCGAAAGCTGTAACCTGCGAATCGACGACGCCAGTGTTTCGTCCGAACACGCCCGTCTGAGCCGCGACGCCGGCGGCTGGCGCGTGGTCAACCTGCTGTCGACCAACGGGACTTTTGTCAATGAGCAGAAAGTCTCGAGTGCGGCGCTGAGCGATGGCGATCGCCTCCGCTTCGGTCGCGTGGAATTCCGCTTTCACAATCCCGACGAGGCTGATACGGCTGGTAGCTCCGGTCACCCTCGCTGGATGCCCTGGCTGGCAGTGGCAATCGTGCTGGCCGCTGCCGCCGGTCTCGCGCTCTGGTTGCTGTGACGCCGCGGGCGGCGCCGGTCAGCCCGGTGCGCCCTTGAAAGTGCCGAGAACGACGACGGTCTTGCCCGAGGCGCGGATCATGCCCTCTTCCTCGAGGCTTTTCATCACCCGACCGGCCATCTCGCGCGAGCAGCCGACGATGCGACTCAATTCCTGACGCGTGACCTTGATCTGCGTGCCTTCCGGGTGCGAAATGGCATCCGGCTCGCTGCACAGGTCGATCAGTGTCTTGGCGATTCGACCCTGGGTGTCGAGGAAGGCCAGGTGGTAAACCTTGCGCCGGGTGTGGAGCAGTCGCTGGGCCAATTTCGAGCCGATCGCCGTGAGAATGTCGACGGCATGCTCCTTCAATTCCTTGTCCAGCGCGTCGCGCAGGCGCTCGTAGGAGACTTCTGCCACTTCGCACTTGGTGCGGGTGCGCACCAGTGATTCGCGCGGCGAGGGCTTCATGAACAGGCCCATCTCACCGATGAAGTCGCCGGGGTTGAGATAACTCAGGATCAGTTCGCGACCGTCGTCTCCCTCGGTCGACACCGAAACCGAGCCCTCGATGATGTAATACAGGCTCTGTCCAGGGTCGCCGGGCCGCGTCACGGTGGACTTGGCCGGGAAATGCTGGCGCTGACAAATACTCAGGAAACGATCCATCGCCTCCCGATCGATCGGGTAGAACTGGAATTCTTTCATCATCTGCTCGATTGTGTGTTTGATGACGGCCCCTTGGGCACCGTGTGGCACCGCTAATGATCATCAATTCTGCCGTGGTCCGTGATGAACGTCAAACTCCGTGTGAGTGAGTGCCCGGGCGGACGTCTCCTGCGGGGTGGAAACGAGCGGGTCAGATCGTCGATAATCGCGCGTTTGGCCCGCGCCGATTACGGAATTTCCGCATGGTTTCACGCCGCATCAAGCTCCACGGTTTCAACAACCTGACCAAGGCACTGAGCTTCAACATCTACGATCTGTGCTTTGCCACTTCCAGCGGCGAGCGCAAGGACTACATCGCCTATATCGACGAAGCCTACAACGCCGAGCGGCTGACGCAGATCCTGACGGACGTCTCGCACATCATCGGTGCCGACATCCTCAACATCGCGCGCCAGGACTACGAGCCGCAGGGCGCGAGTGTGACCATGCTGATTGCGGAGGAGCCGGTCGAAAATGCCGGCGAAGCCGGTTTGGCCGCGCCCGGGCCGCTGCCGGAGTCGGTGGTCGGGCACCTCGACAAGAGCCACATCACGGTTCACACCTATCCGGAAAGTCATCCGCATGACGGCATCTGCACTTTCAGGGCCGACATCGACGTGGCGACCTGTGGCGTGATTTCGCCGCTGAAGGCACTCAACTACCTGATTCACAGTTTTGAGTCCGACATCGTCACGGTCGACTATCGGGTGCGGGGCTTCACCCGTGATGTGCGCGGCCGCAAGCATTTCATTGACCACAAGATCACCTCGATCCAGGACTACTTCAGCCGCGATACCAAGAAGGCCTACGAGATGATCGACGTCAACGTCTACCAGGAAAACCTGTTCCACACCAAGATGCGGCTCAAGGAGTTCGAACTGGACAACTACCTGTTCGGCATCAACGCCAACGATCTCGAAACACGCCAGCGCACTCGCATCGAGAAACGCCTGCGCAAGGAGATGCAGGAGTTGTTCTATGGGAGAAATCTGTAGGGATAGGCTGGTCGGGCGCGCCGAAATCGCCGCTCACTCCCACGACTTGCCCGGCTGCAGAATCGGCTGATTCAGCAGCCGGGTTCCCTGCGGTTCTCGCCTCACGCGGGGCCCGCCTCAACTCGCTACGAGCCTTCGGCTCTCCGCTCAAACATCGGCGGTCCTTGATCCGCGTGAGCCTGCGATCCTCGGCTGCGTCGAAGTCGCGAGCGCCGATTTCGGCGCGCCCTTGCATCTGGTGGAGCGTGTGTCACGGCATGTGAGGGTCAGGCCGGCACCTGTTTTCGCGACTTCGACGCCGCCGAGAAGCGCAAAGCCGATCGGAACAAGGGCCACCGATGTCTGAGCGGAGGGCCGAAGGCCCGTAGCGAGTTGAGGTGGACCCCGATCGGCTTGAGCATCGCAGGGTATCCTCCCGCGAAATCGCACGATTTCACGGGAGGACAAGTCGCGGGAGCGAGAACAGGTGCCGGCCTGACCCGGTCCTCATTCGTCAGCTCTGGTGGTTCGAGAGCGGATCATCGATGGCGCTGACCACCCACTCGCGCAGGTCGGCGGCTTCTTCTGCTGCCAGGCCAGTGCGGCTGGCGATTTCGGCGGCGGTGATGGCGGGGTGGTCGGGATGCAGGGCGAGGTAACGGTTGTCGACCAGCCATTGCTCGAGCGCTTCGGTGGTGTCATTGCGGAAGCGGCTGACCTGGCCGGCATGCAGGCCCTCGATGAGCCGGACGGGATGCCCGCCGACCTCGTCAACCAGGTCGAGTACCCGCGGCATGAACGTATCGGTGATCTGGCCGAAGGCACTCAGGGTTCCGGCGTCGACCGGACGGTGATGACGGGCTCGCCAGTCATCGAGGATCAGGGCTGCAGCATTGCAACGTCGTTTGAGCAGGTCGCGTTCGTTTTCGTCGATGATCGAATCGTCTTCTTCGCTGTCGATGTAGCCGCTCAGCTCGCCGACTCGGCCGAGTTCGACCCGCATCAGTCTTGCGGCGAGTTCGAGCCGGTCGTGGAGCAGGTGGAAGACGCTGACCATACCGGTGCCCAGCCAGGGATTGATGGCGCTGATGCCGGCTTCCCGGGCCCAGGTTTCCGGGTCCTTGTCGGCCGGCTCGGGCACCTCGCGACGGCGGCTCTCGCCCGCCGGCATGGCCAGCTTGAGGGGCTCCACCTGGCCGCGCCGGACCTCGGCCATATCGACGGTATGCGGCTGTGGCCCGTCGCCGGCCCAGGCAGCCCAGGCGGTTGCCTCGTCGCTTTGGGCGGTGAGGTAGAACATCTGTCGTCCGCCAGCAACGATTTCCTGGACCGACTGCACCACCAGCTGGTAGCGGTCTGGATCGGAGGTGGTCAATACCTCGTCCATGAACACCGGCAGCGGTTCGCGGTTGCGCTCGGCCTGCTCGATCCAGGCCAGCCTGAGTGCCAGCAGCAGCTGTGCCCGGGTCGCGGTCGAGAGCTTGGTCAGCGCCAGCGCCCGCTCGGCGCGCGTGTCGTAGGCCTCGAAGAACTCGCCGCCGAAGCGCAGACGGTAGCGATGCCGAGTGAAGCGTTCGAACCACTGGCCGGCGCGGCGCAGCGTGGCCGGCTCGTTGTCGGCCTGGTGGGCACTGCGAACGTCCTCGACCATGACTTCGCCGGCAATGGCCAATAGCTGGGCCTCGAAGTCTTCTTCCAGTTGCTGCCGGCAGTTCTCGTAGCGCCCGGTCAAAGCCTGCAGTTCGCGCCGCTTGACGAGGTCCTCATGCCGGGTATGGATGGTGGCGATGTGGCGGTTGAGTTCGTCGCGGCGCGCGGCCTGTTCGGCCAGTTGCTCGCGCTGCTGCTCGAGCGCATCGCGTTTTTGTTCACGGGCCTGCTTCAACAGTGCCACGTCGCCTTCCAGTCGTTGCTCGAGACGGGCGACTTCGAGTGAGCGATCGCGACGTTGTTGCTCGAGCTGGCGCCACTCCTCGAATTGCTCGATGCGCTGCACCAGGGTGTCATGGGCGCCGGGTTTCAGACCGGCCTGTTCGAATACCTGTCCGTGGCGCTCATCGAGCATCTTGATGTCGGCTTCGAGTTCGCCGAGCCGGTGGCGGTGCGCCTGGATTTCGTTGTGCAGCTCGGCGTTGGTGCGCATGCGCGGCGTCAGTTGGTGCAGCACGGTGGCGAGCTTGCGGCTGGAGACGTCGTCCAGGGCTTCGAATCCATGCCGCTCAAGGAGTTTGGTGGCCTGGCCGCGGGCACTGGCGTGGGCCGAGCGGGCCTGCTCGAGCGACTTTTTCTGTTTTCGGACTTCTTCGTCAGCGCGTTGCCAGTCGTGCAGGTAGCGCGCCCAGAGCAGGAACCCGGCGTCCATGCGCGGTTCGGCGCTCAGGCCGTGCTTGCCGGCTGCCTCCTCCAGGCGGGTGCGCGACTGCTCCAGGTTGTCACGCTCGAGGTTGAGTCGGTCGCGCAACTCGATGGCGCGATTGTGCTGCACCTCGCGGCTGGTGGCCGCGGCCAGTTCCTGTTCGAGTCGCTCGAGCCGTGATTCGACCTCGCTCTCGGCCCAGCTCAGCGGCGCTTCGACCTCGCTGGCCAGAAAGCGCGAGCGGGCCGCGGCCAGGTAGCGATAGCGCAGCACGAAGCGCACCAGCAATGCGGCCGGAATGCCGACTGCCAGGGCGATCAGCAGCACCAGTTCACCGAAGGGCTCGATCTCGCGCGGTCCGAGCATTCGCCAGCCGGCCAAAACAGCCGTCAGGGTGAGTCCGCCCCAGAGCACGCCCTCGAGGCCGCTCAGGCGTGCGTGTTCGAGCCAGTCGACCAGCGCGTCGCGTGCCTGGAGCAGCGACTGGGCGGTGTCCGGGGAGGCGCTGCCGGGTACGTGCAGGCGCGCCAGTTCGGCGCTGATGGCGCGCAGTTTCTCGCGCTGGTCGAGGACCTTGTCGACTTGGCGCTCGATGTGCTGGACGTCGTCGGGCGTCAAGGCACCGGGTGGTTCTTCCTTGTGCTGCCCGCCCAGCCGGGCAGCGGCGCTTTCGCGTTCGGCCAGCGCCTGTTCCAGGGCACTGGCATGCTGGTCGATACGGCGCTCGATGTCGGCCAGGGCATCGCGCCGGTCGGCCAGTTCGGCCTGCACGGCTTCGAGCTGTTGCGGGTCGACGCCGCCGCTGGCAGTCAGTCGTTGTTCGGCTTGTTCCAGCGCCTGGCGGGTCAGGTCGATGTCCTTGCGGCGCTGGGCAAGCTGCTCGTCGATCTGGTCGAGACGGGTGAGTTCGTCCCCGCGCAGGCGGTCCATGCCGCCGGGAAACTCCTCGATCAGTGTGTTTTCCAGCGCCGTTCGCGCAGCGATTGCGTCGGCCAGTGCCAGTGCGTCCTCGCAGGCGCGCAGGCGGGTGGCCGCATCGCCGGTGGCCGCAAACTCGGCTTGCAGCGCGTCGAGCCGGTCAAGTTCATCCTTGAGACTGTCGTACTCGGCTTGCTTCTCGTCGATCGCGCGGGCCAGGTCGGCGAGTTCACGCGAGCGCTTCTGTGGTCGGGGTGGCCGGACCAGCGGGGCTTCGGCCCGGACCGCGTCGAGGTCGTAGCCGCCGGCCAGCAGGGTCCGGACCTGGCCGGCGATGTGTTCCTCGGTGTCGCCCAGGCGGGCCAGGTCCTCGGAGCTGACCAGGTAGGCACCGATGCTCTCTGCGGCGGGCAGGGGCGGCGGCGGTGCCGGTTCGCTGCCTTCCAGCCAGGTGACCTGTTCGCCATGGCGTTCGCATTCCAGTGTTCGCTCGCCCAGTCGCCAGTGGGCCCGGATGTGGCAGAACCCCGGTGTGAGTTCCGGGTAAAGCAGGGCGCGGACGGCTCGTACGATGCTGGACTTGCCCGAGGCATTGGGGCCGGTGATGAAATTGACGGCATCGGGCGCAAAGCGGATCGAGACCGGGCCTTCGAGCCCGGCCAGCGAGCGAATGTCGATGCGCTCGAGCTTCACCGTGCGTCCTCGTGCTGATCGGTCAGGCGAATCAGGGCCAGGCGGCTGGCGCGCTTCAGCCAGGCGGCGACGGTGTCGTCGTCGAGTGACTGGTCCAGATCCCGGAATTCGCGCGAACCGATCAATGGGCTCATGGCTTCACGGCCGCGCTGGACCAGGCGATCGTACTCTTCGCTGTCGGGCGCCTCGAGCGCCAGCAGCCGTCGCGCGAGCAGGCCGCGCGGGTCGGACTGGCGGGCCAGGCGCTTGAGATCCAGCTGCGGCAGCAGCGCCGACTCGATCTTCTGGATAAAGCAGGCGATGCCGGCCTCGTTCCACGACCGGCCGTCGGCGGCCAGTTCGCCGGCGGCCGCCGTGATCTCGCTGGCCCGGCCGCTTTGTCCCGTGAGCGTGATGCGAAAGCCGACCGCCAGCGGCGGTTCATCGTGCTCGGCCAGGCCCTGGATGCGATCGCGCGTGCCGGCCAGAATGCGTTCGCCGAGCCCGGCGGCATCGTCGAGTTCGGTGCAGTCGATTTCGATGGCTTCATAGCGCATCGGTGCGAGGGGTTGGTGCTCGGCGGTGATCTTCTGTTTCCCGACCTGCAACAGCCAGGGCCCGCGCGGCCCGGTTTCTGAAGCGCGCAGGGCGGTGACCGAGCCGAGATAGCCGATCGGCCGATCGCCGTCGAGCCGGTCGGGGCGATGAATGTGGCCGAGTAGCCAGGCGTTGACCGGTGTGGCCTCGAGTTCGCTCGTGCTGACCGGAGCGTAAGGGCTGTCGGCCTGATCGAGATCGCAGTGCAGCAAGCCGATGACCGGGTACTTGCCGCGCTGGATTTGGAGCTTCGACAGTGGGCTCTGGCGGACCTGCTCGCGCGGAAACGACCAGCCGACAATGTCCAGGTTGCCGAGGCGGCGTGTCTGCCATTCGCCGCCGGCGCCGAGCAGTTCGAGGCCGTCGATTTCGTCGGCCAGCCGCGGCAGGATAAGCGTGTCGTGGTTGCCGGCGACGGCCAGTACGGGTATGTCGGCAGCCACCAGCTGCTCGATGCCGGCCTTGAGTTGGCCGTAGCCGACGAAGAAGTCGCGACCCTGATCGACCAGGTCACCGGCGAGCAGCACGGCGTCCACGTTACGGTTCAGGGCAAGTTCCACGCAGCGCGTCCAGGCCGCTTCCGGGCCGAGCGCGTCGCGCCGCCGGTCGAGATCCTCCGGGATCGCTGACGGCGGCCGTCCAAGATGCATGTCGCCGATTGCAAGCAGCGTGGTCACGTGTCGGGGGCCCTCAGGAACGACGGTTCAACATAAATGAAACGGCCCGGAGCGACAAGCCGGTCAGCCTTGTTCTGCTTCGAGCGCTTCGGCGGCCTCCATCCACGCCTGCTCGATTTCATCCAGCGATTCCCGCAGTTCGGTCTGGCGGGCGAGCAATTGTTGCAGGCGCTCGGACTGGTCGTCTTCGTATAGCGCCGGGTCGGCCAGTTCGGTTTCGAGATCGGCCAGCGCGCGATTGGACTGTTCGAGCTGGCGGTCGAGCTTGTCGACGCGGTTCTGCAGCGGTTTGATGCGGGCCCGGCGCTCGGCCTGGTCGCGGCGCCTGGCCTTGCGGGCATCGGCCGAATGCGGCCTGGCAGCCTCGGAAGCGGCGGGTGAGGCGCTCTCCCCAGCGGCGCTCCCGCGCTCCTGCAGCCAGCGGCGGTAGTCGTCGAGATCGCCCTTGAAGGGTCGCACACCGCCGTCGGCCACCAGCCAGTAGTCGTCGACCGTATTGCGCAGCAGGTGGCGGTCGTGGGACACCGTCACCACGGCCCCTTCGAAGCCCTGCAGGGCCATGGTCAGGGCGTGACGCATCTCGAGGTCGAGGTGGTTGGTCGGTTCGTCGAGCAGCAGCAGGTTGGGCGCCTGCCAGACCAGCAGGGCCAGCACCAGGCGCGCCTTTTCCCCACCCGAGAACGGTGCCACCCGGTCCGTGGCCATATCGCCGCGAAAGTCGAAGCCACCGAGAAAATCGCGCAGGCTCTGCTCGCGCTCGTCGGGAGCGATGCGTTGCAGATGCGTGACCGGGCTGGCCTCGGGGTCGAGTTGTTCGAGCTGGTGCTGGGCGAAGTAGCCGATTTTGAGGTTGCGGGTCAGCGTGATGCGGCCGGCCAGGGGTTCGAGCTCACCGGCCAGGGCACGAACGAAGGTCGATTTCCCGGCACCGTTGAGCCCGAGCAGACCGATGCGATCACCCGGCGCCAGGCTGGTCGAAATGGCGTCGAGCACAACCGTCTGACCGTAACCGAGCCGTACGTTCTCGAGATGAACCAGCGGATTGGATGCGCGTCGCGGTTCAGGAAAGACGAAGTCAAAGGGCGAATCGGCGTGTGCGGGGGCGACCTGCTCCATGCGTTCGATCGCCTTGAGCCGGGCCTGGGCCTGGCGCGCCTTGGTCGCCTTGGCGCGGAAGCGGTCGACAAACTGCTGCATATGCGCGATCTGGCGCTGCTGCTTCTCGAAGGTCGCCTGCTGCTGGGCCAGTTGTTCGACGCGCTGACGCTCGAAGTCGCTGTAGCCACCGCGGTAGGTGTTGAGCTGCCGCTGTTCGATGTGGATGATTTCTTCGATCACGTTGTCGAGAAAATCGCGGTCGTGCGAAATCACCACCAACGTGCCGTCGTAACGCCTGAGCCAACCCTCCAGCCAGTCCACGGTTTCCATATCGAGGTGATTGGTTGGCTCGTCGAGCAGGAGCAGGTCCGAGGGGGTCATCAGCGCCCGCGCCAGGCTCAGGCGTATGCGCCAGCCCCCCGAGAAACTGCCGACCGGATTCTCGTGCGCGTCGGCCGAAAAGCCCAGTCCATTGAGCAGGGAGCCGGCGCGTGCGCGGGCCGTGTAACTGTCGGCATCGTCCAGCCGGGCGTGCGCCTCGGCAATGGCGTGGCCGTCGCTGCCGCTCTCGGCGCTGACCAGCGCGGCTTCGGCATCTCGCAGGCGCTGGTCACCGTCCATCACGTACTCGATGGCTGGCCGCTCGAGATCGGCGATCTCCTGGGCCATGAACCCAATGGTCCAGTCATCCGGAACCGACGCGTCGCCCTGATCGACCGACAGCTCGCCCAGGAGCAGGCTGAACAGGCTGGATTTTCCGCTGCCGTTGGCCCCGACCAGCCCGACCTTGTGACCGGGATAGATCGTGGCCGAAGCGTCCTCGAGCAGGGGCTCGGGGCCGTGGCGGAGGGTGATTCCAGAAAGATTAATCATTTCGTTGGCTGGTTTGCTCGTTCGCTTGTTTGCCGGTTCAGGCTTGCGGTGATCTGCGATCGCCACTTCCGGCCCGGCGGCGTATGGTAGCGCAGTACTATGTTGTGCCAACCAGCCAACCAGCCAACCAGCCATGACTTACCGCCTTCGCCACCATCCCCGGGCCCGACGCGTCAAGCTGCGCGTCGAGCGCGACGGTGCGCTGGTCGTCACGGCGCCCAGAGGTGTACGGCGTGGCGAGGTTGATCGCTTCGTGGCGACGCAGGAAGGCTGGATTGCCCGTGTGCGGGAGCGATTGGCCCGGCAGAGGGCGGGGCGCGATCCGGCCATGTTCGGCCTACGCCCGATGCGTATCGAGCTTCCAGCACTGGGAGAACACTGGTGCGTGGTCTACGGCGAAGGGGAAGAAGAAGTTCGCCATTGCGATTCCGAACGACCCGGTCGGTCCGTGCATCTGCCAGCGAACGAATCGAATCAGGCGACCGTCCTGCGCCTGCAGGACTGGCTCAAGCGGCGGGCTCGCCGCGCGCTGACCCCCTGGGTGGATGAGTTGGCCGAAATGCACGGCATGGACCACGGCCGGGTCAGTTTCCGTAATCAACGCTCACGTTGGGGCAGCTGTTCGTCGACCGGCAATCTCTCGCTCAACGCCAGGCTGCTGTTCTGCTCCCCCGAAGCCTGCCGCTACGTCCTCATCCACGAACTCGTTCACCTCGAGCATCCCAACCACTCGCCCGCGTTCTGGCAACGCGTCGCTGAACTCTGTCCGGCGTATCGCCAGCACATGCGGGAACTCAAAGCCGTCTGGAACGCTCTCCCGGACTGGGTCACTGTTGCCTGAAACCGCAGATTACGCAGATTGACGCAGATTTTTCAGCAACCTGATTGAACGCATTCCAAGGCGGGTGAAACAGGGCAGAAAATGGAATTCGACCCAATTTAATCTGTGTAAATCTGCGTAATCTGCGGTTACAAAAAAAGCGCGGCCAGGGGCCGCGCTTCAATGGGTTCTCTTGAACGAGATCTGATCAGCGCGCCAGCAGCGGTGCAATCACCAGGCTGACAATCGCCATGACGTTGATCAGGATGTTCATCGATGGGCCCGAGGTGTCCTTGAGCGGATCGCCCACGGTGTCACCCACGACATTGGCCTTGTGGGTGTCGGAGCCCTTGCCGCCATGGTGGCCCTTTTCGACGTATTTCTTGGCGTTGTCCCAGGCGCCGCCGGCATTGGCCATGGTCAGGGCCAAAAGTACGCAGCCGAGCAGCGCACCGCCGAGCATGCCGCCGAGTGCTTCGGCACCCAGGCCGAATCCGATCACGACCGGACCCAGCACCGCCAGGGCAGCCGGCAGCAACATGCGCTTGATGGCCGAGGTGGTGGCGATGTCGACGCAGCGCGGGGCGTCCGGTTCGGCCTTGCCTTCGAGCAGGCCCGGAATCTCGCGGAACTGGCGGCGGATTTCCTGGATCATTTCAAAGGCGGCGTCGCCCACGGCGGTCATGGTGATGGCCGCGACCAGGAAGGGAAAGATACCGCCGATGAACATGCCAATGAGCACGTTCGGATCGGAAATCTCCAGGGAGAAACCCGGCAGGCGGTGGCTGACCTCGGCGATGTAGGCCGTGATGATGGTCAGCGCGGCCATGGCGGCAGCTCCGATGGCGAAGCCCTTGCCGATGGCGGCCGTGGTGTTGCCGAGCTCGTCGAGCGAGTCGGTGATCTTGCGCGTATCTTCACCCAGGCCGGCCATTTCGGCGATGCCACCGGCATTGTCGGCGATGGGACCGTAGGCGTCGATCGCCATGGTCATGCCGACGGTGGCCAGCATGGCCACGGCAGCAATACCCACACCGTAAAGATCGGCGCTCTGGTTGGCAACGAAAATCATCACGCAGATCGACAGCACCGGAATGACCACCGAACGCATGCCGGTCGACAACCCGGCGATGATGACCGTGGCTGCGCCGGTTTCGCCTGCGCGGGCAATTTCACGCACCGGCTTGCCGGCGGTGAAGTATTCGGTTGACAGGCCGATGACGATGCCCCCGGCAGCCCCGATCAGGGCGGCGAACCAGACGCCGGTTTCGATGCCAAGGTACCGAATCAGGAAGAAGGCCAGTACGATGAAGCCGACAGCCGCCGAGATGGTGCCGGTGCGCAGCGCCACTTCCGGGCTCTTGCCCGAGGAGGCGCGGACCAGCAGGATGGCGCCGATCGAGCAGACCAGGCCAAGTGATGCCAGCAGCAGGGGCAGGCCCATGATGGCCGAGCCCTCGCCCAGGCCGTCGACGTAGCCGCCGCCGGCCTGCTGCACCATCACGGTTGCCAGTGCCACGGTGGCGATCATCGAGCCGCAGTAGGATTCAAAGATGTCCGAGCCCATGCCGGCCACGTCACCCACGTTGTCACCGACGTTGTCGGCGATCACGCCCGGGTTGCGGGGGTCATCTTCGGGAATGCCTGCCTCGACCTTGCCGACCAGGTCGGCGCCGACGTCGGCCGACTTGGTGAAAATACCGCCGCCGACGCGATAGAACAGGGCGACAACGCTGGCACCCATGCCGAAGCCGTGAATGCGATGGGCAGTTTCGGGATCGGCGCCGAAGACGAGGTAGAGGGCGCCCAGGCCGAGCAGGCCCAGCGAGGCAACCAGCATGCCCATGACCGAGCCGCCGTAGAAGGCCACACTGAGCGCCTTGGCGGCGCCGTGCTCATGGGCGGCGGTGGTGGTGCGCACATTGGCACGGGTGGCGGCAAACATGCCGAAAAAGCCGGCCAGGGCCGAGCAAATAGCGCCCACCAGGAAGGACACCGCGGTCTGGATTCCGAGACCCGATACCGAAAGGGCCACGAAGATCACGGCAACCGACAGGCCGATCAGGATCAGCTCGCGGCGCATGAAGGCCGAGGCGCCTTGCTGGATCAGCACGGCGATCTGACTGGGCTTGCCTTCCATGGCGGGGTAGCTCATGACCACGCGATAGAGAATGAAGGCCACGATAAGGCCCACGACCCCGAGCACCGGGGGGATCATCAGTTGGTTCATCTTGTCTCCCGAAAAAAACAGGCAGGTTATGGCGAAAAAATCGGCAGTGACCGGGACCCGATTAAAGTGCTCGAGTCCGCAAAACCGGGTAATTGTAAGTAAAAAAGCCGTTTCTTGCTATACTCTGCGGCCTTTTCCGGCTTTCGCATTGAAAAATGCGGGGACTAGCCGGGGTTGCCAGCAGCCAGTCGCCGACTAGCCAAACAGAGGGGCCCGTCCGATATGACCGAAGTTGTCGTAACGCTTTCGCTGACCCGCAAGTCGGGCATGCTTGCCGCCGCTATATCGGCGGTGGCGCGTGCCGGGCTGCAGTTTCAGTCCCATCGTTTCGTCGATGGCGACGAGGGACAAGAGCTGTTGTTGATGGCGGAAAGCGAAACGGAGATTGAAGACCCCACAGCACTGATGGAGGCGCTGGAGAAGGTCCGGGGAGTATCGGGCGTGGTCGATTTCGAAGTCGCGGGCCGCTCGCTATTGCATGCGCCGCCGGAGCCCGAGCCCGAGCCCGAGCCGGAGCCAGAACCGGAACCCGAGCCGGAACCAGAACCAGAACCAGAACCAGAACCGGAACCAGAACCGGAACCAGAGCCCGAGCCCGAGCCCGAACCCGAACCCGAACCCGAACCCGAACCGGAACCGGAACCGGAACCGGAACCGGAACCTGAGCCGAAGGCGGCGTCGGAGCCCGACGAGGCGGAGGCCGATCGCTCAGCCTCATCCGAAGATGGCGCCAAAGGCGAAGGTCGGCGCACGGACCCCGCCGGACGAGTGCGTCGTTCCATGGTCCGTCGTCGCCGTCTGACTCGCTGATCCCGGCCCGGGCACTATAATTCCCGCAGACTCTTCGATCTGCGGGGCGCAGCATGAACGTCAACGACATTGCCCCGGGCGTCAATCCGCCCGACGACTTCAACGCCGTCATCGAAATTCCCCTCGACGGCCCGCCGGTCAAGTACGAGGTCGACAAGGCCACCGGAGCCATCCACGTCAACCGCTTGCTGGCCACGGCCATGCGCTACCCCTGCAATTACGGTTTCGTGCCCAATACCCTGGCCGAGGATGGCGATCCGCTTGATGTAATGGTGCTCATTCGCGTGCCGCTGATGCCGGGCTCGATCATCCGCTGCCGGCCGATCGGCTTTCTCGAGATGTCCGACGAGGCCGGTCGCGACGTCAAGATCGCCGCTTTGCCGATCGAGAAGGTTTCGCCGTTGCACGAGGACATTCAGTCGATCGACGACCTGGCCACCTTCTCTCGCCGCAACATCCGCCACTTCTTCAGCCACTACAAGGATCTGGAAATGGGCAAGTGGGTCGAGGTGCTGGGCTGGCACGGGCCGGATGAGGCGCGTGCGGAGATCATGAAGGCGATCGAGGCGTTCGGTAAGACCAACTAACTCCGTCGTCCCGGCCAATGAGCCGGGACCGCGCACCTATCATTGCAGCACGGCCTGGCTGACCGCGAGCTCCCGCATAGGCACTGGAGATGGTACGTGTTCAGGGAAGTGCGCCCTGCTCGCGCAGGATCTTGACGAGCGCCCGGGTAAAGCGCGCGCGGTCGCCCTGGTCGATGTGGGAGGTGTCCGGCAGCTCCAGTGCGGTCAATGTCGGGTGATCATCGAAGTGGATGGTGATCGCGCCGGTCGCTGCGCCCAATCGATCCCAGTAGCGCTTGCGCGGATAGTTTTCCCGATCGAGCGCCCAGTGTTCGTCGGCCGTGGGCATGCGCAGGAAGACAACCCGCCCGCCGCGCGACTGAATGGCCTGCACAGCCTGCCGTACGGGTTCGAGATCCTCAAGCCAGCGCTCGGCATCGGGTGGCGGGTGTTGTCGATAATCCTCCGCCAGCGAAGCGACGAAGTGCCGCCGCAGGCCCGGTACGTCGGCCTGTTCGTAATCCGCGGCGATCGTGCGGTCATCCAGCAAGCGTGTGTAGTGACGCGGTGGCGGCTGGCCGGCGAACCAGCCGACCAGGCGTTGCATCAGGTTGAACTCGCTGCCGGCGCTCACCAGCCGCCGCTGCAGGGCGCTCAGCAGTTCTCGTTCCACGCGGCGCTGCGGACCGAAGTCACGCTCGTAGTGCCGCACCCAGGGCGCGCTCATGTCACGGAACCAGTGCGCCAGTCCGCGCGCGTCGACCGCCACCAGCAGCACACCTGCAAAGTGCTCGTCAGCGGCCAGGTCCTCAAGCACCGCAACCGGGTAGTGGCCGTTGATGGCCAGTGAGGTCGCCTCCCAGCCGGGCATGGCCCGCTCGAAAGCCCCGGTCGAGAAAGCCAGCTGAATGCGCGAGGCGCCAGCGACGGCAAAATTGCGGGTCTGGTCGACGTGGCTGACGCGATCGCGATGGGCCGCCCACAGGTCGGGGTCGTCGTAGAGCGACGGTTCGTAGCCCCTTGCGCGCCAGAGTCCTTCCCAGGCGGCAATCGTGCCCGCGGCCACCAGCAGGGCCAGGACGATGACGGCGATGGGTCGGCGCGGCGAAGGCATGGTCAGAACTGGAAGTAGATGAAGGCCCGGTTTTCGCCGGGGCTGAGCAGTACGGCGGCCAGCAGCGCTCCGACGAAAACGCCGCGCAGCGGCCAGGTCAGCCTGACGTAGTCCTGCTCGATCTCGCGCCGGCGGATCAGCGCGTGCCAGGCCAGCAGCACGGTCATGCTGCCCAGCGCCAGCCAGCCGGCGACGCTCAGGCCTGCATCGCCGGCGGAGAACAGGTCGGCCAGAAAGCGGCCGGCCTGGTTCAGGTTCTCGGCCCGGAATGGCACCCAGGTGAGTGTGACGACCAGGAAGGTGATGGCGATCCAGATCGGCTGCATGAAGCGCGCGCCCAGCCAGGCGGCTTTCTGACCCAGCGGTCGCAGCGCATGCTCGATCACCAGCCACAGGCCGTGAGCCAGGCCCCACAGCACGAAGGTCCAGGCCGCGCCGTGCCACAGCCCGCCCAGGCCCATGGTGATGACCAGGTTGCCGAGCGTGCGCGCGCGGCCGTGGCGGTTACCCCCCAGGCCGAAATAGAGGTAGTCGCGAATCCAGGTCGACAGCGAAATGTGCCAGCGCCGCCAGAAATCGGAAAAGCCGACGGCAGCATAGGGTGCATGGAAGTTCTTGGGCAGTACGAAGCCGAACACCCGCGCCGCGCCGATGGCACACAGCGAGTAGCCGGCGAAATCGCAGTAGATCTGACCGCTGAAGGAAAAAATCGCCGCCCAGGCGGCCAGCGTGCCGGTGGTGCCGGCGGTGGCAAAGCCGGTGTCGACCACCGGTGCGAACAGGCTGTCGGCGAGCACGGTCTTGAGGAACAGCCCGCCGACCATCAGGGCCGTTCCGATCTCGAGATTGGCCGCTGTCATCGGCCGCGCCGCGGCCAACTGCGGCGCGAACTGCTCGTAGCGCACGATCGGCCCGGCCACCAGTTGCGGGAAGAAGCTGACGTAGAGCGCGTAGTCTGCAAAGTCCTCGCCCGGCGTGATGCGCCGGCGATAAACGTCGAAGGTGTAGCTCAGGGTCTGAAAGGTGTAGAAGGAAATACCGATCGGCAGCACCAGGTCGAGCAGGGGCGCCTGAAACTGCAGACCCAATCCCAGCCAGTCGAGCAGCTCGTTGTAGTTGGCAATCAGGAAATCGGCGTACTTGAACCAGCCCAGCAACCCGAGGTTGACCATGATCGACAGCAGCAGCCAGGCCCGGCGCCGGCCCTGATGGGTGCTGGCATGCAGGCGTTTGGCGGCGTGCCAGTCGACCACGGTCGAGACCACCAGCAGCCAGATGAAGACCGGATTCCAGGCGGCGTAGAAGAGGTAGCTGGCCGCCAGCAGTTCGAACTTGCGAATACGCCAGCCGCGGCTCAAGGCCACGAGGCCCCAAAGGGCGACGATAAACAGCGCGAAGGTAAGCGAATCGAAGGTCATGCCGTGCTGATGCGCCCGGCATAAATCAGCGCGCGTTCGCCGTCCTCGGCCACGGCCGACAGCGCCAGCCAGGGATCGGTCCCGGGAGGCAAGGGCAGGCTGAGGGAAAAGCCGCTGCGGGCCAGTTCGGGCCGGCCAAGCACCTCGGCCACGCGCGGCGTCGGCTCGCTTGCCTCCTGTTGGATAACCCGGTCGTTGAGGCGGACTTCGACGTGGGCCAGGCCGATCTCGTCAAGCGAACCGGCCCAGCCCTTGAGCCAGAGCGTGCCGGCGGCCTGATCGACTTCGAGCTCGTCGAGCCAGCCGCGGGTGCCGCACCTGAATTCCGCCAGCGGCGACAGGTCCGGTCCGTGAACTCCGGTGACGACGTAGACGTCCTGTTCGTGGGCGAGCAGGCGGCGCAGGCGACGCACCCGTGCGTGCTCACCGATTGTCTCGGTAATGACCGACTTTACGTAGTCGGCCGTCACGAAGGTGGTGCCGTAGATGGCCGGGTCGAGCCCGTCGTTCTCGCTGCCGGCGATGTAGAGCATCCCGTTGTCGCCGACTGCCATATCGGGCGGCAGCAGCGCTTCGTCGTGCACGCTGAAACACAGCACGCCGCCGGGCGAGAGCGATTTGGCCAGGCGCTCGAGCCAGCTTCGGAACAGCGCGTCGGGCAGGTGCGAGAACAGCGAGGCGACCCAGATCATGTCGAAGTGCCGGCCGGGCGCGAAGTCGGCCGGGTCAGGTCCGGAAGGCAGGGTGTGGACGCCGTAGCGCTCGCCCACCCAGGCCAGGGCGTCGGCCTGAATCTCGGAAGCGTACAGGTGCTCACGCGGCAGGCTGTGGACCAGAAAGCGCAGCAGGCGGCCGAAGCCACAGGCGAAGTCCAGGAAGTCGATCTCTGTCGGCGCATCGAACAGGCGTTCGATCAGCTGGCGCACCACCTGGTATTGCTGCATGGCCACGCTGAAGTACTGGCTGACGGCCCGGTTGACATCGCCGTGGGCGCGCAGCGAATGCCCGAGCATCTGGCAGTCGGGATGGATGTCGGTATCGATGGCCGTCGGCGCGGTCGCCTCGTCCATCCAGCGGCAGTGGGCAAGCAGGGTCGCCGCCAGGCATTCTTCGGCCAGAGCGCTGCGAACCGGTTCGGAATACGGGTGCTCAGACATGGCCCTGGCCCTGTGTCAGTCCAGCGGGTCGGAATGACGCGGCATGCTATCACCTCCGGGCGGTGCCGGCGGCTGATCCGCTTCGGCAGCGCGCGGCGGGTAGAGCCCTTCGATGCCGTGCCACAGCAGCCACTGGCCGGGATCAGCCTCGATGACGGCCTGCATGCGCGCGGCCAATTGCGTACCGAGTCCGTCGTTGCCGGGCAGGGCTTCGATGGCCAGGCGGCTGCGTCCGCTTTGTCGATCGACCCGCACGTGGAAGAATATGGTTCGCGCGCCGGACTGCTCGATCAGTCGGGTCCCGCCCGCGCGCAGCCCCAGCTGTGCCCGCCCGATTTCGAGCTGCCAGCGTCCCTCGAGATCAGGGGCGTCGAACAGGATCACCGGCGTGGCGTCGCCCTGCTCGAGGGTGCGGGCAATCTCTTGCCGGGCACCGCCGGTGGTGATGGCCCCGGCCGGGCACAGGCGCTCGATCAGGCGTGTGCGCAGTCGATACCAGGCCAGCAGGATCGGCCGGCCCGGCAGGTCGCCGCGCGCCACTGGCCGGAAGACGAAACGCGGCGACAAACCGGCCTCGCGCAGGTGCCAGAGCACGCCCGTGCCGATGCCGTAGTGCAGGCTGGCCGCCACGAAGCCGGGACGGTCCGGCCAGTTGCCCTCGACGTCGAGCCGCGGCGACAGGCCCAGTTTCAGTCGCCAGGTCTCGGCGGCTTCCATCAGCGTGGTCCAGGCCCAGGTCTGGGGCAGTTCGCCGGCCCGGCCGTAAAAATGCCGGGCACTGCGGCGGGCCGACGGGTAGCGTCCGGGAAACAGCCCCGGCCAGGCCGCCAGTCGCCAGAACAGCGACTTGGTCAGGCGAGCCGGCAGCAGCGCGCCGAACAGTGGCAGCACGAAGGCCGTGAACAGGTCGGTGATCTGGCAGTGAAGCCAACGCAGCACGCCCATCATGTTGCCGAGGCTTCGCATCGGAAAACCAGCCGCACCCAGCCGTCTTGTTCGCTCATGTCCAGCGGTTGGCCGAGGCGCTGGTAGGCGGCGATGACGCCCTCGGCCTGTTCGGGCAGGATGCCGGAGAGCACCAGTTCGGCGCCCGGACGCAGGCATTGGATCAGCTGCGGCGCCAGTTCGACCAGGGGCGCGGCCAGGATATTGGCCAGCACCAGGTCGAAACGGCGCTGATTCGCATCCTGCTGCTGGAAGGCCTCGGGCAGCAGGGTCTCGATTCGGCCGTCGAGCCGGTTACGCACGGCGTTGTCCTCGGTGGCGAGCAGGGCCTGGGCATCGTGATCGACGGCGACCAGGCGAGTGGCGCCCTTGAGCGCACAGGCAATCGCCAGCACGCCGGAGCCGCAGCCGAAATCGAGCGCGTCGCGGCCATCCAGTTCGAGCGAGTCGATCCATTCCAGGCACAGCGCGGTGGTCGGATGGGTGCCCGAGCCGAAGGCCAGTCCGGGATCGAGCCGGATCACCAGCGGCCAGTCCGGGTCGGGCTCGAGATGCGAGGGGCAGATCCAGAGGTTGCGGCCGAAACGCATCGGCTTGAATTGATCCATCCAGGCGCGCTCCCAGTCGCGCCCGGCCAGTTCGACGAATTGCAGGCTGGCCGCCGTTTGGTCCAGGCCGGCGTCGGCCAGTACGCCGGCAACAGTCGATCGATCGGCATCGGCCTCGAACAGCCCTTCGACGATGGTCTGCGGCCAGATCGGTGTGCTGCCGGGCAGGGGTTCGTGCACCGGCACATCGGCGGCATCGAGCAGGGTCACGGCGTGGGCGCCTGCTTCCAGCAGCGCGGTTTCGGCCTCGTCGACCCGGGCTTCGTCCACGCTCACGCGCACCTGCAGCCAGTCGCCGTTGTCGCCGGTCACATTCATTGCCAGTCTCCGAAGCGGGCCTGGAGCGCGGCGATTACGGCCGGGCCGGCGGTTTCGCTGCGCAGGATCCGCGGGCCCAGGCGCAGGGCGATAAAGCCCTGTCTTGCCAGCCACCGTGTCTCGGCCTCGCTCAGCCCGCCTTCGGGGCCGATCACGATCCGCACGGGTGTCGCCGAGGGATGTTTCAGTTGTGACAATCTTCGTTCGGCCTGCGGATCCAGAAACAGTGACAGGCCCTCGGAGACGGATAGATCGGTCAGGGACAGCGGCGTCTTGATCTCCGGCACGCGCACCCGGCCGCACTGTTCGCAGGCGGCCACGGCCACCTGTTGCCAATGGCGCAGCCGCTTGTCGGCGCGCTTTTCGTCCAGGCGCACTTCGGTGCGTTCGGTGAAGACCGGCTGGATCGCGGTCACGCCCAGTTCGCAGGCCTTCTGGATGCACCAGTCCATGCGGTCGCCCCGGGCGATGGCCTGCACCAGGGTGATCGACAGTGGCGATTCGGTGTCCGCCTCCCGCGCCTGTTCGACCTGGAGTCGGCAGCGATCGCCCGGGCCGGTTTCCTCGATCGTTGCGGGATACTCCTTGCCGTCGCCGTTGAACAGCACGACGCCGTAGCCGGCCTTCAGGCGTAACACGCGCACCAGGTGCCGGGCCGGACCGGCTTCGAGTTCGATCGACCGGCCGACCGCCAGCGCTTGTTGGGTCCAGGCGCGAACCGTGCGCATCAGGGCCGCCCGTTGCTTGCTGCCGGATCGATTGCGCGTATCATGAGCCGCGACGGGCTATAACGCATCGACATGGAACGGTTAATCGAATGAACAAGCGCGCTCACGGTGGTTTTTCACTGATCGAGATTCTGGTTGTGGTCGTCATTATCGGCATTCTGGCCGCGGTCGTGGTGCCGCGCGTCATGGACGAACCCGACCGGGCACGAGTGACCAAGGCCAAGCAGGACATCCAGGCCCTGGTGACGGCACTCAACATGTACAAGCTCGACAACTATACCTACCCGTCCACCGAGCAGGGGCTGGAGGCACTGGTGCGCGAGCCCGCCGGTCAGCCGGAAGCGCCCAACTGGAAGCAGGGCGGCTATATCGAGCGCCTGATGAAAGACCCCTGGGGCAACGACTACCAGTATCTCAACCCCGGCGTGCACGGCGAGATCGACGTGTGGTCGTTCGGGGCCAACGGCACCTCCGGCGGCGAGGGCATAAATGCTGAGATCGGCAACTGGCAAGACTGAGGTATCCACCGGCTTCACGTTGATCGAGGTGTTGGTGGTGGTGGCGATTGCCGCCATCGTTGCCGCCCTGGTCGTGCTGCGCCTGGGCAACTGGCGTGCGCCGTCCGATCCCGATACCCAGGTGCAGCGTCTGGCTGCGCTGATCGAGCACCAGTGCGAACAGTCGATGTTCCAGTCGCGCCCGCGCGGCATTCGCCTCGATGAAGCCGGCTACGACTTCTGGCAGTCGTCCGGCGAGGGCTGGGTACCGCTGCCTGACGAGGGCCTGGACCGGCCGCGAAGCTGGATCGGCGAGCCGCAGCTCGAGCTGGTGCTCGATGGCCATCGCGTGCCCCTGGGCGACTCGCCGCAAGCGCCCCAGATCGTCTGCCATCCACTCGGCGAGCTGAGCCCCTTCTCCCTCGATTTTCGCCTGCAGGGGCAGTCACTGGCGCTGATCGGTGAAGCGAGCGGACGCCTGGCGCTGGAGCGTGGGCGGTGAAGTCGCGCCGCGGTTTCACGCTGCTGGAAGTGCTGGTCGCCCTGGTGGTGGTGGCCGTGGCGGTGGCCGCGCTGGGGCGTGCCGGCAGCCAGGTGCTCGACGGCCAGGCCGAAATGGAAGAGCGCAGCCTGGCGCTGTGGGTTGCCGACAATGCGCTGGCCGAACTGCGGCTGGAAAGCGGGGTGGCGACCGGGCGCCGCCAGGGCACAAGCGAAATGGGCGGCCGGACCTGGTACTGGGACATGCTGATCCAGCCGGCACCGGGTGAGGAACTGTTGCGTGTCGATGTGGCCGTGCATTCAGACCAAGCGCGTTCAGAGCCGGTGACGCTACATACCGGTTTCATCGCGCCATGACGGGCCGAATGCGAGGGGCCGGTGGCTATACCCTGGTCGAGGTGCTGGTCGCCGTGGTCGTCTTCGGCATCCTGGCGGCCAGCGCCTATGTCGCCCTCGATGCCCTGGCCCGGGCGGCCGAAACGCATCGCGATCGCAGCGATGAATTTGCCGCGGTGCAGGTCGCCGTGGCCCGGCTCGACAACGATCTGCGTCAGCTGGCTGCCCGCCCGGCCCTGGCCCCGGGTGGCCGTCTGGAGCCCGCACTGGTCGGTGACGAGCGCGTACTCGCCGGCACACGCGCAGGCTGGGCCAATCCGGCCGGGCTGGACCGATCGACGCTGCAGCGCTTCGGCTGGCGACTGTCCGGCAGCGACCTGCAGCGCATCCACTGGCCGGTGACCGACCGCGCGCCCGGCAGCCGGTCGGTGACCGAGACCGTGCTGGCCGATGTCACCGCCCTTCGATTCCGCTTTCGCGACGGCACGGGCAGTTGGCATTCCGGCTGGCCGCTGGAAGAGGCGGCCAGTGCCCGCTTGCCGACGGCCATCGAGACGGTCCTGGAAAGCCGGCGGTTCGGACGCATCCGGCGCGTGGTGGTGTTGCAATGAGGGGGGGGCGTCGACAGCCAGGCCGACAGCGCGGCAGTGCGCTTTTGATCGCACTGGTAACGGCTGCGCTGGCGGCGGTAATCGCCACGGCCATGCTCGAACGCGGCCAGCGCTCGCTGGCCCGCGGTGAGGCCCTGCTGGCCTCGGAACGCGCCTGGCAGTACGCCCGCGGCATGGAACTTCTGGCCGGGAACAAGTTGCGTCAGGCCGTCGCCGAGGGGGCTGATCCCGGCGTTCTCGACAACAGTTGGACGGTGCCTTTCGAGGTGCCCGGCGGCATGGTCCAGGGTCGCGTGGTCGACCAGGGCGGGCGCTTCAACCTCAATGCCCTGGGCCATCCCGACCGGGCCGTGGCGACCGAGGCACGGGCCGCATTCGCCCGCCTGCTCGAGCTGCTCGGTCTGCGGCCGGTGATCGCCGACGAACTCGCCGACTGGCTCGACGGCGCGGTCATGCCGCGGCCGGGCAGCGCCGCCAGCGATTACTACGGCCGCCTTGATCCGCCCTATCGCACGGCCGGCGTGCCCCTGGCCAATACCAGTGAGCTGCGCTGGCTCCGAAGCGTGGACGAGGCGGCCTGGCGACAGCTCGAGCCGCTGGTAGCGGCCTTGCCCGAATCCGAGCTGCGCGTCAACGTCAACACGGCGCGGCCCGAAGTGCTGGCGGCGGTGATCGAGGAGCTGGGCGTGGAAGAGGCCGGCCGGGTGATCGCCGACGGCCCGTTCTCCGACCCGGTGCGGTTTCGCGAACACCCGCTCGTGGCGGGCGTGATCCGGCCCGACGAACAGATCCGGATCGTGATTCGCAGTCGCTGGTACATGGCCCAGGCGCGGGTGGTGCTCGACGGCGTTGAACGCGACTACTTCCGCCTGATCAACGCCGCGGGGGCGGGTTATGATGGCCGGCGTTATCTCAGCCAGGGAGTGCCCTGAACATGGCGCGAGCGCGCTCCGACAGCCTGGTGATTCACGCCTGCGGCCGTGACTGGCCGTGGCTGGCGCTGGATCGTTCCGGAGCCGTTGTCGACCGCGGCCAGGCCTCGAAGGATGCTCCGGGCTGGCCTGCCGACCGGCCGGCGCTGGTCCTCGTCGACGCGTCCCGGTGCCTCGGGCTGACGCTCGACCTGCCGCCGCTGCGTGGTCAGCGCCTGCGCCAGGCCCTGCGCTGGGCGGCCGAGGAACACCTCGCCGGCAGCGCCGAGGACGAACATGTCGTGCCCGGTCCACGTGACGCCGAAGGCCGGCTTTACTGCGTGAGCGTGGGCAACGCGACCATGGATGAAATCATGGCGCGCCTGGGCGATCTCGCGCCCGAGCGCCTGGTGCCGGATGCGCTGTGCCTGCCCTGGCAGCCCGGGCAGATCGGCCTGGCCGAGCATGAAGGCAGGATCCTGGTGCGCTGGGGCGAGTGGTCCTTCGCCGGCTTCGATCGCGAGTTGGCCGCCGACATGATCGCGTCGGTGGCGCAGCCTGAAGCCGAATGGATCTGGTACGGCGGTGACATGCCCGACTGGGTTGCCGATTCCGATCCGGCCGACGGCGCCGCCGGACGGCCCCTGCTGCAAGTCTTGGCCGAGCGCGCACGCAGCGTTCCGGTCAACCTGTTATCCGGTCCCTGGGCGCCGCGTTCGGCCGCCGCGGCGCATACCCGCTGGCGCTGGGTGGCGGTGCTGGCCGCTGTCCTGGTCGTCGGCAGCATCATGACCGCGGGCGTGGAGCGCTGGCAGCTGGCGGCCCGCGCCGATTCCCTCGAGACCGCCATCGAAGCGCAGTTCCGTGAGGCCTTTCCCGATGTTGGCCGCATCGTGCGACCGCAAGCCCAGGCCGAACGCGAGCTGGCACGCTTGCGCTTCGGTCAGGCCGCCGGCCTGCTCGACCTGATGCATCGCGTCGCACCGGTGATCGATGGGCAGCCGGATCTGCTGGTTGATCGCATCGACTATCGCAATGGCGTGCTCGAACTCGGATTGCGCGCTCCGGACGTCGCGGCGCTCGATGAGCTCGAACAACGACTCCGGGCTCTGCAACTTTCGGCCGAGGTGCAGTCGGCCAGTCTCGATGACGAAGGCGCCACCGGTCGCATCCGGGTGGCCGAGCGGGGTGGCGCATGAAGGCCTATTGGCAGCAGATCGAGCCGCGCCAGCGGCGGCTGATTCTCCTGGCGCTCGGCGTGGCCCTGGCAGCGCTGGTCTACGTCTGGATCTGGGAGCCGCTGGCCGAGGCGCGCGCACAGGAACGCGAGCGCATTGCCGAACAGCAGGCCCTGCTTGGCTGGCTCGAGGCCGTGGCACCGCTGGCCGAGCAGCTTCGACGCAACAGCGGGCCCGATCGCGATCTGGACGGACGCTCCCTGCTCGGCGTAACCGATGAGACCGCCCGGGCTGCCGGCCTGGCCGGCAGCGTGGCGCGTATCGAGCCATCTGGAGACGGCCAGGTCCGCGTCTGGCTCGAAGGCGCCGATTTCGTCACGGTCATGAGCTGGCTCGAACAGTTCGCCCGCACCCGGCCGGTCCAGGTCGACCAGCTCCAGGTCGATCGCGCCGAGGCCGAAGGCCGCGTCAACGTGCGTGTGACCCTGGTGAATGATTCCGGGGCGAGTTGATGCGAAAGATTCTGTGGCTGGCGCTGCTGGCAATTCCCGTCATCGTGATCGTGACCCTGCCGGCGAGTGTCGTGATGCCGCGGCTCGAGGCTGGTGAGGATCTGCACGATGTGCGCGGCACGCTCTGGCAAGGCAACGCTACCTGGCGGCAGCCCGGCTTCGTGCCGGTCGATCTGGACTGGTCCTGGCAGGGTGGCCGCAGCTGGCGCTGGCAGGCCGATGGTGTCGGCACGGACCTGTCCGGATTCTGGCGAGCGGGCGCCGGCGGCACGGAGTTGGTGGACGTGCGCGGCACCATCAGCATGGATCGACTCGACGTCCGGCTCTGGCTGGCCAACGCCCGCCCGCGCGGCGAGGTGATGCTCGATATCGAACGGGCCCTGATTGCCGAGGATCGAGCGCCGCAAATCGATGGGCAGCTGGTCTGGCAAAACGCCCGGCTCGAGGGCACCGTGCACGAGTCGCTGGGCGAGATTACCGTTACCCTCAGCAGCGGGGAATCGGGACAGGAGGCGCGCGTCGAATCGACCCGTGAGGGTGCCATCCAGGTGCGCGGCCGGATTGACCTCGAGGTCGATCGCTATACCGTGGACCTGTGGTTGCGTGCGCGCTCCGATCGCCCGGAACTGGCGCGCCAGATTGCCTGGCTGGGCGAGCCGCAACCCGATGGCCAGGTGCGGGTGCAGCTCAGCGGTGCCCTGGGATGGTAGGTTTCTCGCGCCCGCTCGGTGGCGAGAAATGTCGAACAACAAGGACAAGGAACGATGGCATGATCGATCTGGACCATGCGCTGAGCGTTGCCCGACAGGCGGCCGAAGCAGCCGAACGCGTGGCCATGCGCTACTTCGGGGGCGACATCGCGGTCGACCTCAAGGCCGACGAAAGCCCGGTCACCGTCGCCGACCGGGAGGCCGAGCAGGCCATCCGGCAAGTGATCCGCGAGCACTTTCCCGATCACGCCCTGTTCGGCGAGGAATTCGGCCGGGACGGCGACGGCGACTGTCTCTGGCTGATCGATCCCATCGACGGCACCCGCAGCTTCATTCGCAAGCTGCCGTTCTGGTCGACCCAGATCGCGTTGATGATCGACGGCGAACTCGTTCTCGGCGTTTCGTCGGCCCCGCCATTCAATGAAACCGCCTGGGCGGTGCGCGGGGGCGGGGCGTTCATCAACGGACAACCGGTTCGGACCCGGGCGGTCGATCGTCTCGAGCAGGCCGACGTCTGCTTCGGCAACCTGCGCTCGCTCTCGCGCGGCGCCGGCTGGAGCTGGGTCGGCGAGATCGTGTCGCGGGCGGCACGTTCGCGCGGTTACGGCGATTTCTATTCCTACCACCGCCTGGCCGATGGCGGTCAGGATGTGGTGATCGAAAGCGATGTCAATATCCTCGACATCGCGGCGGTTGCGGTGATCGTGCGCGAAGCCGGCGGCATCTTCACCGACCTGGCCGGCGATGAGCCCGGCCTGGAGACCACCTCGGTGCTGGCAGCCTGTCCCCAATTGCACGGTCAGTTGCTATCCTCCCGTCATGAGTGAACGCGAGACTTCCCGTGACCTGCCCGTCATCCACGACCGGCGTGAACGCCGTCCCGCCGACCTGTTCAAGGTCGAGCAAGTCGACCTCGAATTTGCCAACGGCGAGCGGCGCACCTACGAGCGCCTGATCAGTCGCGGTGTCGGCGCGGTGATCGTCGTGGCCATGCCCGACGACGATCATGCGCTGCTGATCCGCGAATACGCCTGCGGTGTGCACCGCTACGAACTCGGCCTGCCCAAGGGGCGACTCGAACCGGGCGAGACCCACATCGAGGGCGCCAATCGCGAACTGCAGGAAGAATGCGGCTATGCCGCGCATTCGCTGACCGAACTGGGCTACCTGACCCTGGCGCCCGGCTACATGACGCATCGAACGCACGTGATTCTCGCCCGCGATCTCTATCCCTCACGCCTGCCCGGCGACGAGCCCGAGGAAATCGAGGTAATCAAGTGGCCGCTCAACGACCTGGTCTCGCTCATCCGCCGCGAGGACTGTAGTGAGGGCAGGACGATTGCGGCGCTTTACATGGCAAGAGACATGCTGGGGGCTGGCGACTCCTGATAGCGGTTGCGCCAGTAGGGCCTGTTGGCTGGTTGGCTCGTTTGCTGGTTGGTTGGTTCGGCAGCTGCCTGGCCTTGGAGTGCGGCTGCGCCGCGTTGGCCTTGGAATCAGCCGATAAGTCGACAGGGTGCCCGTGGTCAAGCGCGGCGAAGCCGCCCCGCAACCCGATCGGTTGCCGAACCAGCCAACCAGCTAACCAGCAAACCAGCCAACGTGTCTTTCAGAAGGGTTTGACGATCACCAGCACCACGATCGCGATCAGGAACAGCGCCGGCACCTCATTGAAGAACCGGTACCATTTCGAGCCGTGGCGGTTTTCGCCGCGGGCGAAGGTCCGCACCAGACGCCAGCACCAGAGGTGATAGGCGACCAGGCCGGCGACCAGGGCCAGCTTGGCGTGCATCCAGCCGCCGCCGGACAGGTGCCAGGGTTCGCCGGCCAGGGTGGCCAGCCCGAAACCGATCGCCAGCGCCCCGCCGATGTGGGTGATGCCGAGCAGCCTCTTCTGCATCACCATCAACAGCTCAAAGCGCTGCCCGCCGGGGTTTTCCGCGGCATAGACGAATAGTCGCGGCAGGTAGAACAGACCGGCGAACCAGGTGACGACAAAGACGACGTGAAAGGCTTCAAGCCAGCGCATGGCGGATTCTCCGGTCGAGTGGGGGTGCGTGAACGCGTGCCGCCGACCTGGCGCCGGCGGCTTGACGCAGCCGGGGTGGGCACGGTATAAACAACGCGCACATTATAAAAAATTCATGAAAATACAACATCATGAAATCCAAATATAACGTGTGCTGATCCATCCGGTTTGGGGCATTACCTATTGAAGCGGTCGACAGGCCGCTTTCTTTTTGGGCATGATTGAAGGATATGGGAGCAATCACCATTTTGTCGGTGTCCAAGCTTTCGACCGCGACTGGAGCGTTTCAATGACCGATGCCGAACCCATGATCTTCACCCCTGCTGCTGCCTCCAAGGTGCGCGAACTCATCCTCGAGGAAGGCAATCCCGCGCTCAAGCTGCGTGTCTATATTACCGGGGGTGGCTGCTCGGGTTTCCAGTACGGCTTCACCTTCGACGAGCAGGTCGAGGATGGCGACATCACCGTCGATCGCGAAGAGGTCACGCTGGTGGTCGATCCCCTGAGCTTTCAGTACCTGGAAGGCGCCGAGGTCGATTACAGCGAGTCGCTGCAGGGCGCGCGCTTCGTCATTCGCAACCCCAACGCCGCGACGACCTGCGGTTGTGGCTCCTCTTTCGGCGTCGCCTAGGAGGCTCCGGAAAACGCAGTGAGCGAGCGGCTGACGGCGTCCGGCGGGTGCTCGCAATCCTCATGTATTCGCACATACACTGCGGTTCCTGCGCTCCGGCGGCCACCGTCAGCCGCCCGCTCACTACGTTTTCCGAAGCCTCCTGCGTTCATTAGAGGCCGCTGGCTGGCACGGGCTGGCATCGGGTTGCCGATTCGTGGTATCACTCGTCCATGACTGTTCTGATCGTTCTCGCCGGGCTGGTACTCAGTCACTACTTCACGGCTGTCGGCCGCTGGCGCAATTTCGACTGGCTGCTCTGGCCAGTCCATGAGACGCGCCAGCGGTTTCCGGAACAGCCGGGATTGGTGCTGGCGGTGCTGATCCTGACCGTGGTGATTGCCTCGGCGCTGGCGGCCTGGCTGATGACAGCCCTGCTCGGCCTGGCGGGCTGGGCCCTGCTGGCCCTGGTCGTTTTCATTTATACCCTGGGGCCACGCGATCTTGATCGCGACATCCAGCGCATGCTCGACGAGCCGGGTCACGCCGATAGCCGGGAGGCGGCCGCCTCCCTCGGTCTGGAATCGGATGCCGGCGCGAGCGAGGCGGCCGCCGCGGTACTGCACGGTGCTCGCTCGCGCTGGTTCGCCATCCTGTTCTGGTTTACTTTCCTCGGAATCCCCGGCGCGCTGCTCTACCGGCTGTGTCAGAAGGCCATGCAGATCGATGATCTCAAGGCGGCCGAACTCGACTGGCTCGCGCGCCTGCGCTGGGTGCTGGAGTGGCCGGTGCTGGTACTGATGACCCTGGCGACCGGTCTGGTCACTGACCTCGACCGGGTCGTGCAGGCCTGGAAGCGCTACCATGCCGAGCGGCCCTGGTGGTTCTTTGCGCCGGGAATCCTGGATGCCGTGGCCACAGCGTTGATCGACACCGAGACAGATCGCGCTGATGGGCTGCGGCGCGGCCATCAGCTGGCCTGGCGGATGCTGGTGTTGTGGCTGGTGGTGATGAGTTTGATGCTGATCGCCGGGTGGCTCGTTTAGGGAGCCTCTGAAAACTACTGCGCGTGTGCCTGACGGCGTCCGGCGGTGCTCGGAATCCTCATGTATTCACATATACACGCGCGACGGCTCCGATCCAGTGCTCCTTGCGCTCCGCGCAAACCGCACCGGATACTTCGCCTGCGCTGCGGTTCCTGCGCTCCGGCGGCCACCGTCAGCCACCCGCTCGCTACGTTTTCAGAGGCTCCCTGAGTAAGGATTGTTAAGGTTTTAGTTGACTATGGGTTGCGAGGAGTAATACATGAATCGATTGTTGGTTTTTGTCGGGTTGATGGCTTGTGCCGGTGCAGCTTTCGGGGAAACCTGGGTGCGCTGCGGGTCGGTGATTGATGTCGATGCGGGTGAGCGCCTTGGGGCGCATACCGTAGTGATTGTCGACGGCAAGGTTTCCGAGTTGCAGTCGGGACACCCGGAGTGGGCCGAAGACGTCGAGCGGGTGGATCTGTCCTCGCTGACCTGTCTGCCGGGGCTGATGGACATGCATACGCACATCACCTCCGAGTCCAGCCCTTCGGCCTATATCGAGCGCTTTACCCTCGACGAGGCCGATGTTGCCCTGCGCGGTGCACAATACGCGCGCCGTACACTCGAGGCCGGGTTTACCACCGTGCGTGACCTGGGCGATTCCTTTAATGCCTCGGTCGCCTTGCGCGACGCGATCGAAGACGGGCGCGTCCCCGGGCCGCGCATCTTCACCGCCGCCAAGTCCCTGGCAACCACCGGCGGGCATGCCGATCCGACCAACGCCTGGCGCCAGGATCTGGCCGGTGACCCGGGCCCGCGCGAGGGCGTACTCAATGGCGTGGCCGAGGCCCGTCAGGCGGTTCGCCAGCGTTACAAGGACGGTGCCGACCTGATCAAGATCACCGCCACCGGCGGCGTGCTGAGCGTTGCCCGCAGCGGCGACAACGCCCAGTTCACCGATGAGGAACTGACCGCCGTGATCGAGACGGCCGCCGACTACGGCATGCACGTCGCCGCCCACACCCACGGCAGCGAGGGCATGAAGCGCGCGGTAGCTGCCGGCATTCACTCGATCGAGCACGGCACCTACATGACCGACGAGATCATGACCATGATGATCGAGCGCGGCACCTGGTACGTACCCACCATTTCGGCCGGCAAGTTCGTCGCCGAAAAGGCCGAGGAGGAGGGCTACTATCCGCCGGTGGTGGCGGACAAGGCCCGGCGGATCGGGCCGGTGATTCAGCAGACCTTCGAACGCGCCCACGCCGCCGGCGTGCGCATCGCCTTCGGCACCGACTGTGGCGTATGCCCGCACGGCAGCAATGCAGCCGAATTCGGCTATATGGTCGAGGTCGGCATGAGCCCGGCCGATGCCCTGCGCACAGCAACCATCAATGCTGCCGAACTACTCGGGCAGGAAGAGGTCCTGGGCCGGCTACAATCCGGCTATGCCGCCGACCTGATCGCCGTGGACGGTAACCCGCTCGAGGATGTGTCCGTTCTCAACGATGTCCGCTTCGTCATGCGCGACGGGCAGGTGTTCGTCGACCGATCGGTGGAAGGTTGACCAGAAAAACCTTTATGTCGCAAAGCAGCGAAGCAGCAAAGACGCAAAGATACTGAAGGGATTTCTATTTGCTGGAGCGCCGATGCAATAGTTCTATGGCCCTACAGCTCTTTTGAATATTAATTTCTCTTCTCTTCGCGTTCTTTGCTGCTTTGCGTCTTTGCGTTTCAAAGGTTTTATTCTTTATTCACTCAGCATAGCCGCTCAGTTCGAGATAGCCCCGCCCCACTGATTCCCCCGTGCCGGCATCGCGCACGCTGACCGCGCCTTCCCAGTAGTCGACCGCGCCGGTCCAGCGCTGCTCGTCGAAGCGGGCCTCGACTTCCAGCTTCAAGTCCTCCGAAGGCACCTCAACCGTCCAGGCGACCGGCCAGCGGTGGCCCTGGGGATCCCGCCATTGGCGTTGGGGTGTCGCCGTGAACTCCTCGGGGCCGAGCGTGCGCGCGTTGCCGTCGGGATCGACGAGCTTGCCGGCGGAAAAGCGCGAGGCTTCGCCGTCCTGGGTGCGCAGCCGGTAGACCATCAGGTCACGCCCGTCATCGAGCTGCAGGGAAAACCAGTCCCAGCCGGCCAGGTCAGCGGCGAGCTGGCTCGAGCCCCACTCGCGATCCAGCCAGGCCAGGCCGCTGACCGGCCACTCCCGCTGATCAACCCGGACCGCGCCCTCGACGCCCAGACGGGTGATCGAATAATAGTACGAGGCATTACCGGGTTCGGGCCCCTTGCGGCTGTAGCCGGCATCGCCCTGCAGCACAATCGGCTTTTGTGGCACCAGCGTCAGGTCGAGGTCGAAATCGGGGGTCGATGCGCTCAACTCGAAGCGGTCGCCGACGCGTTCGACCGTCCAGTCCCGCAACCACCACCGATGTGTGTCGGCGCCGGCCAGGCCGAGTGCGCCGCGCGCGAAGCGTTGGGCCTGATGGAAGGTCCGCGATTGGATGTCGCTCAGCGCCAGATGGGCCATCCAGACGGTATCGCTTGCCCAGGCCGACTGCGGCCGTGGACCGGGCTCGAGCTCGAATCGAAACAGGGTGAACTGGAAGCCGAGTAGCTTGCCCTCGGGTGTTTCGAGATTGCCGGTGAAATACCACCACTCGTTGCGAAAGCCTGGGTGGGCGGCGTGGTCGGCGGGAAATTCGAATGCCCGCGGGCCGGTCACGCGCCGAAATTCCGCGGGCGCGCTGGCCAGCAATTCGCCGGCCTGCATCGCATCGGACGAGGCATCGTCGCGCTGGACCTGCCAGGCAAGCCATGCGATGAGCGCCAGCGCGGCGGCAATGAGGAGTGCGAAGTCCCTGGCCATCTCAGTCGCCTCTCAGTTCCCGCGCGGGCGGCCGTCGGCCGATCCGCCAGGCCGGGTAGAGGCCGGCCAGCACTCCGCAGACGACGGCGAGTGGCAGCAAGGCCGCGGCCGGCAACAGCGGCCAGCTCAGCGGCAGGCTCCAGCCAAAGGCCCGGGGCTGGACGACCAGCGACAGGCCCAGGTGGATGGCCAGGGCGATCGGCACGGCCACCAGGGCGGCGGCCAGGGCCAGGCCGGCGGTCTGGGCGATGACCAGGGTGTAGAGTCGCGCCGGTGTGAGTCCGAGCGCCCGCAGGGTGGCATAGTCGCGCCGGCGTTCCAGTCCGAGCGCCAGCAAGGCGCTGACCAGGGCGATCACGGAAATGAGTCCGACCAGTGCCGCCAGGGCCCAGGAAATGCGGAAGGTCCGATCGAAGACCGCCAGGGTGGTGTCGCGGACTTGCTCGCGAGCGGTGAGCCGCAGTTCGTCCGAGATTGCGGCGAGTGCCTCCAGCAGCACTTGCCGGTCCGGCGGCGGATCGGCGTAGTACAGGCCAATGCTGTCGCGCAGCGGATCATCGAACACACGGCGATAGAGGGGGGCGTGAATCGCAATACTGCCCCGCTCGCTGGCGTAGTCACGGTAGATCGCCGCGATCGGTCGTTCAAGCGTTTCATTGGCTGCGTTGATCTCGACCGTGTCGCCAACCTGAAGGCCGCTGCGACGGGCCATCGGTTCGGAGATCACCACGGCCTGGCCTTGGCTGAATGCCGCCCAGGCCGCCTGTGAATCGCCGGCCAGCCATTCGAAGCCGCGCCAGGCTTGTTCGTGGAGATCGTAGGCGACGAGATCGCGGCCGTCCTCCAGCGGGATGCGGCGCGCGCTGGTGGTGGCGGCGATGTCCGGCAGATCGCAAATGCGGGCCACCCGTTCCGGATCGAGCGCGCCGCGGCTGGCGGTGACGTAGCTGTCGGCCTGCAGCAGGCGGTCGATCCAGTCATCGACGGCGGCACGGAAACCCATCACCATCATGGCAATGCCCGCCGCCAGCGCCAGCGAAACACCCAGCGCGGCCAGGGGTGGGCCAATGCGCCGGCGCCCGGCCAGCAGCAGCGCCAGGGCGCGCGCGACCAGGCTGCGACCGGCGATGGACTTGAATATTCGCAATACGCGCAGCCCCGCCACTGGGGCCAGCAGTGCGCAGCCGGCCAGCCCGAGAAACAGCCCGGCGAAGGCCGCCGGCAGGCTGTCGGAAAAGCCGATGACGGCCAGCGCAAGCGCCAGCAGGCCCAGGGCCAGGATCAACGGATGCCAGTCACGGTTCTGAGAGTCGCTGCGACGCAGCAACTGGCCGGGCGGAATGCCGCGGGCCTCGCGCAACAGCCCGGTCATCGAGATCAGCGCCATGCCGACGGCCAGGCCCCACAATGCCAGGTAGAGTCCGGTCGTGGGCATGACGCGGGCCGGTGGCAGCAGATCGTAGAGCGAGGCCACCGGGTCGCGGACCAGGCCAAGCAGTGCATCAGCCAGGACCGTGCCGAGCACCAGCCCGGCCAGGGCGCCGAGCCCCGCGATCACGGCCGTTTCGCTCAACAGCAGCAGCGCAATCCGGCCGTGGGTCACGCCCACGGCGCGCAGCATGGCCAGCGCCCGTCGACGCTGCACCAGCAGGAAGGACAGCACGCTGAAGATCACGAACAGGCCCACCGCCAGGCTGATCAGGCCCATGGCGCTTAAGTTGGCGCGCATGCCCTCGGTGAGGCGGGCGGCCGAACTGCGCCGGGCGTCGGCCGAGCGCAGCTCCAGGCCTTCGGGAAGGTTTTCGTTGAGCCAGTCGCGGGCTGTGGCCGGAGCGTCAATCCAGCTCAGTTCGCCCGAACGGTCGAGCCGGTCCTGGGCCGCGGCAATGTCCATGAGTAGGCGGTCGTCGAATCCACGGTGTTCGGGCAACAGTGCGGAGACGGTCAGCGTGATTTCGCGACGGCCGTGGCGAAGTGGCAGGGTGTCGCCGACTTCGAGATCGAGACGTTCGAGGGTCGAAGGGCTGACGGCAACGGCATCCGGCAAGGCCAGAAGTTCGGCCGGCAGCCCGGGCGGCAGCCGACCAGAGCGCGCACCGCCGCCGAACAGGTCGACACCGAGCAATTCGAGGTGCCGATCCCGGTGGCGAACGGTTTGTGCCAGTACCGGCAGCAGGGTGGGTGAGCCCGCTCGGGTGGCCAGCTCGGCATAAATCGCTTCGTCGAGGGGGCCGTCTGCCGCGCTGATTCGCAGGCT
Source organism: Wenzhouxiangella sp. XN201 (assembly GCF_011008905.1). Lineage (NCBI taxonomy): Bacteria > Pseudomonadati > Pseudomonadota > Gammaproteobacteria > Chromatiales > Wenzhouxiangellaceae > Wenzhouxiangella > Wenzhouxiangella sp. XN201. The sequence goes on from NZ_JAAIVI010000017.1 coordinate 447,768, forward strand.
GTCCTCACCGGCCAGGGCGGTCGCGGCCCCGTCGAGCGAATCGACCAGGACATCGCGCATCAGGGCCACGCCGGTCATGACCGCCACGCCGGCGGCCATGCCGGCCAGGGCCAGCATCAACTGGCCGGGATGGCGCCGGAAGAATCGCCGCGAAGACTGCAGCAGCAGGCGCATCAAATCTCCTGCAAGCGTCCGCCGCGCAGCTCGAGGCGTCGGTCACAGATGGCCGCTGCCGCCGGGTTGTGCGTCACCAGCACCAGGGCACAGCCGCGTTGTGCAGTGATCTGCTCGAACAGCGAGAGCACATCTGCAGCCGTGCTTTCGTCGAGACTGCCGGTGGGCTCGTCGGCCAGCATCAGGCCGGGTTCATGGACCAGCGCACGCGCGATGGCCACGCGCTGTTTCTCGCCGCCTGATAGCTGTTCGGGCAAGCGGTCGAGCAGCTCATCGATGCCCAGTGCCGCGGTCAGTTCGTCGAGGGCTTCGTTTTTCCGGGGCCGCCCGTTCAGCCACAGGGGCAGGTCGATGTTCTCACCCGCGCTGAGCGAGTCGATCAGGTTGAAATCCTGGAATACCAGGCCTACCGTGCGGGCGCGGAACCGTGTCATTTGGGGTTCGGCCAGGGTACCGAGATCGCGGCCCAGCAGTTCGACCTGCCCGGCATCGGGCCGGTCCATTCCGGCGGCGAGGTGGAGCAGGGTGGACTTGCCTGAGCCGGAGGCGCCCATGACGGCCACGCGTTCGCCGCTTCCGATCTTGAGGTCGAGTCCGCGTAGAACCGGGACCAATCGCTTGCCCGAGCGAAACGTGCGATCGATGCCGTGCATCGAAAGCGCCGGCGCCGTTTCCGCCGGCATGGCAGGGGTCGGAGCGCTCATGAAAACTCATCCGTGGCGAGTCGAAATACCACTATAGAGGAACAGGTGAGAAGGCCAATGGAACTTTTGAGCGCGTAGTCACTCGAATTCTCGTGCTTTGCGGACTGTGTCCGAGGTCACTTTTCTTGGCAATCTGTAATTGCTGTGGTAGACTTACCACCAACCTTGGTAAAACCGCAACGGTTGAGCAAGGTCGCAGGGCGCGAAGCGAGGTACATCACTCCGACATCCGTTGCCCCTCCCTCGACCAGGGGAGGGGTTTTTTTTGGGTGACGCATTATCACCAAACCCTTGTTGACAGAGGTTCGGCAACATGCAATTGACGATGTTGAAGGGCAAGATTCATCGCGCGACCGTCACGCGCGTCGAACGTGACTACGAGGGGTCCTGTGCGATCGACAGGAACCTGCTCGAGGCGGCCGGAATTCTCGAGCACGAACAAGTACATATCTACAATATTACGAGCGGCGAACGGTTCGTGACATACGCTATCCGGGCCGAGCGCGACTGCGGCATCATCTCGGTCAATGGCGCTGCGGCGCACTGCGCCAGCCCGGGCGATCTGGTCATTATTGCCGCCTATGCGCGCATGAGCGAAACCGAGGCCGAGCTGCACCGGCCGCGCCTGGTCTATCCCGACACCGAGAACCGCATCGCGCGCACGGCCGAGGGCGTGCCGGCCCAGGCTGCCTGAAACCGGTTCCGGGATGTTGCAAAAAAACAACATTCCGCCCGTATCCGAACTCTTGGCGGAAGATCCGAACCGGGCGCGCGACTTCGTCTGCCGCGGCGGCGGCTGGACCCTTGATTTCTCCCATATCCCCCTGACCCGCGAAGGGCTCTCGTCCCTGCAGCGCCTTCCGGCTGCGTGCGGCCTGGATGGGGCCGTGGAGCGCCTTTTTTCCGGGGCAATCGTCAATCCCAGCGAGGGTCAGCCGGCGCTGCACATGGCCCTGAGAGCCAACGATCCGTTCCAGGGCCTGTCGCCGGAAGCGGGAGCGGATTTGATCGCCGGGCGCAATCGCTTCCTGGCCGTTGCGGATCGGCTGCACGCCGGTGAGACGGGCCTGACCGACCTGTTGCATGTCGGCATCGGCGGCTCGGACCTGGGGCCGAGGCTGGTGGCCGATGCGCTGGATGAAGATGACAGTGCCGTGCGCGTCCACTGGCTGTCGACGCTCGACGGTCGGCGATTCGAGCGCTTGTGCCGCCAGCTGGATCCGGCCACCACCGGCCTGGTAATCGCCTCGAAATCCTTTTCCACGGAGGAAACCCTGGAGCAGGCGCGTGCGGCGCGCGACTGGCTGGGGGCCGACTGGACCCGGCGAAGCTGGGCGGCGACCGCCAACGTCGATCGTGCCCGGGAATTCGGACTCGACGATGACCACATTCTGGCTTTTCCTGCCTGGACCGGCGGCCGTTTTTCACTGTGGTCCTCGGTGGGCGTAAGCGCCGCGGCCGTTGTCGGTTCCCAACGCTTCCGGGCCTTGCTGGCCGGTGCCGAAGCAGCGGATCTCGACTTTCACGGGCAACCCGATGCGAACGGACTGGCCGTTCTTATCGGCCTGTTGGTTCACTACCTGCGTCGTGAACTCGACTGCAGCACGCTGGGTATCGTCAGCTACGAGCCACGCCTGGCCCTGCTGGCCGACTACCTGCAACAGTTGTTCATGGAAAGCCTTGGCAAGGGTGTCGACCTCGACGGCAAGCCGGTCGACGGTCCAACCGTGCCGCTGATCTTTGGCGGGCTGGGAACCGACCTGCAGCACTCGATTTTCCAGGCCCTGCATCAGGGGCCGGACACGCACCCACTGATTCTGGTTGGCGCGCGCGAGGCTGACCACGAGCACCCGGACTGGCAGCGTCGCCAGCTTGCCCATCTGTATGCCCAGGCCAGCGCATTTGCCAACGGTCGCAGCGACGGCGAACCGCACCAGAAGCTGCCCGGTAGCCGGCCGGTCGCAACCTTGCTGGTCGATCGACTCGATGCCGGCAGGCTAGGCTGGTTACTGGCCACCCTGGAAGCTGCCGTCTACGCCCTGTCGGTGGTCTGGCACATCAATGCCTTTGATCAATGGGGCGTAGAAGAAGGCAAACGCCTGGCGCGCGATTTTCGCAATCGCCTCAAGGACGGCTAGCCCGAATCAGTCCCCGCCTTCCCCGCTGCGGTCGATGCTGGAGATGGGAATGGTGATGATCGGCAGCCCGATCGCGTCGGTGCGGGTGCGCGCCTGCAGCACATCGCCTCGCTGCTCGCTGCCGGAAGGCCCCAGGAAGTAATACATCTCCGCCACGCCGTGGAACTGGTCGAGCGAGATCAGGTCGATCTGGGTCGTGTCATCCACCCCGGGAATGTATCCAATGGGCAGCACGAAGCCCTTGCGGCTGTGGTCCGTACCCAGGGCCGTGTAGAAGACCTGCAGCTGCAGGTCTGCCAGTAGCGGGTCTTCGACGACCTTGATGTCGAAGCGCCGGGCCAGTTCGACCGCCAGGCGCTGGTCGGCGTAATTCTGCAGACCCGTATACTCGACGAAGTGGCTGGCAAGATGAATGCGCTTGCCGGCGTGGGGAGCAAAGTCCGCATCCGGCAGGCTTCGCGCCAGATCGTCGATGCTGTGCGTCATCAGCTGCTGGGCGGTTGCTCCGGCCAGGGAATCCTGGACCTGGCGTGTGCTGCATGCGCTCAGCAATGCCAGGCTCAAACAGATCAGAATCAGTCGCAAGGGCATGCTCCGCCTCCGTAAGTGAGAACCGGCCGTTACCGGCTCATTCATTGCCTCTGGCAGGATAACAGCCGCGCCGTGTACGCATGCTTGCATGCATCCGTCGGGCAACGGACAATGCCGCTTCCTCAACCGGTTCCGGCCGTCTTTCAAGTCGCATGTCCGCCAGCGCGCACGCTCCCAACCTGCCGGCCGAGATCCGCCGGACCTTGCTGCTGGCCGGCCCCCTCATTGTCGGTCAGGTGACCAGCTACGGCATGAGCTTTGTCGACACCGTGATGGCGGGCCGCCTGGGCGCACTCGATCTCGCGGCCGTGGCCGTCGGTTCGTCGGTCTGGTCGGCCGGCATGGTTTTCGTTGTCGGACTGATGATGGCCGTGTCGGCCGCGGTATCCCAACTGGAGGGAGCGGGACGGCGTCGGCAGGCCGGGGAGCTGACCCGCCAGGCACTCTGGCTCGCACTGATGGTTTCGGCCGTCTTGTTCGTGCTGATGCGCCGCGGCGAGTGGGTGATGTCATTGATCGGCGTGGAACCGGCCGTCGCCGACCTGGCCAATCGTTACCTGCTGGCGATCAGCTGGGGCGTACCCGCGCTGGCCGGGATGTTCGTGCTGCGCTTCTTTTCCGAGGGAATCGGCTATACCCGGCCGACGATGTATATCGGCGTCGTCGGCATCCTGATCAACGTGCCGCTCAATTACGTGCTGATGTTCGGCAAGTTGGGATTCCCGCAACTGGGCGCCGAGGGTTGTGGCTGGGCCACCGCGATCGTGTTGTGGCTGCAATTGGGAATGATCGCGAGCTGGATTTTGTGGCGGCCGCGCTACCGTCCCTTCCAGGTATTCTCGCGCTTCGATGGACCCGATCGACGCGAAATTCTGGCGCTGGCCAGGCTGGGTCTGCCCATCGGCTTGATGGTTTTTCTCGAGGTCAGCCTGTTCGTCGCCGCCGCGTTGGCCATCGGCACGCTCGGAACGATTCCGGTGGCCGCCCACCAGGTGGCGATCAACTATTCGGGGCTGATCTTCATGGTGCCGCTGGGCCTGTCGGGCGCAATTACCGTGCGTGTCGGCAATGCGGTGGGCCGCAAGGACCGCGCCGGGGCGCGCCGTGCCGGCGTGGTCGGCATGATGATGGCGCTGGCCTTCGGCGCGCTGTCATCGCTGGTCATCGTGCTTTTCCCCGAGACCATCGTTCGTCTCTATACTTCCGATCCCGCGGTCATCGCGCTGGCCGCCAGCCTGCTGTTTTTCGCCGCCGTGTTCCAGTTGGCCGACTGCCTGCAGGTCTCGGCCGCTGGCGCGCTGCGCGGGCTCAAGGATACCCGCGTGCCCATGCTCTACAGCATTCTGGCCTACTGGCTGGTCGGCATGTCCCTCGGCTGGTGGCTGACCTTCCGGCTTGACTGGGGGCCGGCCGGCATGTGGTGCGGCATCATCGCCGGGCTGACCGTGGCCGCGTTCCTGCTCGGCGGGCGTTTCATGCGGATCACGGCGTCCTGGAACGAGATCCGCGAAGTGGCTCGTGAGCCACGCGGCTGATTGGGTAACGCTCGAGAAGCAATGACCAACGGCACATTGTGGGCCGGGACGCTGGCTGGGTAGAATGAACGCCTTCTTTTCCAGCGCAAACATCCTTCGATGACTTCGAACTCGAGACCCAACGTGCTCGTCCGGCTCTGGCTGGGCTTCTGGCGCGGCCTGACGGCCTTTCGCATGGCCGTATTCAACATCCTGTTCCTGATCCTGCTGGCGCTTGTCATTCGGGTGCTGTTCTTCTCCTCCGACGAGATTCTGGTCGATGAGCGGACCACACTGGTGATCGCGCCCGAGGGCCTGATCGTGGAAGAGTACACGGGCACGCCGATGGAGCGGGCGATCAACGAGGCGCTCGGTCAGGAGACCCCGGAGACCCGGCTGCGAGACATCCTGGCGGCGCTCGACTACGCGGCCGAAGACGATCGCATCGTTCAGGTGCTGGTGCGCACCGACGAGCTTTGGGGCGTGGCGCCGGGCATGCAGACCGAACTGGCCGATGCGTTTGCCGAGTTCCGCGAGTCGGGCAAGCAGGTCGTCGCACATGGCGGCATGATGATGCAGGGCCATTACATGCTGGCGTCCATGGCCGACGAGATCTGGCTAGATCGCGACGGGTTGCTGCTGTTCGAAGGCTACGGTCGCTATCGCCAGTATTACGCCGAAGGGCTCGACAAGCTCGATGTCGACGTCAATCTCTTCCGTGTCGGCGAGTTCAAGTCGGCGATGGAACCGTTCATTCGCAACGACATGTCCGAAGCCGACCGGCGGGCCAGTCAAGCCTGGTTGGGCGAATTGTGGCAGAGCTGGCTGGACCAGGTGGCCCTTCATCGGGGTCTGCCGGTCGAAGTGCTGGTCGATCTGACCGAGAATTTCTCCGACGCGGTGGAAGCGGCTGACGGCGATATTGCGGCCATGGCGCTGGATCGCGGCCTGGTCGATCGCCTGGTCAATCGTCCCGAGGTGCGCGCTGAACTGGCCAACCGCGGTGCCAGCGACCCGGAACGCGGTTTCCGCCAGATCGATTTCGAAACCTATGTGAACGCTTCCAGGGAATGGCATCCGCGGGCCGACCGTGTCGGCATCGTCGTCGCCCAGGGCGCGATTACCGAGGGGGACCAGCCGCCGGGCACGATCGGGTCGGCATCGACCTCGCGCCTGCTCAGGGAAGCCGCCCGTGACGAGCGCATCAAGGCCGTCGTCCTGCGTGTCGATTCCGGTGGCGGCAGTGCGTTCGCCTCCGAGATGATTCGCAGCGAGATGATGGCGCTCAGGGAGGCCGGCAAGCCGGTCATCGTGAGCATGGGCAATGTCGCCGCCTCCGGCGGTTACTGGATTGCCATGGGCGCCGACGAGGTCTGGGCCTATCCGACCACCCTGACCGGCTCGATCGGTATCTTCGGGTTCTTCCCCACCTTCCAGGACACCCTGGCCCGCATCGGTATCCATACCGATGGCGTGGGCACCACGCCCCTGTCCGGTGCCCTGCGTGCCGATCGCGCCCTGCAAGAGCCGGCCCGAAGGCTGCTGCAGAGCTTCATCGAACACGGCTACCAGGAATTCATCTCGCTGGTGGCCGAGTATCGGCGCATGTCGCTCGAGCAGGTCGACGAGGTGGCCCAGGGCCGGGTCTGGAGCGGACAGCAGGCGCAGCAACGCGGCCTGGTCGATCAGCTCGGAACACTCGATCAGGCGATCGCCTCGGCCGCGCGCAGTGCCGGTATCGGCGAGGACTACGAGGTGGACTACGTCGAACGTCAGCTGACGCCTTTCGAGCAGTTCTTCGTCGACATGAGTGCCGCCTCGATTCGCATGGCCGGAATCGATACGACACTCGGCGTCGCTGCGTGGTTGCCGGGTGACTTCGGTCGGCAACTGATTGACGACCTGCGCCTGGTCTTCTCGCAGGCACAGTCCGGCCGACCCGGCGTGATGGCTCACTGCCTGTGCGAAGCGCCGCGCTGAGTCCGGCGCGTTCCAATCTCCAGGAGCTTTCAGTATGATGGCGGCTTCACGCCGGCCGGTCGGGGAAGGTAAGGCCGGCGTGATTGCTGACACCAACGGGGATGATTCCAACTCATGCTGGCTGCCGTAACAGACTTTCTCTGGTCCTACATCCTGGTCGTCGTGCTCATCACGATCGGCCTGGTTTTCACCATTGGTTCGCGCTTTGTCCAGTTGCGCTACTTCGTGGAAATGTTCCGTGTGCTGGGCCAGGCTTTCAAGCACCATACCGGACACGTCTCCTCCTTCCAGGCCCTGACCCTGAGCGTGGCCGGGCGGGTCGGCGCGGGCAACATCGCCGGCGTGGCCGTGGCGATTACGCTTGGCGGCCCCGGCGCCGTGTTCTGGATGTGGGTCGTCGGCCTGATCGGCATGGCCACCAGTTTCTTCGAGTGTTCCCTGGCCCAGGCCTTCAAGGTGGCCGATTTCAAGTCCTCGACCTTCCGCGGCGGGCCGATGTACTACATGGAGCGCGGTCTGGGCAGTCGCAAGCTGGGCATGATCTTCACCCTGCTGCTGCTGTTCACTTTCGGGCTGGCCTTTGTGGCCTTGCAGTCGTTTACCGCCTCGTCCTCGCTGGAACAAGCCTTCGATATTCCGATGCACATCACCGGCATCGTCATGACCATTGTCGTGGGGCTGACCATCTTCGGTGGTGTTCAGCGGATTTCGCGCGTGACCGAGATCGTCGTGCCGATCATGGCGGTGGCTTACGTCATCGTTGCCGTAGCCGTTGTCGGTCTCAACGTGGACCAGATTCCGAGCGTGATGTCGCTGATCGTCAAGAGCGCGTTCGGCCTCGAGCAGGCCGTCGGCGGCGGCATTGGTGCGGCCATCATGATGGGGGTTCGTCGGGGCCTGTTTTCCAACGAGGCCGGTCTGGGCAGCGCGCCCAATGTCGCCGCGGTGGCCTTCGTGCCGCACCCGGTCAACCAGGGCATCGTGCAGTCGTTCAGCGTCTTCATCGATACGGCCATCATCTGCACCGCGACGGCCATGATCATTCTCATGTCCGGTATCTACGAAGCCAGCCCGGTCGAAGACGGCGTGGTGCTCACCCAGCTCGCCCTGCAGGACCATGTCGGGCCCTGGGGACAGACATTCGTCAGCGTCATCCTGACCCTGTTCGCGTTCAGCTCGATTCTCTACAATTTCTACCTGGGTGAGAACTCCTCGAGCTGGATGACGCCCGATAACCCGGTCTTTTTCATCATCTTCCGGCTGCTGATGCTGGTCCTGATCCTGTGGGGTTCGATGCAGGACCTGACCACCGTCTTCAGCTTTGCCGACCTGACAATGGCCCTGCTGGCCGTATTCAACCTGGTCGCGCTCGCGTTGCTGATGAAAGTCGGCTTCCGACTGATGAATGACTACGATCGGCAGTGGCGTGCCGGCAAGGTTCCGATTTTCGATCCCGACCAGTTTCCAGACCTGAATATCGATCGCGAAGCCTGGAAGGATGCCGCCGACGCGGTCGATCGCAGTTGAACGGATCTTCAGACCGGTCCGGGCGGGAGTTGCCCGGGTTGAACTGCAGTAATAAAAACAACTACAAAGGGAAATATCAATTGGAAACAGTGACAGACTTCGGGCGGTTGGAAAACCGCTCTGGACAGGGGGCTTTTGTGCCTGCGTCGTGGCGAATCGTTTTGAGGGGTTTGGCCTTCGCTGCGTGTCTCGCCGTTCTGGCCTCGCCGGTATCGGGTCAGGAGATCCCCGATTATCGCGAGTGCGTACTGAAGCAAATGCTCGGTGCGGATGTCGAGTGCAGCTCCGAGCCACCGCCGATCGGGCGCGAAGTGGCCATGACCCGTTACCTTGCCGACGGTGAGGAATTCACGATCGCGTTGCCCGAACTCCTGCAACACGGCAAGCGCCTGTTCGATGCCAATTGGACCGTCCAGGATGGGGCCGGTCGGCGCGGACTGAAGGGCACGGGTGCGCCGCTGTCCGATCCCGATGCGCCGCTGGACTTCCCATTCAACTTCAACCGCATCTCGGGCCCGGACGCCAATTCCTGTGCGGGCTGCCACAACATGCCGCGCTCCGGCGGTGGCGGTGACTTCGTCACCAATGTGCACGTGCTGGGGCAGCGTTTCGATTTCGCGACCTTTGACGCCCTCGACGAATACGAGGAAGACTTCGCCACGCGCGGGGCCTTCGACGAGATCGGCCTGCCGGTGACCCTGCAGACGATTGCCAATTCACGTTCCACCCTGGGCATGTTCGGTGCCGGCTACATCGAGATGCTGTCGCGCCAGATGACCGCGGACTTGCAGCGCCAGCGCGATGCGCTTGCGCCGGGCGAGTCGGTTTCGTTGGAAAGCAAGGGCGTGGCCTTCGGTGTCCTGTCCAGGGCAGCCGACGGCAGCTGGATCGTCGATGAGGTCGAAGGCCTGGTGCCGCCGAGCCTGGCCAGCGGCGGTGCCGAACAGCCGCCCAGCCTGATCATCCGGCCATTTCACCAGGCCAGTGCCGTGATTTCCCTGCGCCAGTTTTCGAACAACGCGATCAATCACCACCACGGGATCCAGTCGGTCGAGCGTTCCGGTCATGGCGACGTCGACCAGGACGGTTACGACGACAACCTGAGTACGGCCGACATCACGGCGCTGACCGCCTACCAGGCCCAGCTGGGTGTACCCGGCCGCGTCATTCCGCGCAATGCCTACATCGAGAAGGCCGTGGCCGATGGCGAGGCGCTGTTCATGGATGTCGGATGTGGTAGCTGCCACACGCCGTCGTTGCCGTTGACCGACGGTGGCTGGGAGTTCGCCGAACCCAATCCCTACAATCCGTCCGGTAACCTGCAGCCCGGAGAGGCTCCGGAATTCGTCTTCGACCTGAACGACCGGCGACTGGAGTTGCCGCGCCTGGCGGTCGATCCCGCCACGCAGGCCGTGCACGTGCCGGCTTTCACGGACATGAAAGTCCACGACATCACCAGTGGTCCGGACGACCCCAACTGCGAATCACTCAACATGCACGCCTTGCCGGGAACGCCGGAATTTCACGGCGGCAATTGCCGCTTCCTGACCAAACGGCTGTGGGGTATTGCCAACGAACCGCCGTATTTCCACCACGGCAAGTTCACCACCATGCGCGAGGCGATCGAAGCCCACCGCGGCGAAGCCCTGGCCAGCTGGGAAGCCTGGCGCGCGCTCGACGACTACGGCCGCGATGCCATCATCGAGTTCCTCAAGACCCTGCAGATTCTGCCGCCGGATACACCGGCACGCATCGTCGATACGCGCATGCGTCCGCGCAACTGGCAGTCGGAACTGGACGGAAGCTGACGGTGATCCGGGGCGGGCGATCCGCCCCGGTCACGCCGCCGAACGGTGGCGCTTGAGGTAGACCAGCAGTTGCGAGATGGCGGCCGGCGTCATGCCGGGAATCCGGCTGGCCTGATCGATGGTGTGCGGGCGGGTCTTGTCGAGCTTTTCGAGCAATTCGGATGACAGGCCCTTGACCGTCTCGAAGGCAAAGTCTTCGGGGATGGTCTGTTCGGCCGCCTTGCGCTGACGATCGATCTCGGCGCGCTGGCGATCGAGGTAGCCGGCGTAGCGCACCTGAATGGCGACCTGTTCGCCGACATCTTCAGCATTGACGCCGGGGCCGATGCCTTCGACTGCCATCAGCGCGTCGTAGTCGATTTCAGGTCGACGCAACAGTTCCTCGGCCGTCGTGTCCTTGCGGATCTCCACGGCCAGCGCCTGCGCCGCGCGTGAGGCCAGTTCCGACGATGCCGGGATTCGCAGTCCGCGCAGACGCTCGCGCTCGCACTCGATCGCTTCGCGTCGCTGCCGGAAATGCTGCCAGCGCTTGTCGTCGACCAGGTTGAGCTCCCGGCCGGCTTCGGTCAGGCGCAGGTCGGCGTTGTCCTCGCGCAGGTGCAGCCTGAATTCCGCCCGGCTGGTAAACATGCGGTAGGGCTCGGGCGCGCCCTGGGTAATCAGGTCGTCGATCAGGACGCCGATGTAGGCCTGGTCGCGACCGGGTGTCCAGGGCGCCTCGCCGTGCGCCTGGCGGGCCGCATTCAGGCCGGCGATCAGGCCCTGGGCAGCGGCTTCTTCATAGCCTGTGGTGCCGTTGATCTGCCCGGCAAAGTACAACCCCGCCAGGTGTCGCGTCTCGAGACTGGGCTTGAGTTCGCGCGGGTCGAAGAAGTCGTATTCGATGGCGTAGCCCGGGCGCGTGATATGGGCCCGTTCCAGCCCCGGAATCGAACGCACCAGCTCGATCTGCACGTCGAAGGGCAGGCTGGTTGAGATGCCGTTCGGGTACCACTCGTTGAGACCCAGTCCTTCAGGCTCAAGAAAGATCTGGTGCGAGTCCTTGTCGGCGAAGCGCACCACCTTGTCCTCGATCGAAGGGCAGTAGCGCGGGCCCGTGCCCTCGATGGCGCCGGCATACATGGGTGAACGATCGAGATTGTCGCGGATCAGTTCGTGCGTGCTCTCGTTGGTGCGGGTGATGTAGCACGAGACCTGCTCGGGATGATCTTCGCGTCGGCCGAGAAAGGAAAAGACTGGCCGATGTTCGTCGCCGGGCTGTTCCTCCAGTCGGGAGAAGTCGATGCTGCGGCCGTCCAGGCGTGGCGGCGTGCCGGTCTTGAGCCGGCCGACGCCAAACGGCAGTTCGCGCAGGCGCGCGGCCAGGGCATTGGCCGGCGCATCGCCCGCCCGGCCACCGGCCAGCTTGGTCTCGCCGATATGGATGCGCCCGCCCAGGAATGTGCCGGTGGTCAGCACCACGGCCGGGGCATGAAAGTCCAGGCCCATGGCGGTGCGCACACCGGTCACGCGATCGCCCTCGACGATCAGGTCGTCGACCGGCTGTTGGAACAGGGTCAGTCCAGCCTGTGCTTCGACCGCCCGACGAATGGCGTTGCGGTAGAGCGTGCGATCGGCCTGGCAACGGGTGGCGCGCACGGCCGGGCCCTTGCGCGCGTTGAGCCGCCGCCACTGGATGCCGGCGGCATCTGCGGCTTGCGCCATGATGCCGCCCAGGGCATCGAGTTCCCGGACGAGATGGCCCTTGCCGATGCCGCCGATGGCCGGATTGCAGCTCATCTGACCGATGGTCTCGATCGCGTGGGTGGCCAGGAGTGTGCGCGCACCCGCCCGCGCCGCGGCCAGGGCGGCCTCGGTACCGGCATGACCGCCGCCGATGACGATCACATCAAATGAATCGGGATAACGCATCGGTTCTGACCGACAGGGTTTGAAATCAAGGGTTTATTGTATCGCCGCGCGCAGGTTCCGCACAACGGGCCAGCTCAGTGTCGGCGTTCCCGGCGGGTGTCCGAACTGCTGCGATTGGGGCGGGCCGGCGGCCGGTCCCGCGTTCTGGCGGGCGATCTGGACGGGGGATTGTCGGGCACGCTCACCGGATTTCGCGGGCGTTGCTGTCGTGCCGGCGGAGCCGCAGGCTGGCGAACGGGTGCCTGGCTGCGCGCGCCGTCACGCGGCGGGGTTCGTTCCACTGTCCGCTCGGGCGGGCGGCTGGGCAAGGATTCCGGACGCCAGGTTTGCGGCGGCCGGTTACGACTGTCCGGCAATGCAACCGGGTCGATCGTCCGGGGTCTGTCGCGATCATCCAGGCGCCGCAGCAGTTCGGCGCGACGCTCCAGTGCCAGGCCGCTGCGGTCCTGGCGCTCCAATGCCGGACCGCGCGCGGGCGCCAGCCGCTGGTCGGTCGGCGTGCGGCGGTTGGCCGGCAGACGCTGGGAGACCCTCGGCATCAGCGCCGTGCGGTCCGGGCGCTGCGAGCGAACCGCCAGTGAGCGACGCGTTTCGAGTTCATGCAGGCGTGCATCGAGCTGCTTGACGCGATGCCTGTGTGAGCTGCGGTAGTCGCCGAAACTGAAGTAGCCGCCGACATACCAGGGCTGGTAGTAGCGATAGCGCGATCCATAGCCATACCAGGGGTGGTGGTAGCCGGGGCGGTGAGCGTAGTACCAGCCCGGGAAGGGGTAGTACCAGGGATCGTAGCGATGCACGACGACGGAGTACGGATGGTAGTAGTGCGAAAAGTAGAAATGGTCGAGCGACCAGTACGGGTAAACCAGCGGGTCGATCAGCGCAACATGGTGCGCACGCTGGGCGCGTGGCTCGTAATAGACGCCGTCACCGCGCTCGTAATAGGTGACGCAGCCACTGAGCATCAGGCCCAGCATGGCGAGCGCCAATAGCTTGATCGTGCGTCCACGACTTTTCATGATCATGACCATAGCTCATCCGGGTGAACCGAACCTGAATCGGCCAGCAGTCGCTCAACCTCGGCCACCCCGGCGCGGCGCTGGCCGCGCCCGTCGACCGGGCTCGGCGGAGCCTGGCGGGCGTCCGGGCCGATCATCTGGATCAGCTCGATGGCGTGGCCACCGCCCTCGATGACGACGATTTCGAGATCGCGACCGCTGCCGTCGTGCCAGCGAATGCGACGCACTTCCTGGGTGAACGGCACGTGGCGTTCCATCAGGAACCTAACCACGGCATCGGGATCGTCGGCGAACACATGCAGGCTGATTCGCGAAAATTCGTCGGCCGTGCCCTCGAGCACCGGTCCGACCAGCTTGGGCCGGAACGGCGCCAGGAAATGCATGGCCGACAGGGCAGCCTCGCGCAACTCGAGCAGCGTCTGCCGCAGCGACTCGCCGCCATACAGAAATTGCCACTCACGCAGGGCCTGCTCGACCTCGCTGTTCGAGGGCAGGCTGGTGCGCGAGCTCGCACCCAGTCGGCTGGCGGCCTTCTCCTTGGCGGCCAGGAAACCGCGCTGGCCCTCTGTGGCCATGATGCGCGCAGCCTCGGCGGCGATTTCCAGCCGGATGCGATTGTTCTTTGGCGGCTGTCGACTGCCCATGGGTCATCAATAAACTTCGTACGGGTCGGCCTGCTCGCCCGAATCTTCGGGGTCTGACAGCGGCGGCAGATTATCGGCATGGAACCATTCATGGACCGCGCCGGGTGCGCCGGGACGGGCCCGCAGCCCCGTTTCCGGATCGATCAGCGCGCGCGTCAGACCGATCGGTGTGGGCCGGGTGGATTCCGGGCGGCCCTCGAGGGCGGTTGCCATGAAATCCACCCACAGGGGCAGGGCCGTGCGCCCGCCCTGTTCCTGGCTGCCGAGCGACTCGTTGTCGTCGCGGCCGAGCCACACGACCGTGACCAGGTCACCGCCGTAGCCGGCAAACCAGGTGTCGCGCAGATCGTTGGTGGTGCCGGTCTTCCCGGCCAGGTCGCCGCGCTCGAGGGCGAGTGCGCGTCGTCCGGTGCCGCGTCGCACCACGTCGCCGAGCATCGAGTCGATCAGCCAGGCGGTCTGGCCCGACAGGACACGCTCGGCATGCTGTGGGCGCGGCGGCCCGACCAGCTCGTAATCTTGTTCCGTCCCGGACTCGTCCGCATCCGAAATCTTTTCACGCGCCAGTTCAGGGCGAATTTGCCGGGGGCCGTCGGGGGATTCCTCGACGGCTGTCTCGGGTTCGTTTGGGGGTGGAATCTCGGGGCAGTCCGGGCAGGGCAGGCGCCACTCGGTCTCGAGGATGCTCTCGCCGTCGGCGTCGCGGACACTGTAGAGATATTGCGGTTCGACTTCGAAGCCGCCATTGGCAAACACGGCATAGGCGGCCGTGAGTTCGACCGGGGTAATGGCTGCCGAACCCAGTGCCATCGATGGCCCGTTGGGGAGCTTGGATCGCTCGAACCCGAATCGCGTGACGTAATCGCGACCGGTATCGATGCCCATGTCCATCAGCAAGCGGACACTGACCAGGTTGCGGGAATTGACCATGGCTTCGCGCAGCCGGGTCGGGCCGAAGAAGCGCTGGCTGAAATTGGTCGGCTTCCACTCCCGCTCCATCGAGGGGTCATTGACCACCACCGGAGCATCGTTGACGCGCGAGGCCGGCGTGAAGCCGTGGTCCAGGGCGGCCGCGTAAATGAAGGGCTTGAACGCAGATCCCGGTTGGCGCTGACTTTGGGTGGCGCGATTGAACTGGCTGTGGGCGAAATCGATGCCACCGACCAGGGCCCGGATCTCGCCGGTGCCGGCCTGCATGCTCACCAGGGCCGCTTCGGCCTCGGGTAGCTGTGCCAGCTGCCAACCCTCCCCGGCGCGGCGAACGCGCACGATGTCACCCGGTTCGAGCACGTCGGCGACGGTTTCCGGTGCCGAACCGACGGCGTTGATGTTGAGGAAGGGACGAGCCCACTCAACGCTCTCGAGCGTGATCGAAATCGACTCCCCGCCAGCCAGTCGCAGCCTGGCCGATTCAGCCTCGACCTGTTCCACCAGGGCCGGCTGCTGATCGGCGATGGGACGGATCGAAGCCAGTCGGTCCTCGATGCGGTCATCGTCGGACAGTGCCTCGGCCGGCATCCGGTCTTCCGGGCCGCGCCAGCCATGCCGGCGGTCGTAGGCGACCAGGCCGTCGCGCACGGCCCGGACGGCGGCCCGCTGAAGGTCCGAATCGATGGTGGTCAGCGCCACAAGGCCCTCACTGTAGGCCGCCTCGGCGCCCACCCGTTCGACCACGTCGCTGCGCACCATCTCGGCGATCCACGGCGCTTCCAGTTCGACCACCGGGCCGTGGAAACTGGCCGTATTGGGTTGGGCGACCGCGCTTGCATGCGCGTCTTCCGAGATATGGCCGAGTTCGAGCATTCGGCCCAGGATCCAGTTGCGCCGGATCATGGCGCGCTCAGGTCCGGAAATCGGGTTGTCGCGCGATGGCGCCTTGGGCAGGCCGGCGATCATCGCCATCTCGGCCAGGGTCAGATCTTCGAGGGTCTTGCCGTAATAGACCTGGGCCGCTGCAGCGACGCCGTAAGCGCGATGGCCCAGAAACTCCTTGTTGAGGTAGAGTTCGAGAATCTCGTCCTTCTCGAGCTCACGCTCGATCTTGAAGGCCAGCAACATCTCGCGCAGCTTGCGCGTGACGGAATAGTCGGTCGACAGGAAAAAGCGGCGTGCGACCTGCTGGGTGATGGTGCTGCCGCCCGGGACCCGTCCGCGGCCCATGCTCAGCGCGTACAGCCACACCGCCCGGGTCGTGCCACGCCAGTCGACGCCGGGATGACGGTAGAAGCGATCGTCTTCCGCCGACAGAAATGCGAGTTTGAGATTTTCCGGCATATCATCCAGCGCCACCGGTCGCCGGCGCTGTTCACCGATTTCGGCCATCAGCGCGCCGTCGGTCGAGTAGATGCGCAACGGAACCTGCAGTTTAAGGTCGCGCAGCGACTCTACCGAGGGCAATGACGGCACAATCGTCAGCCAGATCACGACCACGCCAATTAGCCCCAAGGCGAACAGCAGGAAAAACAGGCGGATAGAAAAAACTATTAAAGGCTTTATTCGAACCATCAGTTATGGTAAATGTAGGCACAGACAAGTCGGAATGACGCTCGTCTTGGACGGGGTTCCGGGGCAAAAGTGCCCACGAACTGAGATCCGGACGACCTTTGAGCAGAGGGTAGCACAGACATACGCTTGTCCAGACCGGCGTTGTGGGGGACGTTTCGGACAGGTCAAGCCATGACATGGACAGGGCCATGCCGACCACGAGGGCATAAGAAAAAACATGAGTGATTTTCTCAGCAAGCTGTTCCGAACAGCGCCACCACCATTGCTCGGTGTCGATATCGGATCAAGCAGTATCAAGGTTTTGCAGCTCGGTGCCAGCGGCTCGGGTTATCGGGTCGAGGCATTTGCCATCGAGCCGGTGCCGGAAGGCGCGATCTCCGAAGGTGCAATCGGTGACACCGACCGTGTGGCCGAGGCCGTCAGGCGTGCCGTCAAGCGTTCGGGATCGAAAGCCAAGGCCTGCGCCATGGCGGTCAGCGGCTCGGCGGTGATCACCAAGATCATCAATCTGCCCGCAGATCTCACGGAAGATGACATCGAGGCCCAGATCGAAGTCGAGGCCGGGCAGTACATCCCGTATCCACGCGAAGAAGTCAGTCTGGATTTCGAGGTGCTCGGGCCGGCGCCGCGCAATGCTGATCTGGTCGAGATCCTGCTCGCGGCCTCCAAGACCGAGAATGTCGATCTGTGCTCGGAAATCGCGGATCTGGCCGGACTCAGCCTGCGCCTCGTCGATGTCGAGTCCTACGCGGTGGCCAGCGCCTTCGAGCTGGTTCGAAAGCGCGAGGGCCTGGATGATGCCGAGACCGTCGGCGTGCTCAATATGGGCGCCAATGCCTCGACGCTGATCGCGTTGCGCGGCGGTCGAATGACTTACAGTCGCGAACACGCGTTCGGCGGACAGCAGTTGATCGAGGACTGCATGCGCCGCTACGGCATGGACATCGAGCAGGCTGCATTCCTGCAGCGCGGCGAGACCCCGCCGGCCGGATTCGAGGACGAGATCCTGGAGCCCTTCAGGCAGAATGTCATCCAGCAGATCAGTCGTGCCCTGCAGTTCTATTCTTCGTCGAGCGACTATTCGGGGATCAACACGCTCTACCTCACGGGTGGTGCGGCCTCGACACCAGGGTTGGCCGAGGCTGTTGGCGACGAGGTCGGTGTCTCCTGCGAGGTCACCGACCCGGTCGAGGGCATGCGCCTGGCGCCGGCCATCGATGCGAAACGACTGGAGCGAGCGCGGCCGGCACTGACCACAGCCTGCGGGCTTGCGTTGCGAGGGTTTGACTGATGGCGAGAATCAACCTGCTGCCCTGGCGAGAGAATCGCCGTCAGGAGCGACAGAGAAACTTCATGATCGGGCTGGTGGCGACCGCCATCGGGGCCGTTCTGCTGGTGTTCCTGGCCGGTCATCTGGTGCAGCGCCAGATCGATGCCCAGGAGGTGCGCAACGACTTCCTGCGTGGCGAGATCAGGACGCTCGATGATCAGATCAGGCAGATCGAGGAACTCGAGGAGCGGCGCGACAACCTGCTGGCACGCAAGAACGTCATTGAACGGCTGCAGGAAAATCGCTCGATGATGGTTCACCTGTTCAACTACCTGGCCCAGACCGTACCCGAGGGTGTCCGCTTGTCATCGGTACGCCAGGCGGGTGAAGAACTGACTATCCTGGGGACGACACAATCCGAAACGCGGGTTTCCGATTACATGCGCAACATCGAGAGCGCCGAGTGGCTGCATCAACCTGAATTGCGCATCATCGAGGTGATCCCGGGTGAAGGGGCCGGCGCCGAGCCGTTCCGGTTCGAATTGAGGGCGCGACTCGCTTCGCCCAGAGTGGTCAAAGAAGACGAAGCGGGCGATTCGTCCGGCGAGGAGAATTGACGCATGGATCTTTCGGAAATCAGAGACCTCGACTACAGCAACATCGGTTCGGCTTCGACCGGCGTCAAGGTTCTGCTGCTCGGGCTGCTGGCCCTGGTCATCCTGATCGGTGGCTATTTCTATATCGTCAAGGACAAGCGCGAGACGCTGGCCGAACGCGAGCGCACCGAGAGCGAGCTCAAGCAGGAGTTCAGCACCAAGCAGGAGAAGGCTGCCAATCTTGAGGCCTACAAGGCCCAGTTGGCCGAGATGGAAGAGATGCTCGAGGTGATGCTGCGCCAGCTACCGTCGCGCACTGAAATGCCCGAGCTGCTGGTCGATATCTCCCAGACGGCGCTCGGGGCCGGCATTGACAACGAGCTGTTCGAACCACGCGCTGAAATCAAGCGCGATTTCTATGCCGAGCAGCCGATCAATGTACGCATGGTCGGCACCTACCACGAGTTCGGCAATTTCGTCAGTTCGGTGGCATCACTGTCGCGAGTTGTCATCCTGACGATGCGCGACATTTCCCTGCAGCCCGTCGAAGGCACGGGCCGCCTGCGCCTGGAGGGGGTGGTGACCACGTACCGCTATCTCGATGACACCGAAGGCGGTGCCGTAACCGCGGGAGGTGGGCAATGAATCTGGTGATTCGAAGCCTGATGATCCTGACTCTGGCGCTGCTGGCAGTTGCTTGCACCAAGGGGACGGATGACCTGCGTGACTGGGTCTCGGATGTTCGCCAGCGCGAACCCGAGCCGATTGACCCGATACCGCCGATTCAGACGCCGGAAGTCGTCGCGTACGAGGGCGAAGGCCTGCGCGATCCGTTCCGGGGCGTGGGCGGTCGCGATGAGCAGGACGAGCAGCTGGCCGGCGAAGGAGGCGGGTTGCGTCCCGACCCGGATCGGCGCAAGGAGTACCTGGAGGAATTTCCACTCGACACCCTGTCGATGGTGGGGACGATCGAAATGGATGACGTGGAGTATGCCCTGATCCGCGACAACGAGAGCGTAGTCCACCGGGTACGCGAAGGCAATTACATGGGGCAGAATCATGGTCTGGTGACGGCGGTCGAGCCCAACCAGGTCGAAGTGCGTGAACTTGTACAGGATGGTCGTGGCGGCTGGGTCGAACGCCGGGTGCGCGTGGCCATGGCTGAAGACTAACCGGATACCGGCAAGGAATGAACATCATGATGAAGTCTTCATGGGCGATTAACGGGAGATGGGCAATGAACAGCAGTAGCAAAGCGTTATCGCTTCTGATCGGGCTGTTCTGGATGGCCTCGGCGGCCCAGGCCACGGAATTGACGGATATAGAGGTCGAAAGTGGATCCGGAGAAGTGCGCTTCGTGCTTAGCCTGGATGGCGAGGCGGGCAATCCATCCGTTTTCACCACCGAGAATCCACCGCGTATCGTGCTTGAATTGCCGGATACGACCTCGAGCGTGAACGCGTCACGCGTGCCGGTTGATATCGGCCCGGCGCAAAGCTACTCCGCCCTGAGTGCCGGTGGTCGGACACGCCTGGTCGTCGACATGGCCCGCAACGCACCGTATGAGGTGCAGGTCGGTGCCAACAGCGTTTCCCTGGTTGTCGAAACCGGAACGACTGCTTCCGCCGCCTCACGCGCTACGAGCAGCACGGCAATGTCCGGCGGTTCGGCCGGCTACGAGGTGACCGGCATCGACTTCCGGCGCGGCGATGACGGCTCAAGCCGTGTTCTGGTCGATGTCGATCGCTCGGGCGTTAATCTCTCGGTCAATGAGCGCACCGGCGGCCTGCGTGTGGATCTGTTCGATACGCAACTGCCTTCGGATCTGCACCAGCGTCTCGATGTCACCGACTTTGCCACGCCGGTCCAGATGATCACACCAGAGCAGCGCGGCGATCGTGTTCGCCTCAATCTGGAAATCGCCGGGGCCTACGAGCATCTCGCTTACCAGTCCGGCGGCCAGGTCGTCATCGAAGTCGGCCGGCCGGAAGAGGAAGAAGCTCCAGCCGATCGTGAACTGACCTTCTTCGAGGATCGCGATTACGAAGGCGAACGGATCACCCTGAACTTCCAGGACATCCAGGTCCGGTCGGTGCTGGCCCTGATTGCCGACGTGTCCGAGAAGAACATCGTCGTATCCGACTCGGTCACCGGCAATCTGACCCTGCGGCTGACCAACGTGCCCTGGGATCAGGCGCTGGATATCGTGCTCGAATCGAAGAACCTGGACATGCGCGAGTCGGGCAACGTCATCTGGATCGCGCCGACTGACGAAATCGCAGCACGTGAGCAGGCCATCCTCCAGGCGCGTGCCGATCGGCAGACCCTGGAGCCGTTGCGCACTGCGATTATCTCGCTGAGTTACGCTGACGCCTCTGAAATGGCGACGCTCATTCGCGCAGCCTCCGAAGGCGAAGTTTCCGAGACCGGCTTGCTTTCGGAGCGCGGTTCAGTCTCCATCGATCAGCGCACCAATACACTGTTGATCAACGATACCCCCGAGCGTATCGAGCAGGTGCGCGAGCTGGTCGCTGATCTCGACCGGCCGGTGCGCCAGGTCCAGATCGAATCGCGAATCGTCATTGCCCGCAGTGACTTCAATCACGAACTCGGCGTGCGCTTCGGTGTAACCGGAGCCCGGCAGGATTCGCGCGGTAATCTCTACACCATGGCGGCGACGGCTGAAGGGACCGACGGCATGATCCGTGACGGTCTCGCTAATCGACGCGGCGGCACCGGCTCGTCGACCCCGGTGGGCGTGCCCGGCCTGGGCGATCGCCTCAACGTCAACCTGCCGGTTTCCAACCCGGCCGGCAGCCTCGGCTTCAGCGTGCTGGCGGCGGACATGTTGCTCGACCTCGAGCTCAGCGCCCTGGAAAGTGAAGGTCGGGGTGAAGTCATCTCCAACCCGCGCGTGATCACGGCCAACCAGGCCGAAGCCTATATCCATCAGGGTGTGCGCATTCCCTATGAGTCGGTCCAGACCGGCGGCGGCGGACAGAGCTCCAATATCGAGTTCGAAGACGCGGTGCTGGAACTTCGCGTCACGCCGCTGATTACGCCCGACAATCGCGTTCAGCTTCAGCTCACCGTCAAGCAGGACACGATTGGCGAGGTATTCGTCACGCAGAACGGCCAGCAGATTCCGAGCATCGACACGCGCGAGCTGGGGACCCGTGTGCTGGTTGATAACGGACAGACGGTCGTTCTCGGCGGCATCTTCCAGGAAGAACGCAACTACCAGGAAGACAAAGTGCCGGTCCTGGGCGACGTGCCGGTGCTCGGCGCCCTGTTCAGGAATCGCGGAACCGAAGAACTCAAGCGCGAGCTGCTGATCTTCGTGACTCCGTCCATCCTCGACGAACGGGTCGTGGCCGACTGACCGGTTCGAGGGAGCAATCCAGCCATGAACATCACATCAAAAAACTCGGGATTTCGATTCATGAAGATATTCAGGTATAGCATCATTCTGGTGACCGCCGCTCTCCTGGCCGCTTGCGGAGGCAGTTCCTCGGGCGGGTTCGACGACGGCGGATCGGCAAGCATGAGTATCACGGTCGAATCGAGCGAGGTTGCGACCAACAGTTCCACTTCGGTTGGTGTGCGCTTCCGGGCTGCCGACGGATCGGCGGTTGCCGACGGCACCACGGTGACGCTGCGCTCCAGCAACACCAACCGCGGTGTCGTTTCGCCCGTGGGTGGATCGTCGGGTGAATCGGCGACTGCCACCACCAGCGGCGGGCAGGCCAATTTCACCTTCACGGCGCGTTCCAGCACTGGACCGGTCACCCTGACGGCCTCCGGAGCCAACCCGAGTGGCTCCGGAACGGTATCGACCACGCGCGAGATCGAAGTGATTGAAGATCCCGATGCCGACGCTCGCCTCGAAATCAGCGGCGCGAGCTCCATGCCGGCCAACAATGAGAATGTCGAGATCTTCATGGGCTCGCCCTTCATCAATGAGCTGACCGTGCGCTACAACAACCCTGACGGTAGTGCCGGCAGCGTGGTTGAAGGCCAGATTTCGGTCGCCGTTTCCCCGGTCAGCCGCGGCGCGTTTTCAACACTCGACGACCCGGAAACCGATGACGTCAACGAGTTTTTCGTGCTGATGGGAAGCGCGCCGGTCAACATGACTGCCGGTGTCGCCACCGTTTTTGTCCACAGCTTTGATCAACCGGGAACGCTGACCGTCAGTGTTTCGGCGGAGGACGCCGAAACCGGCGATACATTCTCGGAAGATTTCGAAATCGAAATCATCGAAGGAGCCGCCGACTTCCTGCCGGCCAACCTCGATTTCTCGATGTCGAGTGATCCTGTCTACACGCAGGGATCGGGTGGATCGACCAGCAAGAGCGTGTCACTGTTCGTCACGGATTCCGGCGGCAACCCCGTGCCCGATCCGGAGGGCAGCGGGGCAGAGTACAACAACGTCATTCTGTCGCTGGATGCGCCCGATGGCAGCGACGCCCGTTTGAACGGCACTGGCGCTTCCGGCTCGGTGAGCGGATCCGAGATCAGTGTGCAGACGGTCAATGGTGTGGCGAACTTCTCGATCAGCGGCGCGACCGAGACCGGTCCGCACGAAATCACGGCCACGGTCGACCGTGCCGACAACAACGTCGACAATGACCTGCTCGACCCGTTGACGGCCACGACTACGGTAGGCGTCGGCGACGGCCGCCTGTTCAGTCTCGAAATCGTCAGTCCTTCGGTCAGCGCCATCATTGCCAACAGCGTGGTGGGTAGCATCCAGACCGACCAGGAGCCGCAGATCGATCCCGAAACCGGCGCAGTGATTCCGCCCGATGCCGATGGCACCTATTCACTGACCATCACTGCACAGGGAAGCGACCAGGCGGGCAACGCGGTCCTCACCAATACGCCAATCGATTTCGGCAAGATCGATGCACCGCTGACCCAGACCCTGCCGAGAACGTTCGTGTTCTCCGGTGGCGACGGTAATCCGGAAGAGGGTGGCAACCTGTTCAGCGTTGTCGATCCTCCAGAAGGCTTCGGTGACAATCCGTCCACGGTCGACGAGGCTGTCGAACCGGGTGATACGTTGGCCCTGTTCGGCAAGAGCGTGCCCGGCAACCGTGAACACGAGGCTGCGCGCACGGTGGCAAGCGTGATCGATTCATCGACCATTACCGTGACCGAAGACTTTAACCGCAACGACGGTAGCGGCAGCATTGTCAACGATGGCTTCGTCATTCCCTGGGTGATTGGCCGTTCGCGGATGGGCGTGGTCGACAGTCATACCAGCCTGACTACTCAGGGTCGCGGTTCGGTTGAGCTAACTTATCCGATCAGCGCCATCGGTCGGCCGTTGGTGCTCTGGGGCCAGGGAAACCGGGTCGAAGCCGATCAAAGTCAGACGGTTGCCGATGTCGAAGCCATGGTCTTTCCGGGCATTGCCCCGGCCCGGCTTTCGGCCACTCCTTCTTCAATTCAGGGCAATTCCACCACGAACATCGAGCTTTGCCTGAGCGATGCGCTAGGCGCGCCAATCAACGATGTGTTCATTCGAGGCGACATTGTCGAAGGGCCTGCGAATGGAAGCCTGGATGGCCAGCCCATGCCGGCCCGAACCGAATTGCCGACCGGTTCCGCCGGTGACGGTTGCACCATTACCGAGGTGACTACCTCCGGCATGGTGCCGGAAGGTGAGGAGTCGCTCATCCGCTTCAGCGTGGGCGGGGCCACGGCCGACGTCCAGGTCGTGCCGCCGGGCTCGGCCATGCTGCTGGTTAGTCCGTCGCGTTACAACGATCCGTCGCCGAACATCGTATCGGTAACCGTGACCCTGACCCTGCTCAACGGTGAGGGTGAGCCGATTTCCGGCGTGGATCTTACCGGTGAGTGCGAAGCCGAGGGTGGCACGCTCGAAATCGAATCCGACCCGGGCGTGACCGATGCCGACGGAGTAACCACCGCGCGCGTGGCGGTGGGTCTGACCGAGTGTGCGGCAGCCGATGCCGAAGGCTTCCCACGCACTGGCACCTGTACCTTCACGACGCCGAGCGGTACGCCGGTAGGCACGTTCCTCGCTACCGGCATAAATGGCACCAATAATGCCGTTTCGCCGTCGTGCCCAGCGCCCTGAGGGCGCTCGAGCCGCATCGCCGGCTCACTTTGAGTCCATCACGGGCCCGGCACTGCCGGGCCCACTTTTTTGGAGGCCGTACAATATCCGTATGGTCTACGAGTATCTCGCTGGAACGACACCGCTGTTGGTCAACGTGCCACATGCGGGCCTGAACGTTCCTGAACGCATCGAAGCGCGCCTGGCCCCGCCGATCCGTTCGCTTCCCGACACGGACTGGCATGTTCACAGGCTGGTCGAACAGGCGCCGGCGTTCGGGGCATGCTTGCTTCGTGCGCTTCATTCGCGCTATGTCATCGACCTCAACCGGGGCCGCGACGACCAGCCGCTTTACGCCGGGCCCACCACGGGCCTGGTGCCGACCGAAGCCTTTGATGGCCAGCCCGTGTACGCCGGCCATCCACCGGATGCTGCGGAGATCGAAGACCGAATCGAACGCTACTGGCAGCCCTATCACGACAAGCTGCGCCAGACGCTCGATGGGATTCGCGAGCGTCACGGCCATGCGTTGCTGTTTGACGTGCATTCGATTCGCAGCCGTGTACCGCGTCTGTTCGAAGGTCGCTTGCCCGATCTGAATCTCGGCACCAACGACGGTGCCAGCTGCGACCCCGAGCTGGGGCAGACGGTGGCGGATGTGCTGGACAAGGCGCGCGGCTTCAGCCACGTGGTCGACGGTCGCTTCAAGGGCGGTTACATCACCCGGCACTACGGTCAGCCCGAGAAGGGGATCCACGCCCTGCAGCTCGAGATCGCCCAGGCCTGCTACATGGACCAAACCGATCCGTCGCGCTGGGACGCGGAACGCGCGGCCCCACTGGTGAGCGTCCTGCACGACATCATTGGCCGACTGACCCGGTGGCGGCCACAGTGAGTGCCCGCGTCCTGCACTGTCGGCATGCGCTCCTGCCCCGGGGGTGGCAAGAAGATGTCGTGTTCACGATCGACCAACAGGGCCTGATCGCCGGGATCGAGTCCGGCCCCGCTCCGGCCGGTAGTGAGCAGATCGAGGGCGCGGTGCTGCCCGGCATGGTTGACGTGCATTCGCATATCCATCAGCGCCTGATTGCCGGACTGACCGGTCGTCGTGGTGCCGTCGATGACAGCTTCTGGAGCTGGCGCGAACAGATGTACGCTGCGGTGGCCATGCTCGACGGCGAGGCTTTCCAGACCCTTGCCGCCCATGGATTCATGGAACTGCTCGAAGGCGGCTACACCACGATCGGCGAGTTTCACTACCCGCACCGAATCGGCGGGCGGCCGCCGTTTGAAACGGCAGGCCGCATCCTGCAGGCGGCCGAATCGGCCGGTTGCGGCCTGACCCTGCTGCCGGTGTGGTATCAGCACGGCGGCTTCGGGCGTCAGCCGCTGGGCGAGCGGCAGCAGCCGTTCGGCTTGTCCCTCGATGAACTGATCGAGCTGATCGAACAACTGCGCCACGCCGGCGGATCATCGTTGACCCGGGTCGGCGTCGCGCCGCATTCCCTGCGCGCGGTCGATGTTGCCGACCTGCCTATGCTGCTCGAGCGGATACCGGAAGGGCCGGTACATCTGCATATTTCCGAACAACCCGCCGAGGTCGAAGCCTGTCTCGAACATCATGGTTGCCGGCCGATCGAGTTGCTGCAATCGCATGTCGATCTGGACGAGCGCTGGTGTCTGATTCATGCCACTCACGCCAACGATCACGAGGTCGAACTGCTGGCCCAAAGCGATGCAGTCGTCGGCCTCTGCCCGACTACCGAAGCGGATCTGGGCGACGGTCTGTTTCCCGTCTACGAATATCTGCAAGGCGGCGGTCGGGCAGCCATCGGATCCGACAGCAATCTGGTGGTCTCCGCGGCCGAGGAGCTCCGCCTGCTCGAGTGGGGACAGCGCCTGCGGCTTCATCAGCGCAACGTGCTTTGCCAAACGGAATCGAATATCGCGACCGAACTCTGGCAGCAGGCAGCGCGTTCGGGCGCCCGGGCGCTACAGCAGCCGGTCGGTGAACTGGCCCTGGGCCGGCGCGCGGACCTGGTTGTCCTCAGCGACACCCATCCACTGCTTGCCGGCTTGCCCCCGGCAGAACAGCTCGATGCTTTCGTATTTGCCCACGCGCCGGATATGATCGCCGAGGTTCGAGTGGGCGGTGAGGCGCGGGTCCGGGACGGCCGGCACCGGGCCCGCGACGCGTTGGCCCCGACCGTTGCACAACTGCGGCAACGCCTGACAAATCAGCGGGTCTGAATCATGACTGCAAGAGATCTACCCTGGTCCGACGCGGCCGAGCGCAACGCCGAACCGATTGCCCGGGTGCTGGAGCGGTGGCTGCCGCCGGCTGCCCGGATCCTGGAGATCGGCTCCGGTACCGGTCAGCACGCCGTCTATTTCAGCGACCGATTGAATGTGGACGCCTGGCAGGCCAGCGACCGGCGTGAACACCTGGCGAGTCTGAAGACTCGGCTTGAGCGCGAGAACCTGCCGGCACCGATCGAACTGGATGTGGTCGAATCCCAATGGCCGTCCGGCCCCTGGGACGCAGTATTCACGGCCAACACGCTGCACATCATGCCCTGGAAGAATACGCCGACCCTCCTGGAACAGTCGGCCCGCATACTGACCGCTGGCGGATTGCTTGCCATCTATGGGCCGTTTCACGACGCGGGACGCTATGATGCCGAGAGCAATCGAAAATTCGATCAGAGCCTGCAAATGCGCGACCCGGCCATGGGTTTGCGCGACGCGCGTGAAGTGATCCAGATCGGGACACGAGCCGGCCTGCTGCCGGAGGCCGAGATCGCGATGCCGGCCAACAACCGCACACTCATCTTTCGGAAGCCCCAATGAGCGAGAACACCGTCAATTACGACGAATTGGTACAGCAGGCCGAGGGTCTGCTTTCGGGACAGAAGCACCGCATTGCCAACGCCGCGAATCTCAGCGCCCTGATCTTCGACAGCCTGCCGGAAATCAACTGGGCCGGGTTCTACTTTCTAGAAGGCAATGAACTGATCGTGGGACCGTTCCAGGGCCGGCCGGCCTGCGTCACCATCGAGATGGGGCGCGGTGTATGCGGCACGGCCGCGGCCACCCGCACGACCCAGCGAGTCGAGGACGTGCACGCATTCGAAGGTCATATCGCCTGTGACCCGGCTTCCCGCTCGGAAATCGTCGTACCCCTGATCGTCGACGGACAGGTGATCGGTGTGCTCGATATCGACAGCCCCAGCCCGGGTCGTTTCTCGGCCGAGGATCAGGCAGGCATCGAGCGGCTGGCCGAAGTCTACGCCAGGTCGCTGGGCTGAGTGATCTGGCGAATTCGCCCGCAACCAGGCGCGGGCGGCATCTCGGCATCGATGATGATCAGTGTGCCCGGCTGAACGCCCAGGCGGGGCCGCTGGTTGGTCAGCCATTGCACCAGCCATTCGAAGCCCGGATTGTGGCCGACCAGCATCAGCGAGTCGGCGTCGGCGTTCCTCTGCAGCACGCCGATGAGATCCTCCTCCAGCGCGTCCCACAGGGCCGGTTCGACCACCTGTTCGGGCGCTTCCAGACCGTCAAGGACCAGCTTGGCCGTTTCACGCGTGCGAGTAGCCGGGGAGACGCGCACGCGGGTGGGTACCGACAGCCCCGACTCAAGGATCCATTCACGCAGATTGCCGGCCGTCTGGCGCCCGGAATCGGTCAACGGCCGGTCGCGATCGTGCTCGTCCTGCGCTGCCGCCCGGGCACGGGCGTGACGCAAAAGCCATAACTCCATACAGGCAAGGCTCCCCTCGAAGCTGATTCAGGAATTGCGATCAGGATACCAGTCATCGCTCGGGCACGTGACGGCTTTGCCGGCAGCCGGGCAGGGTCGCCCTACGGAGTGATTCAGAGGCCCGCCAGCCGTTCGGCGACATCCAGGTTGCCGCCGCTGATAACGATGCCGACCCGTTGGTTCCGAAACCGCTCGGCGTGCGCCAGCACACCGGCCAGGGCGACCGCGCCCGACGGTTCGGCCACTTGCTTGAGGTGTTGCCAGATGTTGCCCATGGCCGAGATGATCTGCGCCTCGCTGACCGGCAGGACCGCCTCGACATGTTGCCGAATCAGCGCAAGGTTGCGCTCGCCGACCAGGGCGCGTAGGCCATCGGCAATGGTGTCGGGCCGATGGTCGTCGACCCGCCGGCCCGCTGCGAGTGAGCGCATCACGTCGTCGGCACCGGCTGGTTCGACGGCGATGACCTGCGGCCGGTGGTGTTCACAGGTCAGTGCCGCCAAAGCGATCCCCGAGACGAGACCGCCGCCGCCGACCGGCGCCACGATGACATCCAGGTTCGGCACCTGTTCGAGCAGTTCCAGCCCGACCGTGCCTTGGCCGGCGATGATGTGATCGTCGTCGTAGGGTGGCACCGGCGTCAGGCCGGTCTCGACCAGGGCGGCCAGGGCTGCTTCGCGGCCGGCCTGGGTGGGTTCGCAGTAATGGATCGTGCCGCCGTGGCGGCGGATGTTGTCGACCTTGCTGGCCACCGCGCCTTCCGGCACCACGATGTCGGCGGCAAAGCCGCGCAGGGAGGCTGCGCGGGCGAGAGCCGCACCGTGATTGCCGGAGGAGTGCGTGGCCACCCCCGGGCAGTCAGCGGGTAGCTGCGACACCGCATGGCTGGCGCCGCGCAGCTTGAACGATCCGGTGTCTTGGAGGTGCTCGCACTTGAAAAACAGCGTCGCGCCCGTCAACTCATCAAGAATATCGGATGTCATGACCGGGGTTTCCCGGATCATCGACCGGATCCGCTCCCGGGCACGGACGGTGTCACCGGGTTTTAGCGAGGATTCGACAGGCATCCCCCTATACTACCCGTCCAGTCTGTACAGGAGTTCTTCATGTCCGCACGTGGTGACCAGCCTCGCACCCCCGTTCTCCGCCAGGAATACCGGCCACCGGCCTGGTGGGTCGATCATGTAGAACTCGATTTCGACCTCGACGCTGCCGAAACCCGGGTTATCAGCCGGATATCGGTTCGGCGCAATCCGGAGGTCGACTCCGAGCCCTTGACCCTTTCGGGTGCCAACCTGGACACCCGGCGCGTCGAGATTGACGGCGAATCCGTGCCGTTCGAAGAGCGTTCCGGCGACGAAGCCCTGGTGGTCGAGAACGTGCCCGATCGGGCCGTGGTGACCGTCGAGGTGCTCATCCATCCCGACCGCAACACCGCGCTCGAGGGCCTTTACCGCTCCGGCGCCATGCTGCTGACCCAGTGCGAGGCCGAGGGTTTCCGCAAGATCACCTGGTTCCCCGACCGGCCCGACGTCATGGCGACCTATCGCGTGCGCCTGGCCGGTGATCGCCAGCGCTTCCCCGTCCTACTGTCCAACGGCAACTGCGTCGAGGACGGTGAACTCGAAGACGGTCGCCACTTCGCGGTCTGGGACGACCCGTTCCCCAAGCCGAGCTACCTGTTCGCCATCGTCGCCGGTGAGCTCGACGTGCTGGAAGACACGTTCACCACGCAGTCCGGCCGCGAGGTAAAACTCAAGATCTACTCCGAACCGGAGAACATCACGCAGCTCGATCACGCCATGGACAGTCTCAAGCGCTCGATGGCCTGGGACGAGGAGCGCTTCGGACTGGAATACGATCTCGATGTCTTCCACGTCGTCGCCACCCACGACTTCAACATGGGTGCGATGGAAAACAAGAGTCTCAACATCTTCAACGCCCGCTACGTGCTGGCCGACCGTGAAACCGCGACCGATGCCGACTACGAAGGCATCGAGTCGGTCATCGCCCACGAGTACTTCCACAACTGGACCGGCAACCGCGTTACCTGCCGCGACTGGTTCCAGCTCACCCTCAAGGAAGGGCTGACGGTTTACCGCGACCAGGAATTCACCTCCGACCAGCGCTCCCGGGGCGTGAAACGCATCCAGGACGTATCCGCCCTGATGGCGCGCCAGTTCCCGGAGGATGACGGGCCGATGGCGCATCCGATCCGGCCCGAGCGCTACGTCGAGATCAACAATTTCTACACCGCCACCGTCTACGAGAAGGGCGCACAGGTCGTTCGCATGTACGAGACCCTGCTCGGCCGCGACGGTTTCCGGCGCGGCATGGATCTCTACTTCGAGCGCTTTGATGGCCAGGCCGTTACCTGCGACGATTTCCGGCGCGCCATGGCCGATGCCAACGACACCGACCTCGAGCAGTTCGAGCGCTGGTACCGCCAGGTGGGCACGCCGACGCTCGAAGCCGACACGCGCTTCGACGACGACAGCGGCGAACTCGTGCTCACGCTCAAACAGCACCTGTCCGATCACCGCGACAACCGCAACCTCGGCGCGCTGATGATCCCGGTCAAGGTCGGCTTCCTCGATGCCGACAACCGGCCGCTG
This sequence comes from Wenzhouxiangella sp. XN201, assembly GCF_011008905.1. NCBI lineage: Bacteria > Pseudomonadati > Pseudomonadota > Gammaproteobacteria > Chromatiales > Wenzhouxiangellaceae > Wenzhouxiangella > Wenzhouxiangella sp. XN201. The sequence goes on from NZ_JAAIVI010000017.1 coordinate 478,612, forward strand.
CCGGTCACCCTGGCCGGAGAGAGTGAATCCGGGCCGAACACCCGTCTGCTGGTGCTGACCGACAGCGAGGCCGAGTTCCGTTTCAGCGGCTTGTCCGCCGATGCGCTGCCGTCGCTGCTCCGGGACTTCTCCGCCCCGGTCAAGCTCGAGTTCGACTGGTCCAGCCGCGACCTGGCACGTCTGGCCGGCTTTGATCCCGACCCTTTCAGCCGCTGGCGTGCCATGCGCGGCCTGAGCGAGCGCGTCCTCGGTGACTGGATCGAGGGGCGCGAAGACCATGATGCCGACCTGCTGGTCGAGGCCTGGGCCGCCGTGCTCGATGACTCCGACCGTGATCCCGCACTCGCCGCCGAATTGCTCAGCCTGCCATCGGAAGGCGAGCTGGCCCAGGACCGCAGTCCGGTTGATGTCGATGCGATCCACGCGGCCCGCAAAAAGTTGGTGCAATTGCTCGGCCGTCAACTGGAGATGAGACTGCTCGAGCGTTTCGAAGCCCTGGCCCCGAGCGGTGACTGGTCGGCCGACGGACCCGATGCCGCCCGCCGGCGCCTGCGCAACGTCGCGCTGGGGCTGCTGGCCGCGGGGGGGTCGGACGGTGCCGATCAACTGGCCTCGAAGCACTACGAGCAGGCCGATAACATGACCGACCGCCTGGCCGCCTTCCGCATCCTCACGCACAACGAACTCGAGGGGGGCGACCGTGCACTGGCCGACTTCGAACAGCGCTTCGCCGACAACCCGCTGGTGATGGACAAGTGGTTCACCGTCCAGGCCACGCGCGCCGACGCGAGTGCGGTCGACGATGTGCACCGCCTGATGGATCACAGCGCCTTCCGGCTCAACAACCCCAACAAGGTGCGCTCACTGATCGGCGCCTTCGCGATGGGGAACCCGGTGGCCTTTCACCGCGCCGACGGTGCCGGCTACCGGCTGGTCGGTGAAGTCCTCAACCAGCTCGACGACTTCAACCCGCAAGTCGGTGCCCGACTGGCCACCACCTTCAACCGCTGGGGTGCCTATGACGACAAGCGCGCGGCAATGATGAAGGAACAGCTGCAGAAACTGGCGGACAAGAAGGGCCTGTCGCCCCACATCGAAGAAATCGTCACTGCGGCGCTCAAGGATCGCAGTGGGGGTTGATCCTTAAAACCTTAAAACCTTTAAAACGCAAAGCAGCTAAGCAGCGAAGGACGCAAAGAAAGATTAAAAGAATAAAGAGAATAGGTTTTCTTTGCGATCTTTGCTGCTTCGCTGCTTTGCGTTTATAAGATTTACATCCCAGAGCGCTTCAGACCGACTCGGGCTTCGACTTCGCCCCAAGGAAACAACGGCCCGGGGTCGACTTTTCTTCGGACCGTGATCGATGCATCATCGCTGGCGTTCACCACGCCGGTGTCCAGGTCATCGTGGCCGGCGATCGATTGCAGGCCGGGTAGGTCGGTCTGCAGTTTCTCCAGCAGCTTGATCAGTGCCTCGATCTGCGCCTCGCTGTAGTCCTCGGTCCAGTCCTGGTGGCGACTGTCGAGCCAGTTCGGCCAACGGCCCTGATTGACCAGCTCGATCCCCACCGAGTTTCGGTTGTGACCCCGCACGTGATGTGCCACGCGCTCGAGCGGTACCCATAGTTCAACGCTGCCGTCGCGGTCGATGTAGAAGTGCCCGCTATTGCCGGTCTGCGAGCTTTCATGGTGAATGCGTTCGCCGTACTCCCGCGCCGTCGCCAGGTCGGGCAGCTCGGTGGCATGGATCACGACCAGCTCGATCGATTCGACGGCGCGCTCGTCGAGGCGGTCGATGTAGCTGAGCGGGTTGTAGGCTGTGTTTGGAGTTGTCGGGTTCATGGAGCAGGAAAATCCTATAAAAGCGAAGCAGCAAAGCAGCAAAGCACGCAAAGAATTCACAAAAAATAAAAGTAATTAGAAAGAATGCTTGGTTCCTGATTGCCTCTTTCAGTATCTTTCATCAACTTCGCGTTCTTTGCTGCTTCGCTGCTTTGCGTGTCAAAGGTTTTCGGTCGTACCGCCACCCGCACGCTCGGCGATCGCCTCCAGCGCCGTATCCAGCCGCCCGCGATCGAACCACTCGCCGGCGCGCATCACGCCCTGGATTGAGCGGGTGTGGTCGATGTCTTCCAACGGATTGGACTCCAGCAACACCAGGTCGGCCACACAGCCGGGCTCGAGGCAGCCGCGGTTTTTCTCGCCCAGGTAGTCGGCCACGTTGCTAGTCGCGGTGGCCAGGGCTTCGGCGGGTGTCAGCCCGGCATCGACATAGATCGCCAGCTCGTGGTGGATGGCATCGCCGGGCACGCTCAGGATCTGTGGTGAATCGGCGCCGGCCAGGATCATCGCCCCGGCCTCGTGCAGTTCGCGGATCAGTCGTCGGCGCAGCTCGACGTAGCGTTCGGCGTCCGCGCTGGAGTCGTAGCTGGCACGCAGTTGCGTGACCCGCTCACGCCACTGTGCCGCCATGTCGGCCGGAATCCAGCGCATCGCGTCGCGCTGCATCAAGGCGTCGACATCACCGGTCGCCCAGTTCTCGACCAGGCTCTGCGTGGGGACGTTGGCGATGCCGGCATCGGTGGTTCGGCGTGCCAGGTCGGGAATGCGGTCGGCGACCATGCCGTCGATCAGGTTGACGCCGAACAGGCCCGGATCGGTGCCGTGGCGGTCGTGGTCTTCCGGCACCATCAGTTGCGCATAGCCGTCGAGATGATCGATCGTGCCCTGGCTCGATTCGAACACGCGCTCCAGTCCGACGGCGACGGAAACATGACCGGAGTAGTCGATGCCGAGCCGGTCGGCACTCTCGACGATCGCGTCGAAGGCCTGCGGCCACAGGCCGGGATGCAGCTTGAGCAGGTCGTAGCCGGCCTCGTGCTGGGCCAGGACCATGCGGCGTGCCGCCTCGGGCGAAGAAACCGAACTGCCGTTGAACGAGGGCCCGGAAGTAACCAGACGCGGGCCGGGGACCTCGCCGTTGGCCAGCTGCTGACGAAGCGTCAGGTGACCCGGCTCGCCCAGCATGCCGCGAACGGTGGTGATGCCGTGGGCCAGCCAGAGCATCAGGGTGTCGTGAACCACTTGTTCGCCGGCGCGCATCTGCGGCACATGGGCGTGCATCTCCGCCAGGCCGGGAATCAGGAAACCGTCTGCCTCGACGGTCGCGTCGGGCTGCTCGATCGAATCGGCATCGACAATGAAGCCATCGACCACGCCGACGCGCATCGGCTCCGACACCGAGCCGTCCTTGACATCGACCAGGCGGACATTCTCGAAAACCAGCGACCCGGCCTGCGCGCCGAGTGCCAGGGTGAGGGTCAGGGCAGCAATCAGAATACGCATGGGGCTTCCTCCATGGAATGCAGTCCTTGAGTGTACTCCGGCTTACTGCTTGCGGTAGACCTCCGCCCCCGACTCACGGAATTCCTGCGCCTTCTCTTCCATCCCGGCCTCGACCGCCTCGTCGGTGTCGAGTCCGTGCTCGGCGGCGTACTCGCGCACGTCCTGGGTGATCTTCATCGAGCAGAACTTCGGCCCGCACATGGAGCAGAAGTGGGCCACCTTGTGGGCGTCCTTGGGCAGGGTCTGGTCGTGGTATTCACGCGCCCGGGCCGGGTCGAGGCCCAGGTTGAACTGGTCCTCCCAGCGGAACTCGAAGCGCGCCTTCGACAGCGCGTTGTCGCGCAGCTGGGCGCCGGGATGCCCCTTGGCCAGGTCGGAGGCGTGGGCGGCGATCTTGTAGGTCACCAGGCCCACGCGCACATCGTGCTTGTCGGGCAGGCCCAGATGCTCCTTGGGCGTGACGTAACAGAGCATGGCCGTGCCGTGCCAGCCGATGTTGGCCGCGCCGATGCCGGAGGTGATGTGGTCATAGCCCGGGGCGATGTCGGTGACCAGTGGCCCCAGGGTGTAGAAAGGTGCCTCGTGGCAGTGCTTGAGCTCCTCGGTCATGTTCTCCTCGATCAGCTGCAACGGCACGTGGCCCGGGCCTTCGATCATCACCTGGCAGTCGTGTTTCCAGGCGATCGTGGTCAGTTCGCCCAGGGTGCGCAGCTCGGCCATCTGGGCCTGGTCGTTGGCATCGGCAATCGAGCCCGGGCGCAGGCCGTCACCCAGCGAGAAGCTGACGTCGTAGGCCTTCATGATTTCGCAGATGTCTTCGAAGTGCTCGTACAAGAAGCTCTCGCGGTGGTGTGCCAGGCACCACTTGGCCATGATCGAGCCGCCGCGCGAGACGATGCCGGTCACACGCCGGGCCGTCATCGGCACGAAGGGCAGGCGCACGCCGGCATGGATGGTGAAGTAGTCCACGCCTTGCTCGGCCTGCTCGATGAGGGTGTCCCGGAACAGCTCCCAGGTCAGGTCCTCGGGCACGCCGCCGACCTTTTCCAGGGCCTGGTAGATCGGCACGGTGCCGATCGGCACCGGCGAGTTGCGGATGATCCACTCGCGCGTCTGGTGGATGTGCTTGCCGGTCGAAAGGTCCATCACCGTGTCGGCGCCGAATCGGAGCGACCAGACCAGTTTCTCGACCTCGTCGGTGATCGAGGACCTGACCGCGGAATTGCCGATATTGGCATTGACCTTCACCCGGAAGTTGCGGCCGATGATCATCGGTTCGGCTTCCGGATGGTTGACGTTGGCCGGAATGATGGCCCGGCCCGCGGCGATCTCGTCGCGCACGAACTCGGGCGTGACGATCTCGGGCAGGTTCGCGCCGCGCGCCTGGCCGGGATGGCGCTGCATCAGGCCCGCGGCCCGGTAGGCGTCCTCGAGCTGTTCGAGCCCGGCATTCTCACGGATCGCCACGTACTCCATTTCGGGCGTGACGATGCCCTGGCGGGCGTAGTGCATCTGGCTGAGGTTCTGGCCGGCCCGGGCGCGCCGCGGGGCGGGACGATTCGGAAACTTGAGTTCGACCGGCGTCAGCGCCTCCTGCTCGCGGGCAAACTCGGACGAGCGCCTGTCCAGGGTTTCGGTATCGGCGCGCGCGTCGATCCAGGGCTGCCTCAGCGGCGCGAGTCCCGCGGCCGGATCGGGCCGGGTCTCGGGGTCGATATAGGCCGCGGCCGTCTCGTAGACGTAAATCGGCGGATTGGGCTGGGCGCCGAAGGTCGCCGGCGTGTCGTGCTGGCGAATCTCCCTCAGCGGCACCTGGATGTCGGGGCGCGAGCCGCTGATGTGGACGATGCGCGAGCCCGGCCAGGGCTTGAGCAGGTCGTCGTCGAGGCGGCGGGCGATTTCGGAGGCGGTTTCGGGGGCGCGATCGGTCATGAACTGTGCCTGTCGGGTGCGGGGTCAATCGCAACATGTTAGCAGCCGCTGCCCGGGGTCGAGCGGGTTCGGACGGACCGAATCGGTTCATGACCACTGGCACAGTCGAATTGATGCGTGACCGAGTACAATATCTCCGCAATCCGTCATCAAAGTCATTGGAAGTTTCAGCCATGTCGATCAATCTCGAACAGGCCCGATTCAACATGGTCGAGCAGCAGGTTCGCACCTGGGACGTGCTCGACCCCGCCGTGCTTGATGCGCTGCGCGAAGTGCCGCGTGAGGATTTCGTGCCGGCCAAGTATCGCCGCCTGGCATTTTCCGACCTGCGGATTCCGCTGGGTGACGACCAGGTCATGATGAAGCCGATCGAGGAAGGCCGGATGCTCCAGTCGCTGGAGATCCAGCCTGGCCAGCGCGTGCTCGAGATCGGCACGGGTTCGGGCTTCATCGCCGCCTGTCTCGCCCACCTGGGTGCCTCGGTCGTCTCGGTCGAGTGTCTGCCGAAACTGGCCGAGCGGGCCGAACGTCGGCTCGAGAGCGTCGGTGTTGAAGGGGTCGAAGTGATCGCCGCCGATGCCTTGTCGGATTACCAGCCCGACGGATCCTTCGATGTGGTTGTCGTGACCGCCTCGGCGGCGTCCGTCCCGGAGCGCTTCTGCCAGTGGGTCAAGGCCGGTGGTCGCCTGTTTGCCGTACGCGGTTTCAGTCCGGCCATGGAGGCGATCTGCATGACCCGTACGGAACAAGACCACTGGCGGATCGACAGTCTGTTCGACACCGACCTGCCGCGCCTGATCGGCGCCGAAGACAAGCCCGAGTTCGAATTCTGATTTCTCAAGCGAGCCGAATCACATGATCAATCGCAACAAAATCTTCCTGACCCTGGCGGTCGCGCTGGGGCTGAGCAGTACGGCCAACGCCGTCGACCTGATGGGTGTCTATGAGCTGGCGCAGAGCCACGATGCCGAGATCCGCGTCGCCGAGCAGCGGCTGAATGCGGCCGGTGAAATCCCTACCCAGGCCCGCGCCAGTCTGCTGCCGAGCATCAATGCCTCGGCCGGCGTCAGGCAGGGATCTTCAACCACGACCATCGCCGGTACCGAGCTTGAATCGCAAGACACCGATACTGACAACTGGAGCGTCTCGCTGCGCCAGAGCATCTACGACGATGCCAATTACGGCCGGCTCGATCGCGGGCGGGCTGAACTGAGCGTGGCCGAGGCACAGTATGTAGAGGCCTGGCAGGCATTCCTGTTTCGCGTCTCGGAACGCTACTTCGATGTGCTCACGGCCCTCGACTCGGTGCGATTTGCCCAGTCCGAGCAGACCGCTCTTCAGCGCCAGTTCGAGCAGGCCGAGCAGCGTTTCGAGGTCGGTCTGGCGGCCGTGACCGACGTCCATGAAGCACGTGCGGTCTACGATGCGGCCCGTGCGCGCGTCATCACGGCCGAGAACGCCCTCGAGGATGCCCGCGACGCGTTGCGGGAAGTCGCCGGTGCGTGGTTCGAGAACTTCGCGCGCCTGGCCAATGAAATCCCGCTGGAAATGCCCGAGCCGTCCGATGTCGAGGAGTGGGTGGCACAGGCCCTGGAACTCAATCCGCAGTTGATGCAACAGCGTTCCCAGGTCGATGTAGCCCAGGCCGATCTGCGTGTTGCCCGAGCCGGTCACTTGCCGAGCCTGGGACTCGAAGCGGGTTATTCGAGCTTCAGCGACAACGAGTGGGTGGGTCGCGATCCGGTCACGCAGGAACCGATTGCATCAGCAACCCTGGAAAATGAGGGTTGGGAAGTTGGCCTGGTCCTGGATGTCCCGATCTTCTCGGGCTTTGCCACGCAATCGCGCCGTCGCCAGGCCGGCTATTCACTTCGCGCCGCCGATGCCACGCTGTCGCAGACCGAGCGCGCCATCAAGCGCCAGACCGAAACCGCCTACCGTGCCATCGTTGCCGGCATCCAGGAGGTCGAAGCCCGCCGCCAGGCCCAGGTTTCGGCCAATAGCGCGCTCGAGGCCACCAACGCCGGTTTCGAGGTAGGTACACGCACGATCGTTGACGTGCTGCAGGCCGAGCAGCGTTTCTACCAGGCCGAGCGCAACTACTCCGACGCCCGCCACCAGTTCATCCTTAACCAGTTGCGCCTGCGCCAGACCGCCGGGCTCCTGAACGAAGACGATCTGGCCTGGGTCAACGAGCTCTTGGTCAACTGATCAGGGGTTCGATCAATTTTAGGGTGCGGCGGACACTGCCGCGCCCGTTTTCCACCACCTCCAGGGCCGCCCGACCGTAGTCGAGCGCGCACTGAGGATCTTCCCAGATCGACCCCACCGCCTGTGCCAGTTCGTCGGCATCGTGGACTTCCAGCAGTGCACCGTTGGCGCGTAGCGCCCGGGCCGAGTCGGCCTGCTGATGCAGGTGGGGGCCGGCGATGACCGCCTTGCCGAAGGCGGCCGGTTCGAGCAGGTTGTGACCGCCGATATCGACCAGGCTGCCGCCGACGAAGGCGGCCGGCGCGGCCGCATAACAGGACTGCAACACACCGATCCGATCGACCAACACGATCGCCGTATCCGCCTCGATGGTTTCGTCGAACGACTGCTGTTTCATCCCGGCCTCTTCGATCAGGCCGCGGATCTCGACGCTGCGATCGGGATGGCGGGGCGCGAGTATCAGCAGGGCGTCGGAACGCCGCTCCCGCAACTGCCGATGGGCCTCGAGCACGATCGTTTCTTCGCCCGGGCGCGTGCTGCCGGCCACCCAGGTCGCCCGCTCGCCCCACTGCTCGCGCAGCCGGCGGACCGTCGCGCCGAGGTTGTCGGGCAGGATGCGATCGAATTTGAGGTTGCCGGCCATGGCGACCCGATCCTTGTCCATGCCCAGGTCGCGAAAACGCTGCGCGTCATCCTCGCTCTGGCAGATCGCCAGGTCGACGGCGGACAGGGCGCCGGCAAACAGCGACCGGAAGCGTTCGTAGCGCTGCATGGCCGAGGGCGCCAGCCGGGCATTGACCAGCACCAGGGGCACGCCGCGCTTGCGGCAGCCGCGATACAGTTCGGGCCAGATCTCGGTTTCGGCTACCATGGCCAGCCGCGGACGGATGCGTTTGAGCCAGCGACCGACGAGCCAGGGTGTGTCCAGCGGCGCGAACACCGTCTCGACCCGGTCGCCAAATCGGCGAATCGCCTCGGCCCGGCCGGTGACCGTGATCGTACTGACGACCAGGCTGTGTTCGGGATAGCGCTCGAGCAGTGCCTCGACCAGGGCGGCGATGGCGTTGACTTCGCCCACCGAGGCGGCATGCAGCCACAGGACCGGCCGCTCGCCGGCCATCGGCACCTGGCCGAGGCGTTCTTTCCAGCGGGCGCGAAGCTCGGCCGGTCCGGCGATTCTCCAGCGCAGCCAGATCAGCGCCAGGGGCGCGACGAGAACAATGAGCAAACGGTAGACTGCAAGCATGACGGCGACGAGTTTACTTCATGATCCGGGCCCCGGCCCGGCGCGCCGGGTGGTCGGCGTCGACGAGCAACGGCAACCCGCATGATCGACTTCCTGACCTGGATCCTGCTTCAGCCGATCCGGCTGCTTGGCCGCATGCCCCCGGGCGCGGCGCGCGCCCTGGTTCGCCCGCTCGGGCCGCTGTTCGCACTGGCTCTGCCGTCGCGTCGCCGGATTGCCGAGCGCAACATCGAGTTGTGCTTTCCCGAGATGAGTGCCGAAGAGCGTCAGGACGTTGTCCGGCGCCACTTTCGCTTCCTCGCCGAGATGCTGGCCGAGGGCGCCATCGCCTGGTGCCGGCCGGGCACGCTCGACGAGCGATTTGGCACGGTCGAGGGTCTCGAGCACCTCGAGCGGGCCCGCGCGACCGGCAAGGGCATTCTGCTGCTGACCGGGCATGCCACCTCGCTCGAACTGGGTGGACGGTTGCTGTGTGAAGCCACGCCGACCTGGGGTGTTTACCGGCCGCAGCGCAACCAGGCGGTCGAGAAATTCCAGAACCGCGGCCGCCTGCGCTACGCCCGGGGCATGTTCCGGCGCAACGAACTGCGCGCCATGGTGCGTCACCTGCGCGCCGGCAAGCTGCTGTGGTACGCGCCCGACCAGGACTTCGGGCCGCAGCGTTCGATCTTCGTGCCCTTTTTCGGCCTGGCCACGGCCACCGCCACCGGCATTTCCAACATGGCGCGCATGGGCGATGCCGTGGTGCTGGGCATGTACCCGCTGCGCGACGCCGAGTCCGGCCGTGTCCGGGTCGTGATCGAACCGCCGTTCGAGCATTTTCCCAGCGGCGACGACGCGTACGACCTGGCCCGCTTCAATGCCTTTCTCGAGCGCCAGATCCGGCAGGATCCGGCGCAGTACTTCTGGGTCCACCGCCGCTTCAAGACCGCGCCTGAAGGCGAAGCGAATCGCTATCCAGGCGTCAATCCACACCGCAAGCGCAAGCGGCGGCAACAATCATGAATCGCGCGGCTGTGCGCATTCTCCTGGCCCCGGCCAGCGGACCGAAGGGCAGCGGCGAGTACTACCGCTGCCTGACCCTGGCGCGCGAGATCCGGCGCCAGGACGAAAGCGCCGGGATTGCCTTTCTATTGCATCGCGAAGCCCGGGTCGAACGCGACGAGCGCTTCGATTACCACCTGCTCGATGACACGCCGGCGCGAGCGGGCGACGCGGTGATTGAACAAGTCCGCGCCCTGCGTCCCGACGTGGTGGTTTTCGACCACAGCGGTCGGGTCCGGCAGATGCGGGCTGCCAAGGAAGCCGGCGCCCGGGTGGTGTGGATCAGTAACCGGCCCCGCAAGCGCCTCAAGGGGTTCAGGCCGCGCCAGCTTCGCTGGCAGGACCTGCACGTGGTGATCGACGATCGCCCTGAGCGGCGACTGCATTTTCATGAACGGGCGCTGCTGGCCTGTTTCCCCGGCAGCCGGGCGGAACTGTCGCCGCCGGTCATTCCGCTAGCCGATACGGCAGCACTCGAGCCCTGGCGCGATCAGTTACCGGCACCCAATACGGGCGCTGTGTTCATCCCCGGCGGCGGGGGCTATCAACTGCAGGGCCGGCCGGTGCCGGAGATCTTTCTTGAATCCGCCCGCAAATTCAGCCGCGAAAGCGGTCGCCGGGCGGTCGTGGTGATGGGGCCGCAGTATGCCGGCCCGGTCGATTCAGATCCGGACGTGTTGGTGATCCCGAAAATGCCGGCAGCCGCTGTGGGTGCCCTGCTGAGCGAGGCCAAACTGGCCGTGATCGGCGCCGGCAGCATGCTCAGTGCCCAGGCATTCGCCGCCGTTCGGCCGCTGGTGCTGGTAGCGCTCGGCGGTCGCGATCAGCCCGCGCGGGCCAGGCGTCTGGCACAGGCCGGTGCGGCGATTGCCGCCGAGCCCGACCCCGATCGGCTTGCTGCGGCCGCTCTGCGCATCGAGCGCGAGCCGGAACTGGCCCGGGACTTGTGCCGGCAAATGGAACAATGGCAGGCCGGCGACGCGGCCTCAGGGATCTCCGCCTGGATCCTCGCGCTCGCCCGGGACTGATTGCTGCCGAGCGCTACCGCCGGCCAGGGCGGTCGTGACCGAGGCCAAAAAGGCCAGCCAGACAACACCGGCATTGCGCTCGAACAGCGACTCGGACAGGGCCAGGGTCGCAAACACCACGGCGGCAGCCAGCGCGCACCAGGCCAGGTAGCGACACTGCTGCGAGAAAGTCCGGCTCAACGGCGAGACCAGCAGGATCGGCGCGGCCAGCAGCAGCAGCAGACAGGCGAAAAGGCCGACGCCGCCCTCGATCAGGCTCGACAGGTACTGGTTGTGGGGATGCTCGTAGCGCAGCAGGCCCGGGTCATACAGGCCGGCCTGAACCGATTCCACCAGCGCGACCCGGAACGTGCCCGGCCCGGTTCCCCACAGCGGGTCGGCCTGGATCAGGCCGGCCGCGATCTCCCACATCTGCATGCGCAAGCCGATGCCGCCCTGGCCATTGGTGCCCTCGGCGATCAGGCTCAGTTCGAGCAGGGTTTCGCTGACCCGCTCGCTCATCGGCAGGGTCGGCACGAACAGCACGACCAGGCTCAGCACGAGAATGACCAGCGGCACGCCGAGTCGCATCCGGATCGGCTGGCGCGCACCGGCGGTAAACAGGTAGACCGCCAACAGCAGCGGAATCGCCAGCCAGGCCCCGCGCGATCCCGACAGGGCATTGGCAACGAAGGCCAGCATCACGGCCAGGCCCGCCAGCGAACGCGCTCCCGTGGACTGGCGTTCGTCGGCCAGGCGGGGAATGAGCATCAGGGCGTAGGCCATGGCGAAACCGCCGAAATAGATCGGGTTGGTCGGGCCGGTCACGCGCGCGTCGTACTCGCCCGTCTGTCCGGTCAGCAACCACCAGAGGGCATAGCCGCCGGCCAGCAGGGCCCCGGCGACCAGGCCGTTCCACCACCAGTCTTCCAGGCCGTCGACCCGGCGCAGGTAGAGAAACACCGGAATCGCGCCCAGCAGCTTCAGCAGGCGCTCGGTGGTGCCGCTTCCCGCCTCGGCCAGGCCGTGCCCGGTCCAGGCCAGCAGCCAGGCGGCCACGTAGACCACGATGCTGGCCAGAAACAGCCATTCCATGCGGTGCAGTTCATGCCGGCGCCAGCCGTCGGGGCGGGGCAGCCAGCCCAGGGCCAGCAGCACCAGAGCGACCATGCCGGCGTCGAGCGCATTCGGGACCACCAGGGCGGTGGCCAGGGTGAGAAACAGAATGCCGGCGGTGACCCGGCCGAGTGCTGAATCGGCCGCTACGCGCTGTGGGCCGAATTCATGCATCGGCATCGAGCAGGCGTTGTTCGGCCTCGCGGTAGCGCGCCACCGTCTGTTCGATGATTTCTGCGGGCAGTTTGGGCCCCGGCGCGGTCTTGTCCCAGTCCAGGGTCTCCAGGTAGTCGCGCACGAACTGCTTGTCGAAACTGGGCGGGCTGGTGCCCAGGCGCCACTGATCGATCGGCCAGAAGCGCGAGCTGTCGGGGGTGAGCAACTCGTCGATCAGGTAGAGCTCGCCGTCACCGTCGACGCCGAATTCGAACTTGGTGTCGGCGATGATGATGCCGCGATCGCGCGCAAAGGCCGCAGCGCGGCGATAGATGGCCAGGCTGATGTCGCGAATGCGAAGCGCCAGCTCGGCGCCGATCTGCTTTTGCATGGCGGCCATGTCGATGTTTTCGTCGTGATCGCCCACGGCGGCCTTGGTCGAAGGCGTGAAGATCGGGTCGGGCAGGGCGCCGGCCTGTTCCAGCTCTTCGGGCAGCTCGATGCCGCAGATGCCGCCGCTCTTCTGGTAGTCCTTCCAGCCCGACCCGGCCAGGTAGCCGCGCACGATGGCCTCGACCGGCAGCGACTTCAGGCGCTTGACCAGCATGCTGCGCGGTGTCAGCTCGGCCGCCAGGTCCGCGCTGCCGACGATCTCGGTTAGATCACCGTCGAGCAGGTGGTTGGGCACCAGGTCGGCGAACTGGGCGAACCAGAACTTCGAAATGCGCGTGAGAATCTCGCCCTTGCCCGGAATGGCGTCGGGCAGGACTACGTCGAAGGCCGACAGGCGGTCGGAGGCGACGATCAGCAGGCGATCGTCGTCGACGGCGTAAATATCGCGCACCTTGCCCTGGTGCAGCAGTTCCAGCGGTGGGACGGGGTAGTCGCTCACGTTGGCGGGTACAATGTCGGCCAGCCCCGAATTATACGCACCTGATCCAGCCATGAAGCAGCCCACCCTGATTGCGCCCAGCATTCTCTCCGCCGATTTCGCCCGCCTGGGCGAGGAAGTCACCCAGGTGCTCGATGACGGCGCCGACTGGGTGCACTTCGACGTCATGGACAACCACTACGTGCCCAACCTCACCATCGGCCCGATGGTCTGCCAGGCGCTCAGAAACCACGGCATCACCGCACCCATCGACGTGCACCTGATGGTCGAGCCGGTCGACCGCATCATTCCCGATTTCGCCAAGGCCGGCGCCAGCGTGATCAGTTTCCATCCGGAAGCCACCAAGCACGTCGACCGCTCGCTGGCCCTGATCCGCGAACAGGGCTGCAAGGCCGGCCTGGTGTTCAACCCGGCCACGCCGCTCGACATCCTCGAGTGGGTCATCGACAAGGTCGACCTGGTGCTGATCATGTCGGTCAACCCGGGCTTCGGCGGCCAGAAGTTCATTCCCGCCGCCCTCGAGAAGCTCAAGCAGGCGAGAAAAATCATCGACGACTCCGGCCGCGACATCCGCCTGGAAATCGACGGCGGCGTCAAACCCAACAACGCGGCCGAGATCCGCGAGGCCGGTGCCGATACGCTCGTTGCGGGGTCAGCAATTTTCGGCCAGGACGACTACGCCCAAGTCATCCGGGCACTGCGCGGCGATTGAATGCGACGGGTTGCGGTGATATAAGAGATTTCGAATATTGATTCGGCACCGCACCAGCACAATCCCTCAATTGAAACGACAACGCCGCCGAACATCTAGCGGCAACGATGGTGATTTACCAGTGAAAAACCAGCATGTTGACCGCAAGCGCATCACGCAGCTTGTCTCCATTGTGCTCACGGCGATTTTTCTCTCGTCAGTGGTCTGGGCCGCCGATGGCCCGGAGAAGCCTGGCTCGCGCTCGCCGGATGCATTGACCTTGGAATATTTCATGGTTCCACAGGCATTGGTCGGGCAATTGCCTGCGGACGCCGAATTGATTCATGGGTATCAGGGTCGGTGGCTTGTTCGTACGCCGGCAAATTCGCTGCCTTTGCAGCTGCGCCGCTTGAGCAGTGAACTGGAGGACCGGCAGTCCCTGAGTTACCGTTCCTGGCGCGGGACTGTGGATGGATATGAGCCGGAAGCACTTTCGGCGCACACGAACAGTTATTTTCTCCTTTCCCTTGTGGGGCCGCTCGATGCCCGGTGGCGGGATGAGATCGAGGCTCAAGATCTAACGATCGTTGATCACGCAAGCCCATATGGGTTGGTGGTGCGCGGCGACAGTGCCAGGATCCAGGATGCCGCGACATCAATTGTGACCTCTCAAGGTTTCCAGGTCATCCGGCATGCGTTGCCTTTGCCTGAGTCAAGTCGCATTGCACCGAAAGTGAGCGACTGGCTTTCGGGCCGTGCCACGGCTGCTGCTGTCGGCATGCGGATGTCTGGAGAACGCGCGCTGGTGCGGGTCATTTTTCATGCCGATGCGGATCTGTCCAATGTCCATCGGCGGGTGCTGGCCATTCTGCAACAGGGCCCTGAGTACCGTCCCGGTCGCCGAGCGGCTCAGTTCCTGGCAACGGCCCCGGGCCTATCCAGGCTTCTGGAAGATGTGCCCGAAGTGGCGTTCGTGCACGGTGAATATCCGCGCCGTAAGTTCAACAACCTGGCAGCCAAGGACTACATCATCAATGCCGAGCCCGTGTGGACCGAGCCCGGGCTGGGTTATACCGGTTCGGGCATTATTGCGGGCGTAAACGATTCAGGAATGGATCTGAGCCACCCGGATTTTCCGGCCGGAAGTGTCGTGGCGTTTCTGGGTACGGAGACCGAAACGGACAATGCACACGGTACCCATGTCACGGGCACGGTGGCCGGTCGCGGTGCTGCCAGTTCTCCCAACAATACGTCCAACTGCGGTGATCAAACGACACCGCTGCCCGATGCCCGGGGTATCGCTTGGAATGCCAGCATTACCCACAACAATATCTTTGACGGCGGTAGCACGACCGAGACGGGAATGATGCAATGGCATGCCCAGCAGGGCGCCGACCTGACCAATAATTCCTGGGGCTACACCACTACCTATGGTTATCTGGCCCAAACTGCGGATATCGATGCCGCCGTGCGAGACGCCGATCCGTCGACTTCGATCTCCGACCAGATGACCATCATCTTCGCTGCGGGCAATGATGGTCCCACAAGCGAAACAATCGGCACACCCGGCAACGCCAAAAACGCGATCACCGTCGGGGCGTCGCAGAACGATCGTTGTGGCAGTTATGTGCCCAGTAATTGTAGCGGCCCGGGCATCGACAGCATGGCGTGCTTTTCCGGACGCGGCCCAGCCCAGCAGCGCATCAAGCCCGATGTCGTGGCGCCTGGTTCCGATGTCTTGTCAACCGAAAGTACGGACCCTTCGGCCACCAATCCATGGGAACAGGCCTGGACGGGCAGTGAATATGCACTGATGCCCGGCACTTCCATGGCCAGTCCGGTTGTGGCCGGTGCTGCGGCGGTGTTCATGGAAGCCCATCTCGATCGTCATGGCGCGATGCCCAGCCCAGCACTGGTTAAGGCGGCCCTGATCAACACTGCCACTGACATGGGCTTCGGGTTTCCATCCATGGATCAGGGGTGGGGCCGAATCAACCTGCGCAAGGCCATTGAGGGCCCGGTGCCTGACGGGATTCGATACTTCGATCAACATGAGGTCGATCATCTCTCCACCGGTGAAAGTTGGGATACGAGCATTGCCGTCGACTCTTCAACTGAACCGTTCCGTGTGACCATGACATGGACCGATCCGCCGGGCGCTGGCGGTTGCGATCCCTGTCATATCAACGATCTCGATCTGATCATTACGGCGCCCGACGGTACGGTTTACCGGGGTAATCAGTTCACCGCAGCATGGTCGGAGCCGGATCCGGCTGGGCGTGACGCCATCAACAACGTGGAGAATGTCTACGTCGAGTCACCAGTGACCGGCGAATGGCAGATCGAAGTGGCATCAGTGAGCACCGCGCAGAATCCGCCAGATCTGAGTGGCCAGGATTTTTCCTTGGTGATGACCGGCGAACTGGCCGATACCGGTGTGCTCCTGGATCCTTTCGAAATGAGTGTGTGTTCTTCTGAGGGAAGTGTTGACTCCACGCTCACACTCAGCGAACAGTTCGGTGGCACTACCGATCTGTCGGTCGCCAGCCTTCCAGCCGGCGCCTCGGAAAGCTACTCGGAAAATCCGGTCGTGTATCCAATCAATCAGTCCGTTCTGACCATCAGCGGCCTGGGCAGCGTTGCAAGCGGCAGCTATGACATCGAGGCCATCGCCATCGACGATGCGGATCCGGGCAATACGGCGAGTGCATTTTTGACGCTGAACGTGGACTCAGCAACGCCCGATCAGACAACTTTGCAGTCTCCCGCCGACAGCAGTGCCGGCATTTCCCTGCAGCCCTCTCTGAGTTGGAATGCAGCCATTGATGCCTCGGAATACCGAGTTGATATCGCGACTGATTCCGGTTTCAGCTCCATCGTGCATGCAGCGACCGTGGCAGGCACTAGCTACGATCTGCCGGTTGCCTTGAATGAAAGTACGACCTACTACTGGCGGGTGACCGCCGTGAACTCCTGTGGTGACGGAGTCGTTTCATCGGCCTTCAGCTTCATCACGGAAAGCATTGTTCAGGTTTGCAGTGCACCCAACGTAGCGATCCCGGATGGCGATACGGCGGGTGTCTCCGATTCGTTATCGGTGACCCCCAGCGAGAACATCGTCGATGTCAATCTCTATTTACGCGGGGATCATGATTGGGTTGGTGATCTTGTCTTCAGCCTGACCCATCCTGATAGCTCGACTCAGGCCATCGTGGTCGACCAACCGGGTGTGACGAACGGCGGTTTTGGCTGTTCCGCTGACGATTTTGATCTCTGGCTCGATGACGAAGGCACGGATGGGCCGGTAGAAGATCAGTGTGGCGGTTCGCCCCCTGCGCTGTTCGGTAACCCCACGCCCAACGAGGCCCTGTCGGTCTTTGACGGCTTGGCCAGTGATGGAACCTGGACGCTGAATGCCGCGGACGTTGCCGGTGATTTCAGTGGCACCCTGGCAGAATGGTGCCTGGAGATTTCTTACGAGACAGCCGCTTCCTACACGCTGATCTACACGGCCGGCGCCAACGGTTCAGTCACCGGTACTACACCGCAGACGGTCGACCACGGCGGCGACGGCACGTCGGTCGAAGCGGTACCGGATGCCAACTACCATTTCGTGCAGTGGAGCGATGGCAACACCGCCAACCCGCGCACGGACACCAATGTGACCTCCGACATCACAGTCGAAGCCGAATTCGCCATCGATACCTATCAGCTAACCTACACGGCTGGCGCCAACGGATCGATCAGCGGCACGACGCCGCAGACGGTCGACCACGGCAGCGACGGAACCTCGGTCGAAGCGGTCCCCGACACCGGCTATCACTTTGTTCAGTGGAGCGACGCCAGCACCGCCAATCCGCGCACCGATACCAATGTGCAGGCCGATGTGACGGTGGAAGCTGAATTCGAGATCAATTCCTACACGGTCACCTTCGTCGACCATGACGGCAGCGAACTGAAGGCTGAAACCGTGGATCACGGTTCGGCGGCGACGGCTCCGGCCGATCCCACGCGCGAGGGCTACACTTTCACCGGCTGGGATGTCCCCTTCGACAACGTCACAGGCAACCTGACGGTGACGGCCCAGTACGAGATCAATAGCTACACGCTGACCTATACGGTCGGCGCCAACGGCACTATCAGCGGCACGACAACGCAGACCGTCGACCACGGCAGCGACGGCGCGTCGGTCGAAGCGGTGCCGGACAGCGGCTACTTCTTCTCGCAGTGGAGCGACGGCAGCACCGAGAACCCGCGCACGGATGCGGGCGTCACTTCCGATGTCACGGTCGAAGCGGAGTTTCTGAGTATCTCGGTCTTCTCCGACCGCTTCGAAGATGCCGGTCCGTAGCCCACGACAGCGCGCCCCGAAACCGACGCGAATCGTCGTCCCGGACCCCGATCCGGGACCTCGCACATTCACGCCGGCACGGCAAAACTCACTGCCAGCCGAAGCGTGCAAGGCCCCGGATAACCGCTTCGCGGTTTCCGGGGCGACATAGTTGCTGTTGATGGCCAGCCCGCGCTTGGGCGCATACAATAGCCGGCTCGTTCTTTTCGATGGATGGCCCAGTGGATTCGGCCCGTTTTGAGGAATTCGCCCGCGAAGGCTACAACCGCATTCCGGTCTGGCGCTCGATTGCGGCCGACCTGGATACGCCGCTGTCGGTCTACCTGAAGCTGGCCGACGGCCCCAACGCCTTTTTGCTCGAATCGGTCGAGGGCGGCGAGAACTGGGGTCGATATTCCATAATCGGCCTGCCGTGCCGCCGCGCCTGGCGCGCCACGGGTCGCACGCTCGAATCCCTGGAATACGGCCGCGTCGTCGAGCGTAGCGACGACATCGACCCGCTCGAACAGATCGACGCCCTGGTCAAAAGCCGCAAGGCCCCCGAGCTGGACGAACTGCCCGGCTTCAGTGGCGGCCTGGTCGGCTACTTCGGCTACGAGACGGTCGCCCACCTCGAACCCAGGCTGGATTTTTCGGCCAAGCCCGACGAGCTGGGCGTGCCCGAGATCCTGCTGCTGGAAGCCGAGGAACTGGCCGTGTTCGACAACCTGGCCGGCCGGCTCTACCTGATCGTCAATGCCGACCCGGACGAAGAACAAGCCTGGGACCACACCAATCGCCGCCTCGACCAGCTCGTCCATCGCCTGCGCAGCGGCTCGCCCGGCTACCCGCCGCCGGTCTCGCTCGAAGCCCCGGGCGAGGATGATTTCCGCTTCGGCTTTGCCGAAAAGGACTTCAAGGACGCGGTTGCGCGCATCAAGCAATACATCCTCGACGGCGACACCATGCAGGTGGTGCTGTCCCAGCGCATGAGCGTGGACCTGGCCGCCCGGCCGCTCGACGTCTACCGGGCCTTGAGAAGCCTCAATCCCTCGCCCTACATGTACTTTTTCGATTTCGGCGACTTCCAGGTCGTCGGCTCCTCGCCCGAAGTGCTGGTGCGCGTGTCCGACCGCGAGGCCATGGTGCGCCCCATCGCCGGCACACGCCCGCGCGGCAAGACGGCCGAAGAGGATCGCCGCCTTGAAGAGGAACTCAAGGCCGATCCCAAGGAACTGGCCGAGCACCTGATGCTCATCGACCTGGGCCGCAACGACATTGGCCGCATCGCCGCCACCGGCACGGTCGAGCTGACCGACCGCATGGTCATCGAGCGCTACTCGCACGTCATGCACCTGGTCTCGGAAGTCCACGGCCAGCTCGACACCGACATGAGCGCGATTGACGTGCTGCGCGCCACCTTCCCGGCCGGCACGCTCTCGGGCGCCCCGAAAGTGCGCGCCATGGAAATCATCAACGAACTCGAGCCGGTCCGCCGCGGCGTCTACGCCGGCGCGGTCGGCCACCTGGACTGGCACGGCAACGCGGATCTGGCCATTGCCATCCGCACCGCGCTGGTCAAGGACCACACCCTGCACCTGCAGGCCGGCGCCGGCATCGTCGCCGACTCCGACCCGCAGGCCGAATGGGAAGAAACCCTCAACAAGGGCCGCGCACTGATCCGCGCGGTGAGTGAAGCAGGAGGGAGGCTGTCATGAAACTTCGAAACTTGCTGATATTGATCGCTATCGTTCTGCTTGTCTGCGCTTGCGCGACCTCGCCGGAGGAGTCGTCGGAACCGAAGGGCTATGAAGTCTGGCACGAGGCTGACCACATCATCTATCGCGGGATGATGATCGAAGAGGCGGTTGATGAGGTGGCCAAGCTGCTCCAGAAGCACGGTGACTCGATCAACTGGCTGGCAATCGAATCGCCCGGCGGCGACGTGATGATCGGCATGGATCTGGGCGAGCTGGTGTTCGAACACGGGCTCGATGTGAAAGCGGTCAACACCGGCTGTCACTCATCCTGTGCCAACTACGTCTTCACCGCGGGCCGCCGGAAAGTCATTGCCGAAGGCGCCACGGTGACCTGGCACGGGTCGGCGATACAGCGCAGCTGGAACATCCCGACGCGCGTCCAGCCTCGGACCGGGCTGTCGCTCCGTCGCCAACTCGAGCAAATAAGAGAGCGTCAGAAAGCGTTTTACGAGCGAATCGGCGTCGACGCGCGCATCACCGTCGTCGGCCACGATCTGGATTGCAATTGCGTCTGGGCCCTGTCGGCCGAAGATATGGCCCGGTTCGGACTGGATGGCGTCGAGGTGCCGGAAGACTACCACCAGACGGTGGCTGCCGATGCTGAGGAGCATCGCCGTACCAGGCTCCTGCCCCTGCCCGAAGATGTCTTCGACCGCATCCGCCCACCGGAGGATGCATGAGCCCAGCCAGAGGACTGCACCGATGAAGGTGCTGATGATCGACAACTACGACTCGTTCACCTACAACCTGGTGCAGTACCTGGGCGAGCTGGGCGCGGACGTGCATACCGTGCGCAACGACGCCATCGATATTGCCGGCATTCGTGAGTTGGCGCCCGACCGCATCGTGCTCTCGCCGGGCCCGTGCACGCCCAACGAGGCCGGCGTGTGCCTGGACGTGGTCAAGGAACTGGCCGGCGTGTTCCCGATACTCGGTGTCTGCCTGGGCCACCAGGCCATCGGCCAGGCCTTCGGCGGCGAGGTGGTGCGCGCCCGCGAAGTCATGCACGGCAAGGTCTCAGACATGCACCACACTGACAAGGGCGTGTTCGCGGGCTTGAGCAATCCCTTCGAGGCCACGCGTTACCATTCGCTGATCGTCGCGCGTGAGTCCCTGCCGGACTGCCTGGAAGAGACCGCCTGGACTGAGAAAAACGGCGAGCGGGACGAGATCATGGGTTTCAGGCACAAGGAACTGCCCGTCGAGGGCGTACAGTTCCACCCCGAATCGATCCTCACGCGCCATGGCCACGACCTGCTCAGGAATTTTCTGGACCAAAAGCAATGAAGATAGAACTATGACCGCCATCAAGCAGGCCCTGAACGAACTGGCCGAAGGCCGCGACCTCGAAGGCGAGCTGATGCGATCGGCCATGCACGAGATCATGGCCGGCGAAGCCGAGCCGGCGCAGATCGGCGGCCTGCTCATGGCGCTGCGCGTCAAGGGCGAGACACCGATCGAGATTGCCGCCGCCGCCGAGGTGATGCGCCAGGTCGCCCAGCGCGTCGACATCGACCGCGAGGGCCTGACCGATATCGTCGGCACCGGCGGCGACGGCGCTTCGCTGTTCAACGTCTCCACCGCATCGGCCTTCGCCGCGGCCGCCGCCGGCGTGCGCGTGGCCAAGCACGGCAATCGCTCGGTATCCAGCAAGTCGGGTGCGGCCGACGTGCTCGAAGCCGCCGGCTGCCGGCTCGACCTCACGCCTGAACAGGTCGCCATCCTCATCGACGAACTGGGCGTGGGCTTTTTGTTCGCACCGCAGCA
Source organism: Wenzhouxiangella sp. XN201 (assembly GCF_011008905.1). NCBI lineage: Bacteria > Pseudomonadati > Pseudomonadota > Gammaproteobacteria > Chromatiales > Wenzhouxiangellaceae > Wenzhouxiangella > Wenzhouxiangella sp. XN201. The sequence goes on from NZ_JAAIVI010000017.1 coordinate 500,108, forward strand.
CCACACGGCCATGAAGCACGCCATCGGCCCGCGCAAGGCGCTGGGCTTGAGAACCCTGTTCAACCTGCTCGGCCCCCTGACCAACCCCGCCGCCGCACCCAACCAGGTGCTGGGCGTGTATGCCCCGGAATTGGTCCTGCCCCTGGCCGAGGTGATGCACGCCCTGGGCAGCCGCCACGTGCTGGTCGTCCACAGCCATGACGGCCTCGACGAAATCTCCATCGTCGAGCCGACCAAGGCCGCCGAACTCAAGAACGGCGAAATCAGCGAGCTGGAAATCCAGCCCAACGATTACGGCATCAAGCACACCAGCCTGGCCGCGCTGCAAGTGGGCGATGCGAAAGAAAGCCTGGGCTTGGTCGAAGCTGCCCTGGGCGGCGAGCCCGGCCCGGCCGCCGACATGGTCGCGCTCAACGCCGGCGCGGCCATCTACGTCTCCGGCCGCGCCGAGAGCCTGGAAGCCGGCATCCAGCAGGCCAAAGACATCCTCGCCACCGGCGCCGGCCTGGAACGCCTCAAGCAATACGCCACCCGGAGCTACGCCCTGTGAGCGCCGACATCCTCAAGCAGATCCTGGCCGCCAAGAAAGACGAAGTCGAACACCGCCGCTCCGACCGGCCACTGGAAGAACTCAAGGCAATCGTCAAGGATCTGCCGCCCACGCGCGACTTTGCCGGCGAACTGAAAACCCGCGCGGCCGCCACAAAGGACGCCGTTATCGCCGAGGTCAAGCGCGCCTCGCCCTCTGCCGGCATCATCCGCCCCGACTTCGACCCCGAAGCGATCGCCAAGAGCTACGAAGCGGGTGGGGCGACTTGTCTGTCCGTCCTCACCGACGAAGGCTTCTTCGGCGGCCAGTCGGCCTTCCTGGTCGAGGCTAGAGCGGCCTGCCGCCTGCCCGTCCTGCGTAAGGACTTCATTATCGACCCTTGGCAGGTCGTCGAGACCCGCGCCATAGGGGCCGATGCGCTGTTGTTGATTGTTGCCGCGCTGGATGATGACCAGCTTGCCGAACTGGCCGCGTTGGGTAAGGAAGTGGGGCTGGCTGTGCTGGTGGAAGTGCACGACGAGGCAGAGATGGAGCGGGCGTTGGCGGTGCCTGGGGATCTGGTGGGGATCAATAATCGGGATTTGCATCGGTTTGTTACTGACCTGGAGACTACGCTAAGGTTGGCGCCGATGGTGCCGGAGGATCGGTTGGTGGTTTCGGAGAGTGGGATTCACAGCTCGGAAGATGTAAAGAGGCTGCAAGACGGAGGGATTGGGGCGTTTTTGATTGGGGAGGCTTTTATGAGGGCGCATGAGCCGGGCGAGGCTCTGGGAAGGCTAATGGCGAACTGATGAAGTTGTTCGCTTTTGTTTAGTTCGGTTGTCGTTTCGTCGGGCTACGCGAATGCGCCGAGTGACAGCCGGCCAGTCGTTGGTCAAAATCTGAATCGCATGCACACCCAGGTTCTTCGAGTCGCCTGTGGCCTCGATAGCCTTCATTCTTGGAGTGATTTATGGCGCAAGGGGTTTATCGCTACTTCCTGAAGTTCTTCTTTCGAGGACAAGTTGAGCCTTTAGTTGCTGAAGTGCTAGAGCGGGAGCGCGATCGTGTCCGCGAAATAGTGGCCGCCAATCCGGTAAACGCTACAAATGAGGGATTTTTGTGTTTCGATACCGTTGACGGTAAATCGGTTGCCGTGAATCCGAATTTTGTCCAGGTCTTGCATATACTTTTCGAGCCGAGTTTTCCGTCCGGACCAGGGCGATATGAGGGTCCAGTGCTCATGTATATGCGTGATGCTGATGATCCCTTCGAAACGTTTATTGAGGACCCAGAGCAAGCTTACGACCTGTTCTTTCACCTTGAAAATGGTCCAGATGTGGTTCCCGCTGTCAGTTTTGATGACGAAGATGGGGAGCAAGTAATAATCGCAGCGAGAGAGTTGCTGTTTATCGTTATTCCGAGGCATGTTCTTGAAGAGGGGAGGCAGCTCGTAGAGGAGGATATGTAATAGCAGGATGAGCCCTAATCCTCCTGAGAACACAATTTATTGGTGCGCACTGTTCAGGCAGATTAAACAGATGGAAGGAGATGATCGGTTACTATGACTAAAGAGCTCGAGATTGATGCCAAGGGTGATCACCCCTATTTTGGCTGGACTGAAGAAGCTATCAAACAGTACATTATTGATAAGCCCTTAGCGCAGGGTGATCTCATGATGATTTACAACGGGTACGGGGGGCGGCATCACTACCAACTGGCACGCGTTCAAAACACCTGTGTTGGTGCGCAGAAGCGTGTTGTTCTGACCAAATCTGCATGGTTCGGAGGCCCAGTTTTCTACCGTACTGGGAAAAACTGCTATGCCCCAACAGGGCAGTCACGGATGCTGCCGCCGGTCTCTGAGCTGATGCAGTATTTGAAAGACGACGTCGACCTGTGGCTGAGGCGGGATTGGTCAGCTTCTAAAGCCTGAAAGGTGAGAACTAGCGTGCTCAAGATCCTGCGAAGCCTTGCCTAGCGGAGGTCTGTGCACTTCTTTCTGCTGATCGTTGCATGATAAGAATTTGGAAGAGAGATGCGTCGAAGTAGAGCGCATTCCTTTGCAATGTTAGGCGCAAATCAGAAAGCACCAAGTGTCGCATCCGTAGCCGCGGGGTATTTAATGAGGAGGGGAATGAATTCCGTCATCAGCTGAAATTGCCGATATCCTGAAGAAGCTTTTTAGTCTCCCTGTCGACCCTCTTATGGAATCGCAGCCTTACTTCGTCATTGCTTAGCTGTTGGACATTTTCCCCATAGTAGTCTTCTAGTAAATTCCGCATTTTTGAAATGGAGTAGTCGTCGAAGTTTGGAATATAGTTGGTTTCATGCCTGCGATGATTCGTTTCAAAAAATGTCCGAACGAACTTTTTCGGAGTGAAGTCAGCATTAAACCGCTTACATAGCTTCATTACGAAAGCATCCAAAGAATGCAAAAGTGGTTCGTCGTTAATTTCCGAAAAATAGATAAGCCAGCCCCTTCGTTTTCCCTCGAAAACGCAGCCTGTGATACGTAAATTGATACGCCACTGGAGGTAATTTAAGTCTTTTTGTTTTGCATGTCTAAAAGAAGTGAAAAGCGAAATTATGGATTCCCGGAGTTTGGTAATTGATAGTTCGCGCGGGCGGATACTGTTTGTGTCGAAGATGTATCCGAGGTAGGGAAAGGGGTCCGTAGCATCTCCACATACAGTCTTTCGTTCCGGATCGTTGAGCGGGTGAATCTTTAGGCCTAGTCGCCGGAAGCGAACTCTAAGCTCCTCATGCACCGTTTCACGGTTGCCTGAGTCCAGTAAGATGAGGACGTCATCGACAAATCGGAAATAGCGCATGTTTTGCTGTTTCCTGTAGTGGCCATCCAGGTTTTTTAGATAAAGGTCAGCAAGAAGATTTGATACCGATAGACCTTGGGGAACACCAAGTGTTGATAGCGGGCCTTTGTGTCTTTGATGAGATACGGAAGGCTGCGCGATCGCGTCCGCTACAAGATTTAGAGCGCGTGGATCACGGATCCGCTTCCTTAAGCGAGTCAGTAGTTCTTGGTGCTTTATGGAGGGATAAAAGTTCCTTATATCTGATTTTATGTACCCGAGAGGAGGGCGGGCCTGAATCTCCCTCTTTGTATCCGCAACAATTTTTTGTGGAAGGTGGTTATTTAGATCTGTTGAGAATCGACTCGCGATCAACTGGCTTAGGGCCTTTAAGACCAGTCGGTCTCGTACAGTTGGAATGGAAATTTCTCGCGGGGCTTTACCTCTCCCTTTGCTAATCAGGCGCAACTTATATCGTGTGAATGAAAAGTCTCCATTAAGGCACTTTTTGGATATTGTCGAGATGTTCTCTTTAAGGGAAGTTTCGAATACAACAGCTCTTACGTTATCAACTCCAGTTGAGCTGGTGTGTTTGATATGAGTGTTCCAAATGTGCAGAAGCGAGGTTTCGCTAAATGTTTCTTCAAATTCTTTAGCTACGGTCTTCATTTCTACATGTGCAAGGCTGCGGCTAAAACCAGTAAAGGCAGAGAGACGAGAAATAGTCCGGTAAGAAAACCTGCTGACAGGTGGAAAATGTAGGACACCACGACGTACAGCTTCGGTTCTCTGTCCAAATCGGTGGCATCATTCATCATAAATTCCTCACAGAGCGCTGCGAAGTAGTCTTTCTGGAGATGATTTTCAGATAGCGCGAGGATTTCACGGTATTCTTCAGCTGCGTCTGAAGCTCCGAGGTCTTGGCTTTCTAATCGAACGTATAAAGTGCTGAGTTCTTCGTACCCATGCTTAAATTGAATTGCCCGTTCCTTAAATCTGAATCCGTTCATGAATCCAGCGAGCGCTAAAACTAGAATGGAGAAGATGAGCCAAATAGTTTCGGCCGTTTGGTCTCCTGTTGCTATATTCAAGTAGTAAACACTAGCTGCAACGGCTGAGAACGAATACCAAAGCAGGAGAGCGTTAAAAAAAGCGTTATAGCGAAGCATCCGTTGCTCCGCTTTAATCCTTGCTTTTCTTGTCCACCAAATACGGCTCGCTAGTCGTGTTCCTTCATCCCCCATGTTCGATCTCCAAAAAAGATGCTCCGGAGCGCCCAGCAAGTAGCAGTGTTTCGCCTCAACTTTTTGAGGCTTGTCGCGAGCGACAAGGAGTGATGACTCCTCTAGATTAGTGTCGTCCAACAGGGACGGCTCCACATGGGAGCGCGCTCCGGAGCAATAGCGGTTCCACCACCAATCATAACGAGGATATTGCAAGTTTCTGGGCCGCGCAACCCAAATTGAAGAACCAGAGAGAACTAGGGCATATATGGACGCCTCCCTCTCGTCAAGGGGATTTCGCCGCCTGATTGTTGCTGCCGCTGAACCGAATCAAGACGGAAGAACCAGGACACCCACGATTTTGCCGGGTGAATTGGTTTCGACTTGGTTGGCTGGGAAACTGAGAATGTTGTATTGGAAGTCTTGAGAGGGGAAATCTGACGATTCGGGCGGCGGGCAGCGAGTCTGACGCCGATTTCGGCCACGGGATGGCGACGTGAGTGCCTGAGTCAGGGGTTGGGCCTTTAACGGGACACTACCAGGGCTGCGTCTGTTGCCTCAGTGTCTTGAGAACAAACTCTCCAGATACACCCTTCATCCATTGTTGGCCTAGATCAGAAGCCCTCAGTATGAGGGGTTCGGCTGAGCCAATCGGCCGGTAGTAGCGGCTTTCAGTTCCCTGGACACGATGCATCCACTCACGGGGATGTTTGGCAACCTGCCAACGTCCGTCCGGCGGAGCCTCCTCTGCTACGGAGAGTTTACCGGGCTCTACTTTCGAGGCGCACCAAAACGGGGGATTACCGGAGGAATTCTGCATTTCCTGCTTGCGCAGTTGAAGAATTCGTGCCACAATTGAGGCGAAAAAACTTCAACTGGAGTGCCAGTGACACGCTCAGCAATCTACAAATCTGTCTTCGAGGTTCGAAACAAGCTGCACGACTTCGGCTGCGAGCCTTCGATTCTCCGAGATGTCGCCTTGGCGGCAACCGCGGCTCGAAATGAGGCCACGCCGCTCCATCCTCAGAACGCACCAGGCCTGTTGTCGTATTTGGCGGGCGTGGCAAACCTTCGAGGCGCGTTTCTCAGGCTGAATGGCTGGGAAGGATACTCCGTGAAGGGAGTCGAGGGGGTCCAGAACAGCCAGCGTGGACTCATCATCCTTTTTCAGAACGTCGACTTTGCCTGCGGTGTCGTTGAGCCCCGTCCGATCTGTCCGAAGAGGGAAGGTGTCACCAAACTGGTCGACAACGGCACACTTTGCCTCTTTGAAGAAATGGCCGGTGAGGATGGGCTTCGTGAGAACAAGGAAGTGTGGTTCTTCTGCGTTTCGAACCGGAGTGAGGAGCCTCAGGCTGAGCTTTCACGACCGAGCAGGATCGAAGACGGCGCTTTTGGTAAGCTCCTTGAGCGAGTCTACATCCTGACCGGCTCGGAGGACGACCCGCAGCCTTACGGCAAGGAGCAGGATTTAGTATCCGATAAAGATGATTTCGAAGTGTCGGTCACCAAGAAGGCGTAACCGTGTTCAACCCGACCCGACTCGTTTTCGCCAGGAAGCGGAGGAAGTTGACAGCGCGCCAGCTTGCCGAAAAGAGCGGGATTACGCCGCAATACCTCTCAATGATCGAGAACGGCAAGGCTGAGAATGTCGAAGCCGACACGCTCAGGGCGATTGCTGCTCAGCTGAATTTCCCGTACGAGTTCTTCTTTGGGGACGATGTAGAGGTTCCCGGCGTCGACTCGATCAGCTTCAGGTCACTGTCAACCATGTCGGTAAAGGAAAAGGACGCTGCAGTCAATTCAGGGGCGCTGGCACTGCAGCTATCCGACTGGATAGAGGAACGGTTTAACCTACCGAAGGTCGATCTCCCTGATATGCGCTTTGAGGGCGATCCACAGGCCGCGGCCCGATCGTTGCGGACTTATTGGGGAATCGGCGAACGGCCGGTCTCTAATGTCATCAAGCTGCTGGAGTCCAAGGGTGTTCGTATTTTCTCGTTGGCGGAAGACACGCGGAACGTGGATGCGTTCTCGTGCTGGCGAAACGACCGACCTTTTATTTTCTTGAACACTTTCAAAACGGCGGAGCGGAGCCGCTTCGACGCCATGCACGAATTGGGGCACTTGGTCCTGCATCGCCATGGTAAGCCCCAAGGCAGAGAAGCGGAGAAGGAGGCGGATCAGTTCGCATCCTTCTTCCTCATTCCGACTATGGACATGCTGGGCAACGTTCCTTCGCATGTTCGATCGCTTAGCCAGCTTGTCAAGCTCAAGAAGCGGTGGGGCGTTTCGGTCGCAGCACTGGCCTATCGACTCCACAAAGAGGGCATTCTCAGCGATTGGCAGTACCGGGGATTCTGCATTGAAATCCGATCGACTATGAAGGACTCAGAGCCTGAAGGCATGGAAAGAGAGCGTTCTGTTGTGCTTCAGAAGGTGTTTCAGGAACTTTGGAAGGAGCGAACTACCCGCTCGCACGTAGCCAAGGAGCTTTCTCTTCCAGTCGAGGAGTTAGATAACTTGGTCTTCAGCCTGCTGGACCCACCGAGCCCCACAGCCAAGGGCGCCCTCGGGAAGCCCCAACTCAGCCTGGCCTGAAGAATCCCGAAAACCCGGACACCCAGGATCTTCCGGGTTGAGTTAGCTTCTCCCGGGTCGCAGAAACCAGGGACGAAAACCAGGACACCCACGATTTTCTCGGATAAATCAGCCTCGGTGTGGTCGCCCGGAAATCAAAATCTGCTGAGGTTGGAGTCGAGGTGGCCCTGATTTGGCGTGTCGAGCGGCTCGCCGGAGGTCTGAGGCCGAACTCACGCACGGGCTGGCGCCCGGTTCATACCATTCAACCGGAGGTCCAGATTAGGTCGGGGTTGGCCCAGATCAGCAGCCTTCAGCATCAACGCTTCGGCTGAGCCAATCGCCCGGTAGCAGCGGCATTCAGTTCCTTGGACGCGATGCATCCATTCGCGAGGGTGCCGGGCAACCTGAAATTCCCTAAAAGTCGTTGGTGTCCTGGATTATCGCTCCTAGTGTGACGATGCATATCTGGTGTTAAAGGATCCAGACAGCACATGTTTTCTTTCTAGATTCTTCCGCTCAATTATCAGGTCTCTGTTGATGGGAAGTTCTGTGTAATCGTCGCCATCGACGCGGGTGCAGAACACAGCGTGAGGTGCCTCACCTGATTCAGATCTAAGATCTGAGTAGGTGTTTTCAAAAAGGGTATCTGCGCCATTTATAAGATTTTCATACATTCTTTTAACGCGCAAATGGATATCTGAAATATAGCTAACGTACTCTCGAACAATTGGGAATGCCTCTACGCGACCGTGGCTATCGGAAATGCTTTGAAGCTCTTTTAGTGCCGAGCGGTTGAAGCGGGTGTCCGCTTCCAGCATTCGAGGCATTATTCCGAAAGAAACCGTATATCTATTGCGAGGGGAATCAGGATTAGATTCGTCGACTTTTGTGTTAAAAGAAATAGAGTGTGCGGGCAGACTACAGTGCTGACTGTAGTTTCTTAGCGCCTCCATAATGCGATAAGACGAATCTCCGTCGTAAGCATTTTTGCGAAGATTCCTGAACGCTTGGGTAGTGCCTTCTGGTGAATGCTTGAATCGCGATATAGCGCTTGCTGTTTGATCAAGATATAACCGAGCACTTGACAGCAAGTTAACTAGAAGTCGGTTGATCTCATGCTTTGTTTCAGACAGCGCACTGCTTGCCTGTCCAGGGAATATGGCATTGTTGACCGCAGCTCTCATGACGTAACGTTCCAATGCAGCATAATTCTCTAGGAGAAGATCCAAGCGAAGCTCTAGATCAAGAGTGAATACGAGGCAATCTTTTGCGTCGTTTAGGTTGCGATAGATCTGCTCATTTACATCGATCTGTTTCTTGTTATCGCTAAGGAAGGCGATAAGTGCGTATTGTCGCTTGTTGAGTCCCATGCCGCGTCAGGCCGTGCGGTCGCGGTAGCCCAGCATTCTGGCCGGCAGCAGGCCGATCGCGCGCAGTAGAGCAAACACGCCCTCGACGGCAATGCCCAGAACCCGGAAGGGCAGGCTGAGCAGCCAGATCAGCGGCCACAGGAGCAGGACAAGCAGCGCAAGCGGCCAGCTCAGCACAAACAACAGACACGAGCAAATGGCAATAAGCAGTGCTTTCATAGTGGAGCGGCGCGTGAGCGGCAGAAGTAAGAGTTTCATTCTATGAGTGCCAAGCCATTCCTGGCAAATGCCAGAAGTCATTGCCGGGACCCCGGCCTTTCTCGCTCTTGGATTTCAGGAAATAGGGCGCTTATACTTCCATAGGCAAGATTACATCCCGCATAAGCCTGTCCTTCACCGGACCGATTCTTGAGGAGGTCTCATCATGTCAGACCGTTTCCCCGGCTTGCTCTCGGTGTTCAGTGCAACCATTCAGTGGTCTCTCTGTGTCCTCATTCTGGTCGGGCTGACTGCCTGCGAGGCCGATCAGGATGTGGAAGTGGGCGAGGCCGATCAGGTTGTGGAAGTGGGCGAGGCCGATCAGGTTGTGGAAGTGGGCGAGGACGATGTCGGTGGTGTGGTCACGGGACCAGACGGGCCGGAGGCAGGGGTATGGGTGATCGCCGAAACCCACGATCTGCCGACGCGGTTCGCCCGCATCGTGGTCACCGACGAGGAGGGTCGCTATCTGGTCCCTGATCTTCCCGATGCCACCTATGAGATCTGGGTGCGGGGCTACGGACTTGTGGACTCTCCGAAGCAGGAGGCGACCCCGGGCACGTCACTTGATCTGGAGGCGGTCGAAGCCCCCGATCCACAAGTGGCGGCGCAGTACTATCCGGCCGGATACTGGCTCTCTCTGCTCGAGGTCCCCTCCAGGGACGCGTTCCCGGGCACCGGCCAGGACGGCAACGGGTTTTCTGCCAACATCCAGCACCGGGCCGGCTTCCTGAGCTTCCTCAACTTCAGCTGCCTGGGGTGCCACGGCATGGGTACCCGGGGGACGCGCGAGTTTCACCCGGAGATGGGTGAGTTCGAGACCCACAGGGAGGCGTGGGAGCGACGCATCAAGTCCGGCCAGGCCGGCGCGAGCATGATGGGGAGTACCAACATGATGGGTTGGGACGGCACACTCCAGATGTTCGCGAACTGGACGCAGGCGATCGCCGATGGTGCCTTGCCGCCCGAGCCGCCCCGTCCGCAGGGCCTCGAGCGAAACGTGGTCATCACCCAGTGGGATTGGGCCGGTCCCCAGGACTATCTCCACGACCTGGTCTCGACAGACCGCCGGGATCCGACCGTCAATTCCGACGGCAAGCTCTATGGGGCACTGGAAGCCAGTGCCGACTACCTGCCCGTGCTGGATCCGAAAGTCCACGAGGCGAGCCGGATTCCCCTGCATACCCTCGAGCCGCATCCGCCGATCGCACCGGCTCAGTCGATGCCCGCCCCGTCCCCGTACTGGGGAGAGGAACTGATCTGGGACAGTCGAACCAACGTCCATAACCCGATGATCGATGCGGAGGGCCGGGTATGGATCACGGCCACAGCGCGGGCCTTCGAAACCCCCGATTACTGCCGGGAGGGTTCGGATCATCCTTCCGCCCAGGCATTCCCGCTCGAGCGCTCCACGCGGCACCTGGGCGTCTATGAGCCCGAAAGCGGGGAGTACACGCCGATTCCCACGTGCTTCAGTACGCACCACCTGATGTTTGCCGAGGACGAGCAGGACACGCTGTGGACGAGCGGGGGCGGCCCGGTGATCGGCTATCTGGATACAAAGGAGTACCTGGAGACCGGTGACGAGGAAGCCGCCCAGGGGTGGACGCCGTTCATCCTGGATACGAACGGCAACGGCAAGCGCGACGACTACGTGGAGCCGGATCAAGCGGTGGATCCGGAGCTGGACAAGCGGATCACGCCCGGCTTCTACGGCCTCTATGCCGTTGCCCCGGCAGCGGACGGCTCGGTCTGGGGCTCCATGCCGGGCTACCCGGGCGGCCTTGTACGCATCGAGCCCGGGGAGGATCCGGCCCGAACGGCCCTTACTGAGTACTACGCTTTGCCCCTGGACGATGAAGGAGGGCCGATCGAGGGCTATTCCCCCCGCGGCATGGATATCGACCGCAATGGGGTGGCGTGGGTAGCCCTCGGCAGCGGTCACCTGGGCCGGTTCGACCGCTCGGCGTGCCAGGGACCGCTCAACGGCCCGGATGCCACCGGTCAGCATTGCCCGGAAGGGTGGACGTTCTACGAGGAGCCGCTCCCCCAGCTCAAAGGGCTGGAGGATGAGTCTGGAAGTGCTGAAGCCAGTTATTACACCTGGGTTGACCAGCACGACGTGCTCGGCCTCGGGCCGAATACGCCCATCAACACGGGCAACGAGTCCGAGGGCCTGCTTGTCTGGAACGATGGGGAATGGGTCGTGTTGCGCGTGCCTTATCCCACCGGCTTCTACACGAAGTGGATGGACGGTCGGATCGACGATCCGGGCGCCGGCTGGAAAGGCCGCGCGGTCTGGGCGACGCTGAGTACCCGCGCGCCGTTCCACACCGAGACCGGCAAGGGTACTACCAGCCAGGTCTACAAATTCCAGTTACGGCCCGATCCGCTGGCAAACTGAAACTGGATGAAAATCGGGTAGCCGCGTTTCTGGCTGTTCTCGTAGCTTCTTGAGCGCGAATTCGCCTGAAGCACCCCATCCACGCATGACGGCATTCCGCACTCGCTTTCTGCGCGTGTCGCGCAAACCGCAACTGCTCCATTGCCTATGCTGCTGGCCAGATCGGCAGCCTGCAAATCCTGGGTGTCCTGGTTCTAATGATCTTTCACATTGCCATCACTGTCGCAATTGCCGTTATGACTACATGAGCAGGCCTTTTCAGTGCAGATCTTATTGAGACAACAATTTAATACCAATTCCGCACAATCACCAGCGTTATCACAGACACAAAGTCCCTCGCTCAAATTGCACTTCTTCTTGAATGGGTTAGGGGAGTTCTCGAATACTCGGCCCACTTCTGGCGATAGTTCATCAACCCGTTGGAAGCCGGCACTTGAGCGCACCGCGCCGGACGAAGTGTCTCCGTTACTTGATAATGACCCATCACTACCTGAATCCGAGTTCGAGCACGCAAATGCAAATGAACAGACCAATGCGATAACACCAACCCTTGCTATTGAGATCATTTCCTCGCTCCATTGAGTTTGAGATAAGGCAGATTGGAACCACTCAACTCCTGTTCACGCTGTTTGCAGCCTGTTCCCGCCAAGTTTCTCCCTGGAAGTACGCATACGCATACTCGCAAACAGGACACCCACGATTCTGTTTCCCAAATCGGCGATAAGCGGGACCCAGGGCCGCTTCACTCATGACTTATACGAAATCCCCTACGAACGCAGGCGGTATTTTCCGACATGCGCGTCGACCGGTGTGACTTGGCAGAATTCGTGGGTGTTCTGGATCTCGCTGGATTCCGCTGAGTACGAATGGAAATCAGGAAATTGGCCGCTTATACTTCGATTCACGGGCGCGAGGATGACCTGGGAAGCCAGACACCTAGAGAACCTTTGTTTCCCGACGAGGGCGATGTCCGGCAGAAGACCGAGAGCCGCGTGACCTCGGTGACCGGGCTTATCCAGGTTTGGACCACCTCGATCGTGGTATACCCGAACGAACGGCAATAGGTGATGACGTTGGAGAAGGTCGCAGCGTTTCCGTTTCTCGACGACTCGATAGGGGATCTGGCGCCGTTTTGCCAGATGGTGCTGGTGCTGGTCATGTGCTTCGCCGCGGCACCTGCCTCGCACGCGGCCGATGCCGGACAACCGATCCCGGTCACTCCTCGAGCCGAGTCCGTGCTCACCTTCGACTTCCCCGAAATGCTCGTCGGCGTTGCTGAGTATGACGAAGGGCCGACCGGCACTACCGTGTTCTACTTCCCCGACGCAGTGAAGGCCGCGGTCGACGTCCGGGGTGGCAGTCCCGGCACCGTCAACGCTGCGGCGCTCATGAATGGATGGGATCGGAAGATGATGGAGCTGGTCGTGTTCTCCGGCGGCTCCTGGTACGGGCTGTCGGCAACAACCGGCGCGGCCAACGCCCTGAAGCATCTCGAGGCCGAGCGCAGCAACCCGAATTTCATCGCGGGAGCCGTCGGAGCCATCATCTATGACGTCGGCGGCCGCCGCATGACGCGCATCACGCCGGACGACCGCCTGGGCCGTGTTGCACTCGAGAACGCCCGGCCCGGTCAGTTTCCCCTGGGTCCCCACGGTGCCGGAAGGTTTGCCATGCAGGGCGTGTACTTCACGGAACCACTCAGCGCCTCGAATAGCCATAGGTGGCCGCACTCGGGGCAGGGCGGCGCCTTCACTCAGGTCGGCCCCACGAAGATCGGTGTCTTCACCGTGGTCAATTCGGTCGGCGCCATCGTGGATCGGAATGGACGGGTCGTGCGCTGCGCGCGCAACGATCCTGACCGCGATTGCCCATCAATTCGGGAAATGCTCGAGGTGCGTGTCCACGATGCAAGTGAGGCTCCAGCCGGCGGGCCGACCACGAACACGACGCTCACGCTCGTGGTGACCAATCAGAAGCTGCCTATCGCACACCTGGAGCGACTGGCCAAGCAAGTGCACGGTTCCATGAGCCGCGCCATCCAGCCCTTTGCCACCCAGCACGATGGCGATGTTCTCTACGCAGTCTCGACCGACCAGGTCGATAACCCGGACCTCACGCCACACGACCTCGCGATGATCGCCTCCGAGCTGGCTTGGGACGCCGTGCTGACGAGTGTTCCGGAACTGCCGGAGCAGCCCGTACCGTTAGACGTCCCGCTGCCCCCGGCGGAGTTGGCGGACTTCGTGGGTGACTTCGAGTTCACCGACTTCGCCAGGGTCGCAATTCGGGAAAAGGATGGCGTCCTTGTCGCCTGGTACGGAGGCATCGACCAGATCTACTTCGACCAGCCAGAACACGCTCTTCTTGCGGCCGACGGTGACCGATTCATCATTGATCTTCCCGCGCGCGATGTCATCCGCTTCGAGCGCACGGGCGGAGAGGTCAGCTCGCTGACGCTCAATCCGGGCCCGTGGGCCATAAGCGCCAGGCGGGTGCCGATCGATGCTGATAGCCGACAACAAAACCAGGACACCCACGATTCTGTTTCCCAAATCGGCGAGAAGCGGGAACCAGGACCGGTCTACCCATGACTTGAAGGAAACCTTCTAGGAACGCAGGCGGCATTTTCCGACCTGCGCGTCGACCGGTGCGACTTGGCAGAATTCGTGGCTGTCCTGCTTTTGGCTACTTTCCACTAGAGGCGCGGCCGCGTTGGTGCTCTGGCCTGGCGCGCCCGCCTAGGGCGTGTCCGGCAGTGGGCTGGCATGTTCGTAGCGTAGCCGCCACGCGCCGTCCTCTTTGACCCAGACGGTGGTGAAGTGCTCGCTGAACCGCGCTTCGCGGCCGTCCGCGATGTAACCCCCCGAAAACCGGCCGGTGACGAGGGCGGCGTCCGTGAAGACCTCCACCTCAATTTCCTCGCTCCGCGCGTCGGTGAGCCGGTTTGCCGGATCGGTCAGAAACGCGATCTTCTCCGCGCGGCCTCGCATCGCGCCGTCCTCGGCCAAGTATCGGTAGCGCTCGGAGTACAGCGCCTCGAGCGCGGCGCGGTCCTGCGCCAGAATCGCCGCGTCATACGCGGCGTTGGCGGCTTCGAGCGTCGCTCTGGTCTCTTCGCCGGTTTCAGCCTGGCTGGTGCAGGCCGCCAAAAGGAGCACGGCCAGGGCGGCGCGCGCCGGTGTAAACCATCTTGCCGTCATCAGTCCTGTCCGTTCAATGAACCGGCCTCAGTCTAAGGTAATTCGGGAAAACCAGGACACCCACGATTTTCCCGCCGGGCCAAGAAGTACGCCAATCCCGAGATTGCCGCGTTGCGCTGTAGGAAAGTTCGCGCAGACCGAATCAACTCCCTTTCCAGCGGTCCAATCATTGTGGGCGCAATGCCCGCCCACCATGGGCGGCGAGTGCCTCGTGGAGACGACTATGACCAAAGGCAGAGACACCCAGCACCGGGAAGGCAAGAAGAAGCCCGGCAAGACGCTGAAGGAAAAGCGTGCCGACAAGACGGCCAAGAGGGAGGGCACATACAAGCCCAATAGCCTCAACAACGTGCTGGGGGACAAGCCGTCCTCCCGCTAGGAAGGGCAAAACCAGGACACCCACGAATTTCACAGCGCTTAGAGTGCGGCCTAGCGGTACGCGGCAGCCTGCAGTTCGAACAGGGTGGCGTACTGGCCGTCGAGCGCCATCAATTGTTCATGCGTACCGATCTCGGTGATGCAGCCCTGGTCCATCACTGCGATCAGGTCGGCCTGGCGCACGGTCGAGAAGCGATGCGAGATCAGGATCAGAATGCGGTTTCCAGCCATCGCCTGGAAGTGCTGGAACACTTCAGCCTCGGCTTTAGCATCCATGGCTGCCGTGGGTTCGTCCAGGATCAGGATGTCGGCATGCTCCCGCATGAAGGCCCGGGCTAGTGCGATCTTCTGCCATTGCCCGCCGGACAGCTCGCGTCCGTCCTTGAACCAGCGGCCCAGTTGCGTTTCGTAGCCCTTCGGCAGGTCGCGGATGAACTCGTCGGCCAGGCCTTTGATCGCGGCCGTATGCCATTTCGATTGGCTCTCGAACTCTTCGACGTCCCCGGCACCGATGTTGTGGCCCACCAGCCACTGGTAGCGCGCGAAATCCTGGAAGATCACTCCGATGCGATCCTGCAGAGCCCGTTCATCCCAGTCGCGCAACGAGGTTCCGTCGAGCCGGATGTCGCCGCTTTCGAGTTGGTAGAGCCCGGCGATCAGCTTCGTCAGTGTCGTCTTGCCGGACCCATTTTCGCCGACCAGCGCCAGGCTCGTACCGGGTTCCAGCTTGAGGTTGATGCCATCGAGCGCCAGGGTGTCGCTGCCCGGATAGCGGAAGGACAGATCCACGATCTCGAGCCCGCGGCCGGGGGTCTCGCCCTGACTGACCTTGCCTTCGCGCGCGCGCACCGGCTGCTCGAGAAATTCGTACAGGCTGGTCAGGTACAAATGGTCCTCGTACATGCCGTTGATCGAGGTCAGGCTGGCACTAACGGCCGACTGACCTTGCTTGAAGACCATCATGTACATCGTCATCTGGCCCAGCGTCAGGCGCCCGGCCACGGTGGCCAGCACCACCCAGGCGAACGCGCCGTAGAGCGCCAGGGTGCCAACGAGGCCAAGGCCGAACGCCCACCAGCCGCGTCGGATGGTCAGCTTGCGGTCCTCGCGGAAGATTTTGGTGAAGATGTCCTTGTAGCGCTGGAGTAGGGTCGGCGCCAGGTCGAACAGCTTGACCTCCTTGGTGTAGTCCTCCCGCGCCAGCACCGATTCGAGGTACATCATTTCGCGCGTCTCGGGCGAACGCCACTGGAACAGCCGGAAGGCCTGACCGGCAAATTTGGCTTCGGCCAGGAAGGCCGGCAGGCCGCCGGCGATCAGCACCAGCACCGCCCACGGCGAGAACGCGAACAGCAGGCCGCTGAAGCTGACGATGGCAATCCCGTTCTGGATCACGCCGAAGGTCTTCTGAACCAGCGAAAGCGGTCGCGTGGATGCCTCGCGCCGGGCGCGGGTGAGCCGGTCGTAGAACTCGGCGTCCTCGAGCTGGGCCAGTTCCATTTGCTGGGCCTTTTCCAGAATCATCACGTTGACCCGGTGTCCCAGACGCGCGCGCAGCAGGTTGTTGCAGATATTGAGCGCCGTCTGGGAGGCGGCCATCGCGGCGACTAGCAGGGCCTCCAGCGAGAGCCAGAACCACACCGCCTCGGTCAGCGTGTTGTTCTGGATGGCGGCCACCACGCTGTCGACCAGCCACTTGCCGACATAGGCAATCGAGGCCGGCAGCAGGCCGGCGACCAGCGTGAGAAACGCCAGCGCCACCGTGAGCCACGGGCTGGTCGCCCAAACCAGGGAAAGTGCGCGCCGGCCATAGGTGGCCAGCGGCCGGATCTGGGTGAATATGCCGGGCGGCTGATCAGGCTCGCTGCTCATGGAACCAAGTGTACGGGAGCATCGGGTCCGGGCCGTGACGGAAACGGCCGGGAATCGTTACCTCATGATTTGTAGGAAATCTCCTACAAATCGTGGCTGTCGCGAGTCCCCAGTGTTGGAGAAGCGCCGTTCGTTGCATTGGCAGGCGCTCTTTTAGTGCGACGACTCTAGAATCCCTCGCTAGCTTGAAAAGCCAGTTCTTGAGGGAAATGGTCAATGGTTCGATTCATCAAGGCACTGCTCGTGCTTTCCGCCGGTGCGTGGTTTTCCATGGGGGGCGCACAGAAACCTGCTGATTTTGAGAGCAATCCCGTTCGGATCGCAGACCTCGGTCTGGAGAGTAACATCCGGTCGGCCATCGATCTGGTCGGGCCCGATGGCGGTTCGGCAGGTCGTCATCGCGATGCGCTGGTGCGCCGCTTACAGTGCTGGATCGACGGCGTCGAAGATTGTTCGGCGGCGGATCTCAACGATCCGCGCGTTCGCGCGATGCGCCGTTTTATTGCGCAGGGCCGGGCCGAACAAGACGGCATGGTGACGATCCATTTTCCCGATCGAACCCGGGTCATGGTGCGGCTGGAGCAGTTGCCCGACCTGGATCCGAATGACTGGGAACAGCGCGTCTACGAGGCGGTCGTCCTTCCGGATACCGTGCAGGCACCGGGGCTGCCGGCCGTTCCGACTCGTCACGGTGATTTCGAAGGCTTTGCCTACATGGGCCAGCCCGCAATTCAGGCTGCGCTGGAGCGGTTGAAACAGCGGATCGAGTAATTGCTCAAAGGAGAATTGGAAAACCAGGACACCCACGATTCTGTCTCCCAAATCGGCGAGAAGCGGGACCCAGGGCCGGTCCACCCATGACTTGAAGGAAATCTCCTGCGAACACCGGCGACATTTTCCGACCTTCGCGTCGACCGGTGCGACTTGTCAGAATTCAGGGGTGTCCTGGTGTTTCCTTGTGGTGTTTTCCCTCACTGCGTTGCTGATCTGGCTAAACGGAAACCGGCACCTTCGTACCCGAAGTCCCGGTGGTATTGCCAGTTGCGGGAGGCCGAACGCACGAACTGGCCGCCGTTGCTCCAGGAACCGCTCCGCAGCATAGCCTTGTCGCAGTCGCCCGACATCCAGGCGCTGCCATCGACCGGGCCATCTACATAGTTATCGTTCCAGCAGTCCTGCACCCACTCCCAGACATTGCCATGGGTGTCGTACAGCCCGAACGCATTGGGGTCAAAGCTCGCAACCGGCAGAGTCTGCTGGGGTTCGTTGCCGGTCGCGCAACCCGTTGCCGGTGTCGTCGAGGCGCGGAAATTTGCCTGGTCGCCGGAAATGCAGGCGCCGGTGTTGAAACGGCCCGTGGTGCCGGCGCGGGTGGCATATTCCCATTCCGACTCCGAGGGCAGGCGGTAGTCCTGGCCGGACTTGTTGCTGAGCCAGGTGACATACTGCTGGGCGTGGTTCCAGCTCACATTGATCACCGGGCGATCGCCACGACCCCAGCCTTCATCGTCAGGATTGTGCCCACAGCCACCGTCAGCCACGCAGGCATCCCACTGCGCAAATGTCACCTCGGTCTGGCTGATCGCGAAAGTCGGGACATTGACCATCCGCCTCGGACCTTCGTCGGTGTTTCTCTGCGGCTCGCCGGGTGGACTGCCCTGCATGAAGCTCCCGCCGGGGATATTGACCATCACCGGACAGTCATCACAATCCTTGAATGGACTGCCAATGGCCTCGAGACGATCCGCAAACAACGTACCCGAGTTGTAGACCACAACCACGTCTCCGGCCTCCAAAACATTGGCCACTTCGCGATTTGGGCTGCTGATCACGGCATCATCGAGGCCGTCGCCGTCGAAATCGGCCAGCAATACGGCCGATCCGAAGCGGTCGTAGCTGACGGGATTGCCGGCGACTTCGAGGTCGGAGCGGTCCCAGAGCATGCTGCCCTCGTTGACCAGCCCGACGCCCGGTTCGCCATAGGCGATCAGTACCGCGCCGGCACTGCGCTGTAAACCGACGTGGCGGTCTCGGCTTCCAACCATGAGTTCGTCAGCACCATCGCCATTGATGTCTCCGGCCGTCAGGTCGTCGGCAAACCGGGATTCCTGCAAGGGCGAGCCGGCAAAGCCGTCGACCCCTGGCTGCAGGAGCCGATGGCGCGCGCTCGCCAGCCCTTCATTGGTGCCATGGAGGACCAGCGCGGCACCTGTGCTGTTCTGGTAACCGCGCAGGCCGACCACCAGGTCATCGAAGCCATCGGCGTCGAAGTCACCAACGGTGAAACTGCTGCCGAATTCGTCGCCCTGGGCGGGCAGCAGGTCGATTCCGGGCGAGTCCAGGCCCCAGACTTCATTGGTCGACAGGTCCGGGCCATCAACCCCGCCGTAGATGAGGTGAACCGTCCCGGCGTTATCAGTCGTGCGTGAGTCGAACGGTGCGCCGATGGCCAGGTCGGGGAACTGATCCCCGTTGAAATCACCGACGGCGAGTGCATTGCCGAAGACATCATCGGTGGCGACACCGCCCATGCCATCAGCACTGCGATCCAGGAAGAAGTTCCCTTCGGCGGCCAGCCCGCTCGCACTGCCAAGCAGCACCTGGACCGTGCCGGCATCTTCGACCGTGCCGATATCCTCGGTCGGAACGCCGATGGCCACATCATCGAAGCCGTCGTTGTTGAAATCGCCAGCGGCCAGCGAATACCCCATTTGGTCGCCTTCCTCTGATTCGCCGCTGATGCCCGTAGTGTCCTGATTAAACCCCCGATTGTTGATATCAGTCAGGCCTGACGGCGATCCGTAGATCACGTTGATGCCGCCGGCGCGAAAGATCGAGCCAATGTCTTCGCCCGGGCCGCCAAAGGCCAGGTCGTCGATGCCGTCGCCGTTGAAATCACCGGTGGTCACCGAGAAGCCACTTTCGTCCCTTGGTTCCACC
This sequence comes from Wenzhouxiangella sp. XN201, assembly GCF_011008905.1. Classification (NCBI taxonomy): domain Bacteria; kingdom Pseudomonadati; phylum Pseudomonadota; class Gammaproteobacteria; order Chromatiales; family Wenzhouxiangellaceae; genus Wenzhouxiangella; species Wenzhouxiangella sp. XN201. Next base: position 519,678 of record NZ_JAAIVI010000017.1, read on the forward strand.
AGGCCTTCGATCGTGCCAGCCTGACTCCAGATCTCATCATCTTCGGCAGACAGACCGCCGCGCCTGCCGTAGACCACGTGGACCCAACCGGATTCGGTGTTATCTCCCTGGTCTTCATACGGAACAGCAATCACCAAATCCAGGTGGCCGTCACCATTGAAATCACCGGAAGCGAGTGCCTGTCCGATCCTGTCACCGAATTCGACACCACCGCCCAGGTCCGTCTTCGAACTTGCGCTGCTCTGGCTGAAGACCTGCGAGGTTTCCGGGATCAGCTGCGCCTTGGCGCCGCAGCACAGCAGCAGGGCAGGCAGAAAGAAGATCGTTGTTCTGGAACTGAATATCATTCGAACTCCCACAACATTGCGCTCAATGCAAGACGCCGTCAGGTGTGCGGGTTGGTGCTGCGGGACTTCTCAGCCCCTCGCTGCGCTGACCGGAGTCGTCCATGTGGACGCGATGTGATGATGGTATGGCTTTTTACTCTGCTCCCGTGCGGCCCGTTTTGCAATGCTGTTTCGCACAGGCAAGAAACCAGGACACCCACGATTCTGCCTGCCAAATCGGCGAGAAGCGGGACCCAGGGCCGGTCCACTCATAACTTGTAGGAAATCTTCTAGGAACGAAGGCGACATTTTCCGACCTGCGCGTCGATCGGTGCGACTGGGCAGAATTCGTGGGTGTCCTGGATTCCGATCCTGAAAGTATCGCGTTCGAATGTAGAAGACTTCCCACGATTCATGGGTGTCCTGGATATCAAATCGAATTGGCGGATCAGGCGATGAAAGAACGTGTGTATGACTAGGGCCGCGCTCTGAAAGCCGGCTCAAGGCGATCGCGTCCGCTGGGTCGGCAGATGGCCGGGCACGCAGCCAGTCGTGCCGGGGCGTCGAGTGCGCGATCAGACTGTAATGGCAAATGTGTTGATCAGCCAGGCGCCCTGGCGCTGGTCTGCCGGACGGGGAAGGTGGAGATGAAACTAGTATCAGATGTCGTTCAGCTGAGCCTTGTCGTCCTTGCACTGTCGTCATGTGGTGCGGTCGCGCAAGTCGCGGATTCGGTTTTCCGTGATCGATTCGAGTTCTCTACACCGGTTCAGCCAGACAGCCGGGTGCATGCCTATGTCTGGGGGGACAACAGCCGCGGTCAGCTGGGGCTGGGCTACGAGGGTGGCCAGGCCGCGCTGCCCACGCAGGAGATCTCCGCCAGCGCGTGGGCTGACATGGACGCCGGCCGCTATCACAGCTGTGGAATCAAGGTCGACAACACGTTGTGGTGCTGGGGTCTGAATCGCTCAGGCCAGCTCGGCGTCGGTGACACGGACAACCGCTCGTCTCCGGAGCAGGTGGGAAGCGACACGGGATGGATGGTCGTGTCCGCAGGACGCGGGAACACCTGCGGCATCCGAGCCGGTGAGCTCTATTGCTGGGGATGGGACCGCTCCGGGGTGTTGGGGCAGGGGACGCTCAACGAGGGCTCGTCGGTTCCGCTGCGGGTGGGTTTGGCTTCGGACTGGGTCGATGTCGTCGCCTCGGTCGGCGGAGGTCACGTGTGCGGAATCCGAGGTGGTGGACGGCTCTACTGCTGGGGAGCCAACAACGATGGGCAGCTGGGCATCGGCTCATTCGATCAGCGCTCCATACCGACGCAGGTCGGCGGATCCTGGATCCAGGTGGCCCTGGGACTGCGCCACAGCTGCGGGATCGAAACCTTCGCCGAACCAGATCGTGGCGGCCGGCTTTTCTGCTGGGGCGACAACGGACTCAACCAGTTCGGCTCCGAAGCGGGCGAGGGGAGCTCGACCCCGGTCGACGTGTCGGCGCACTACTCGGTGCCCGGCAGTGACTGGGCGCTGCTGAGCGCCGGCTACAACAACACGTGCGCTGTTACTTCCCGCGGCACGTTGTACTGCTGGGGGAACCTGAGGCAGGTGCTGGGCGAAGACGCGTGGTATGGCACCGGCTGCGCCTATCTTTATGAGCGCTGCCTGATCGGCTCCGGCTCAAGCCTGGGTGGTGGCATCAAGGCGTTAAGCGTCGGCGGCGCGAACGTTGTTGATGACGGTGTGCGGCGCGCCCTCATCCACGCCTGCGTCGTCGCCGGCACGACGCTGCACTGCTGGGGCAATGACAACCTTGGCCAGCTAGGTGGAGACCCCCCGAGAGATGCTGCGCTCGTCACGTCGCCGCTCTCGGGCTGGATCGACGTAACGGCGGGAGGGGCTCACACCATCGGGCTGAGAGACGAAAGCTGAATCGGGTTCGGCCCGTCGGGAAGAAACCAGGACACCCACGATCCTCCAGGCTGAATCCACAGCGCGTCCAGCGGTGCGACTTGGCAGAATTCGTGGGTGTCCTGGTTTTGCGTGATTTGTCGGCGCAAGCTACTGCCGCTATGCTTGGGGTTTCGGAACGGCGGGATCATTCCATGACAGACCTGTCCGATTACCTGGATTATTCCGGTGCCGACGACCAATTCACCGGCGGCATCAATATGATTCCGATCGAAACCCCCAGGGGAACGTTCCGGGTCTGGACCAGGCGCGTCGGGAATAGCCCGAAGATCCGTGTACTGCTGTTACACGGCGGCCCCGGTGCGACGCACGAGCTATTCGAATGCTTCGACGGCTGGCTTCCGCGCGAGGGCATCGAGTACATCTACTATGACCAGATCGATTCGTACTACAGCGACCAGCCAGGCGATCCGACGTTGTGGACCATCGAGCATTTTGTCGACGAGGTCGAACAGGTCCGTCGGGTACTGGGACTGAATCCGGACAACTTCTTTCTGCTGGGCCAGTCCTGGGGCGGCATGCTGGCAATGGAGTATGCCTTCGCACACCAGCGGAATCTCAAGGGCCTGATCATCTCGAACATGGTTTCCGACGTGGGCGAGTACAACCGCTACGCGCGCGATGTGCTCGGCCCGCAGATGGATCCCGAGGTGTTTGCCGAAATCCAGCGCATGGAAGCCGAAGACGATTACGAGAACCCGCGCTACGAAGAGTTGCTGATGCAGCACCATTACACCGAGCACGTGCTGCGCATGCCGCTGGAAGATTGGCCCGATTCGATCATGCGCACTTTCAAGCACATCAACAAGGAAATTTACGTGCACATGCAAGGCTACAGCGAGTTCGGCATGACGCCCGGCGCCACACTGGCCGAGTGGAACCGCTCCGCCGACCTGTCGCAGATCACGGTTCCGACGCTGACCATAGGCGCCGCGCACGACACCATGAACCCGAAGCACATGGAATGGATGGCCGGACAGGTAGGACGCGGCCGCTACCTGCACTGCCCGGACGGCAGCCATCTGGCGCAGTACGACGATCAGAAAACCTACATGATGGGTCTTGTCCGGTTCCTGCGCGATGTCGATGCCGGAAACCTTTGATTCGGGAAGTTCGAAAGGTCATTCCGAAACGCGCGTTGCGGACAAAAGACTGGAGAAGCCGATATGAAATCAGATAATCCCGGAGTTTCAATACGCCACCAATTGCTGGCCGGTCTGCTTTTGATTGCCATCTGCTTCGGCGCCGTCGCCGAGACCCCGGAAGAACGCCTGGCCGCCGCCGGCCATGAACTTCCCGAGCCGCCGAAGCCGGTCGCGACCTACGTCACGTCCCGCCAGGCCGGCAATCTGCTGTTCCTGTCCGGCCACGGCGAGTGCGGCGATGACTTCACCACCGGCAAGGTCGGGCGCGACCTGACCCTGGAGCAGGGCCGGCGATCGGCCGAGCTGACCGGGCTTTGCATGCTGGCGACCATTAAATCGGCCGTGGGCGAACTGTCGCGGGTCAAACAGGTGGTGCGAATCCTCGGCATGGTCAACGCCGCCGACGATTTCACGGATCACCCAAAAGTCATCAACGGCTTTTCCGATCTGTTCGTGACCGCGTTCGGCGAGGCGGGCAAGGGCGCGCGCGCAGCAGTGGGTATGGCTTCGCTGCCGTCGAACATCGCCGTCGAGATCGAAGCCATCGTCGAATTGCACGAGGAATGACCCCGGATAGTTTTGCGTAACGGGAAGGCCCGCACAACGCCGGCAATACTTGGCGAGCGGAAAACCAGGACACCCACGATTTTTCTCGGCTCGGCCGCACGCCTGGCCGGTAGCGGCCAATCCCTGGCTATTCGCGTTCGATGAAAGCCTTCAGTGCGGCGTGGAAGTTTTCCGCGTCGCACCAAGGGTCCCCATGGCCGCAATCGGCATCAAGGACCAGCGATCGCGCTCCGGTGAGGGTGGCAAATTCGAGAGTCTCATATTGATGCGGCGTTCAAGGATAGCGTGACAGGAAGTCCGACAATTCCTTCGTCCAAAACACCGAGTGAGTGTGGGTCCCATGGCCCCTTGTTTCCTCGCTCGCGGGGATGAGGACGAATTCAGCATTCGGCATTCGCTGAGCCAATTGTTCCGGGTTGCCGAGTCCGGGAGGATTTATGAAATCGTCGGCAGAATTGATCCACAGCACCGGTACCGTGATTTGCTCGAGGCGGGAACTCGGATCGTAATGGCGTGAAGAACCAAATTGGTAGATGGTGTCGTTGGGATCGGCAGCCCTGGCGAGTATTCTGTCCACGGAGTCCCGAAGATATTCGATGGCTTCCGCGCGCGTGGGGGCTTGTGCCTGCAAGCGATATGGATTGCTGCCCGCCATTATGATCGCATTTGCGAATATTTGCTGACCCAGCGCCAGATCGGCAGCATCGCGATAATTTCCGTTCGCATAGGCTGGATCGTTTTCGAACCCGTCTATGACCATCTGGCGAAGCATCAGGTTTCGGCCGGCAATTTCGATCGCATTGCAAGCTAATTTTACAAGCCTGCGAGCGAAGCGGGGATGGTCCAATCCCCAGATGAAGCTGTGCATGCAACCCATCGAGGTTCCGACGATCATTTCCAGTTGCCGGACCTGGAGATCCTCTGTCAGCACTCTGTATTGTGCGAGGACCATGTCATCGTAATCGTAACGCGGGAACGCGGCACGCAGCCCGTCACTGGGTTTTGAACTGTCGCCATGCCCCAGATTGTCCGGTGAGATGATGTAGTAGCGTTCTATATCCAGCGGTTGGCCCGGGCCAAAGAGTTGGTCACCGAACGAAGGGCGAAGGAGTGACAATCCACTTCCGCCCGTTCCATGCAAGAGCATCACCGCATTGGAGATATTCCCGGCCTCATCGCGCCGCGGTTCCCCGAGTGTGTAAACGTTCATCGTGACCGAGGGCAGGGTTTCACCGTTATGGAAGGTGAAATCCTGCAATTCGAACGTGTGCTGTTCGGCGAGATTATTCCAATCGTTGGCAGTTGCAGGGTTGTTGAAGAAGATGGTGGCCAATAACGACAAAAGACAGGCTAGGCGCATCTTGATCCTCCGGCAGACGCATAGGGGCCGCTGCGCGTCTCATTAGGTATCTCATTTCTGAGGGCAGGCCAAGCGACGCCAAGCGTATAGGAAGTATAAGCACCCCATTTGCTGATTTCCAGCGGAGGGTTTTCCCGAAGGTCGGGACGAGGTTCTGGAGTTCATCAGCGTTTCAGCCACCAGCAGCCGCCGTTCATGACCAGCTTGAAATCCGTGCGAATGGTCTGGCCCGGGCGCTCGGGAACATACTGGTCCAGCCAGAGCCGGGTCGGCTGTTCCTCGCCATCGAGTTCGATCGACTCGACCTCGACGTCAACCAGGCGCCGGCTGCTGATGACTTGCAGTTCGTCCATCAGTATGTTGGCGCTGTTTGGCGTGTCTTCCATCCAGTGGTAGAGGCCGGAAAGCTTGTTGACGTCGCCTGAATCAAGCGCGGCACTGACCTGGGCGTGGAAAAGTTCGATCTGCCGTGAGCAGTCATGATGCGGCGAGGGTGGGTTGAGTACTGCTGGTCGGACAGGTTCTTCTACCCGGTCCTGTGTCCTGAGCGCGTTGCAGGCGCGATCGGTGAAGATCGTCACGTCGTCTTCCCCGATGCATCGATGTATGTCGGACTTGACGGAAGCTGACGCGGCGCCACCCGAGATCGGCAGCCAGGCCAGAAAAGCGACGGCCAGGACAGTGTTCCTCAAAGGTCCTTGAGAGCGATCCAGAACGTGATGACCTTCGTTGTGCATTTCTCTTGACTGGAGTTTCAGCGGCCAAAATCCCGCATCGGGTGCATACGGGCCACCGCAGACACAATGTCAGGGTTTCACAATTGAGTCAGTGCGCTGAGCCTCATTGCGAGACGAGAAAACCAGGACACCCACGATTCTCCTGGCTGAATCAGCCTCTACCTGGTTGGCGAGACATCGGAATGTGCTGAGAATGAGCCCGAAGGTGAGTACGCAACCATGACTTCCGGCGCTGTCGTTCCGCCGATCGAATCCCTATAATTTTCCTGACAAGAGTCATCGCCGGCCCGGAAATCCCGCTCACGGTCGGTCGAGGATTCGTTACCGGAAGGAGCTCTTCGTCATGAAAACACTTTTGATCGCGATCTGCTGGTGCATCCTCTTCGTGCTCAGCTGGCCGCTGGCACTGCTGGTGCTGCTGCTCTGGCCGGTGATCTGGCTGCTGTTGCTGCCGTTTCGTCTGATCGGCATCGCATTTGAAGGCTTTTTCGCACTGCTGCGGGCGATTGTTCTGCTGCCGGCCAGATTGCTGGGATACCGCCGCCCGGCCGTTTCATAGCAGCACAGCCGAGGCCAGGCCGAGGAACGAAAAACCAGGACATCCACGATTTTTTCTCCGAAATCCGTGAGACCCGGGACCGAGAATCGGTCTATCTTTGAGCAGCCCTGTTGATCACATCGCCCAGCACCTCGGGTGGTTGCGCGCCGGAGATGCCCTCGTTGAGCTGTGTGAAAACGAAGCAGGGCACGCCTGTGATACCGAGCTTGCGAGCCAGGTCTTCGTCGTTGCGCACGTCCTCGGCGTAATCGGTGCCCTCGAGTACTGCCGACACGTCGCTGGCGGCAAGACCAGTTTCAGTCGCGACCGCCAACAGGGTCTCGGGGTCCGAGATAGACCGCCCTTCATGCAGATACGCCTGGAACAGGTTTTCCTTCAACTCGGTCTGGCGGTCGTGCCGATGGGCAAACGCCAGAAGCCGGTGGGCATCAAAGGTATTCGACGGCCGGATCCGATCGAAACGGATTTCCAGACCGCGCCCGCGGCCGGCCTCGACCATGCGAGCGATGAAGCCCTCGGCCTCGTCCCGGCTGGTGCCGTATTTGTCCGCCAATCGGGCCACGTAATCGACCGCTTCCGGCGCATCGGCCGGCGCGTCCGGGTTAAGCTCGAAGGCTCTCCAGCGGATTGCGACCTCGTGGTCCGAGGATGCGATGGCCGCTTCCAGCGAGCGCTTGCCGATCCAGCACCAGGGACAGGCGATATCGGACCAGATTTCGATGTTGACTGCATTCATGCTCACCAGTGTATGGGAATGCGAGCTCGCCTCCGGTGAGAAACAGCCAAAATCCATGATCTTTCTTCCAAATCGGCGAGAACCGGGAACGAGAACCGGCCACTCATAAAAAAAGCCCCGGCAGCTTTCGCCGCCGGGGCCCTGATTTCCACGCTATGAAGTTCGCGCTTAGCTGGCCTTGGCCGCTTGGCGTTCCTTCTCCGCTTCGATTACCTTCTCGGCAATCTGCTGCGGGCACGGCATGTAGTGGGAGAACTCCATGGAGAACTGACCGCGGCCGGAGGTGATGGTACGCAGGTGGCCGATGTAGCCGAACATCTCCGCCAGCGGCGCTTCGGCCTTGACGCGGATGCCGGTCGGGTTGGGTTCCTGTTCCTTGATCATGGCGCGGCGACGGTTGAGGTCACCGATCACGTCACCCACGTTGTCTTCAGGGGTAAACACGTCCACCTTCATGAACGGTTCGATCAGTTGCGGTCCGGCCTTGACCATGGACTGACGGAACGCGCCCTTGGCTGCCAGTTCGAATGCGACTGCCGAGGAGTCGACCGAGTGGTAGGCGCCGTCGAAGAGCTCAATCTCCACGTCCAGCACGGGGAAGCCGGCCAGCGGGCCCTGCGCCATCATGCCGGCGAAGCCTTTCTCGATCGCGGGGAAGAATTCCTTGGGCACGTTGCCGCCGACGACGCTGGACTCGAACTTGAAGCCGGAACCGGGTTCGCCGGGCCTGATGCGGTAATCGATCTTGCCGAACTGACCGGAACCACCGGACTGCTTCTTGTGGGTGTAGCTGTCTTCCACCGGCTGGGTGATCGTTTCGCGGTAGGCCACCTGGGGCTCACCCACTTCCAGCTCCACGCCGTAGGTCCGCTTGAGGATGTCGACCTTGATATCCAGGTGGAGTTCGCCCATGCCCTTGAGGATGGTCTCACCGGAATCCTGATCGGTCTCGACGCGGAAGGACGGGTCCTCGGCAATCATCTTGCCGATGGCTACGCCCATCTTTTCGCTGCCGGCCTTGTCCTTCGGTGCAACCGCGATCGAGATCACGGGTTCCGGGAAGACCATGGCTTCCAGGGTGCAGGGGTGGTCCGTGGCGCACAGGGTGTGGCCCGTCTGCACATTTTTCATGCCCACACAGGCGAAGATGTCACCGGCATGAGCGTAGTCGATCTCATTGCGGTCATTGGCGTGCATTTCCACCATACGGCCCACGCGTTCGGTCTTGCCGGTCGCCGAGTTCAGGATGGTGTCGCCCTTCTTGATCTTGCCGGAGTAAATGCGGATGAAGGTCAGGGCACCGAATCGGTCGTCCATGATCTTGAATGCCAACGCACGGAACGGCTCGTCCAGGGAAACCAGCGCATGCTCGCCGGTGGGATTGCCTTCTTCGTCGGTCAGGTCCTGCGGCTCCACTTCGTCGGGGCTCGGCAGGTAATCAACGACCGCATCCAGAACCAGCTGAACGCCCTTGTTCTTGAACGCCGAACCGCAGTAGGTCGGGAAGAACTTCAGCGTGCGGGTGCCTTCGCGGATGCAGCGCTTGATGTCTTCGATGGAGGGCTCATCGCCGTCCATGTAAGCCATCATCAGGTCATCGTCCATCTCGACCGCGGTCTCGATGAGCTCCTGACGGTAGGCCTCGACGTCGTCCGCCATATCGGCAGGGACATCGGTAATCTCGTAGTTCTCGGGCAGGCCGGTATCGTCCCAGATGTAGGCCTTGCGGGTGAGCAGATCAACCACGCCCTTGAAGTCACTCTCGGTGCCGATCGGCAATACCATCACCAGCGGGTTGGCGGCCAGCACGTCCTTGACCTGCTTGACCACCCGGTAGAAGTCAGCACCAATGCGGTCGAGCTTATTGACGAAAATGATGCGCGCGACTTCAGAATCGTTGGCATAGCGCCAGTTGGTTTCCGACTGGGGCTCAACGCCGCCGGAACCGCAGAACACGCCCACACCACCATCAAGCACTTTCAGGGAGCGATAGACTTCAACGGTGAAGTCCACGTGTCCGGGCGTGTCGATGATATTCAGGCGGTGGTCCTTCCAGAAGCAAGTGGTCGCAGCGGACTGAATCGTGATGCCGCGTTCCTGCTCCTGGTCCATGAAATCGGTGGTGGCAGCGCCGTCATGTACTTCACCCATCTTGTGGGTCTTGCCGGTCAGCTTCAGGATGCGCTCGGTCGTGGTGGTTTTGCCTGCATCAACGTGCGCAAAAATGCCGATGTTTCGGTAGTGCGAAAGTTCACTCATGATTCTATTATTGCCAGTGGGTGGGTTTGTGGAAAAGCTGCCATGCGTTGAAAGGCCCTCTGGTACCGCCTTGCCGAAGGCGATAGGGCGGACTTGTCGTCCCGCTAGAGCCAGAAAACGCACGAAACGGCGCTCACCGCTGGGTGGCGCCGTTGGGGGGAAGCTTTCTTGCACGCGCGTTATACAGGAAAATGGCTGAAAAGCCAACAAATGTCTGAACTTTTTCGTATATTTTTTCGCCACGGGGCGCTTATAGTTCTCATACACCCGTCGCCATGAAAGGAATGAGATCATGCCGAGACACATCCTGAAAACGCTGGGCGTCCTGTTTCTCGCGGCAAACGGCTTCTGGCTGACGGCCTGCGGCTCGGATTCGGACCCATCCACCGATACACCGGCTAGCCCTCAGACTGAGCCCGCGCCGGCCGCCGAGGCTGACCCGAAGGCCGACGACCTGGCGGCAAAGGTCGAGCGCATGGCGGCTCTCGACCGCGCCTATGGCGGCCTGTTCTCTCCCGGGGGCGACAGGATTCTCTACACCTCCAGCGAGCCGGGCCTGCCCCAGCTTTTCCTGTCCAGCCTCGACGGTAGCGCAGCCACGCAGATCACCGAGGTCACTGACCAGATCCGCGGCGTGTCCTGGTCGCCCGACGGGGAGACCCTGGCCCTCAGCCTGGCCCCGGGCGGCGGTCTGAACACCCAGATTTACCTGCGCCCGCTGGAGGGCGGCGACATGCAACGCATCACCGAGGGCGGCAAGACCAACAACTGGCTCGGGGAGTGGAGCGACGACGGCCGTTACCTGGCCTACTCATCAAACAAGGCGGGCGACGGCTCGATGGACGCGTACCTGTACGACTCCCAGAACGGCGAGTCCAGGCTGATCGCGGAAAACCCGGGAATCGGTACGGTCTCCGACATATCACCAGACTCCAGCCGCGCCGTGATCTGGCGCATGCGATCGCGGGGCAACACCGACCTCTATCTGCTCGATATCGAGACCGGCGAGGAGCTGCTCCTGACGCCCCACGAGGGCGTGGCGCTGTCGCAGGATGCGCATTTCATCGGCAATTCGCGCATCATTTTTGCCTCCAATGTCGGCCGCGAAATGGTTGCCCTGGCAGAAGTGACCATCGATGCCGATGGCCGCGCGTCGCCCATGGCCTTCATCGCGGAACGCGAGGACGCGGAGCTCAGCGGTATCAAGGTCAACGAAGCGCACACGGAGGCGGTCCTCAACTGGAACGCGGCCGGGCGCAGTGAGCTGGCGGTCTTCGATCTGGAGACCAGCGAGATGCGGGCCGGTCCGGCCCTCCCGGCCGAGATCGCGGGCGTCAACGACTATAGCGGCGACGGGCGCATGCTTACGCTGACCGTGTCGGGCTCGGACGAGCCCACCAATGTCTGGACCCTGGATCGTGCGAGCGGGCAGTTCCGCCAGGTGACCGAGACCGACCCGCGGGGGATTGACTTCGAGTCACTGGTTTCCCCCGAGCTGGTGCGCTACAACGCCCACGACGGGCTGGAACTGTCGGGTTGGCTGTATCGTCCCCGCGACGTCGGCGAGCCGGCGCCCTACGTGCTGGATTTCCACGGCGGGCCCGAGGGTCAGGAGCGTCCATCCTTCAACGCCACCATCCAGGCGATGGTGAGCCAGGGGATCGGGGTGTTCGCGCCCAACGTGCGGGGGTCGTCCGGGTTCGGCAAAACCTTCGTCAACCTGGACAACGGCCGGCTGCGGTTCAACGCGGTGAAGGACATCAAGGCGTCGGCGGACTACCTGATTGAGGCGGGCATTGCCGATGCGGACCGCCTGGGCATCATGGGTGGTTCCTACGGCGGTTACATGGTGATGGCCGGCCTCACCGAGTACCCGGACCTGTTCGCCGCCGGCGCCAACCTCTTCGGGGTGGTCAATTTCAAGACTTTCTTCGAGAACACCGAGCCATGGATGGCCGCGATCTCGACCGTGGAGTACGGCGACCCGGAAACCGAGGCCGACTTGCTGCGCGAGCTCTCACCCATCCACAGGGTCGACCAGGTCAAGGCCCCGACCATCGTGCTACACGGCGCCAACGACACGAATGTGCCGGTGGTGGAAGCGGAGCAGGTGGTGGACAACCTCGAGGAACGCGGCGTGCCGGTGAAATACGTCCTTTTCTCCGATGAAGGCCACGGCTGGCAGAAGACTGAGAACCGCGTGACCTCGACGGTCGAAATCGTTAGATGGTTCGACCGCTACTTGAATGATGGATGATGCCAAAATCAGGACACCCATCAATTTCCTGGCTGAGTCAGCCTTGCCTCGGTCTGACTGAATCGCACTGGATTCCCCGACCCATCCGTCACGATGGTTATCACATTCGAGCGGAGCCGAAACCATGAACGACAAGCAGACCGTGACCCGACTTCTGATGAATCGCGATCGGTTTTCCGACATGAAGACCGACTCGCCCGGCCAGCGGCCCGACGCGCTGGATGGCGAGGTGATCCTGGCGCTGGACCGGTTCGCGCTGACCGTCAACAACATCACCTATGCGGCCTTCGGTGATGCGCTGCACTACTGGGATTTCTTCCCCACCGGCGTCGAGGGCTGGGGTCTGCTGCCGGTCTGGGGCTACGCAGACGTGGTCGATTCAGGCGTCGACGGCATCGACGTCGGCCAGCGATTTTTCGGGTATTACCCCACCGCTACGCATCTGACGGTGCATCCGGGCAAGTCCGGGTCGGAAAGCTTCCGCGACGAGGCGCCACACCGGCGCGAACTGCCGGCGGTCTATAACTGGTATCAGCGCACCGACGAGAACCCGCTCCACGACGACGCCACCGAACCGCTGAACGCGATCTTCCGGCCGCTGTTCGTCACCGCCTACGGGCTTGCCGACTTTCTCGCTCAAAACGATTTCTTCGGCGCCGAACGCGTCGTGCTCTCCAGCGCATCGAGCCGGACCGGCTACGCGGTCGCGTTCTGCATAGACCAGCTTAAGGCGATCGAAACGATCGGCTTGACGTCGGCCGAGCACCGCAAGTTCGTCGACGGGCTGGGTCTTTATGCCAGTGCGCTGACCTACGACGACCTCGAGGATCTGGAAGCCGACAGGTCGACCGTGTACGTGGACGTCGCCGGCAATGTCGACGTGCAAAAGCGCATCCATCGGCATCTGGGCGACAAGCTGGTTTACGACGCCGCGCTAGGCGCCGCCCATCGCCACGAGCCGCCCCAGGCGCCCGACGATCTGCCCGGCCCGGAGCCGAAATTCTTCTTCGCCCCGGACTGGGTGGCGCAGCGCCAGGCCGACTGGGGCACTGCGGGCTTCGAGCAGCGAATCGGTCAGGCGACCGTCAGATTTTTCGATTATGTGCGTGGCAACCAGTTGATCGACGTCCGCCAGCAGCAGGGCCTGGACGCGGCGCGCGACATCATCGGCGAAATGCTTGACGGCAAAACCGACCCGGCGGTCGGCCACGTCGTGCGGCTACGGGGAAGCTGACCAAGGAAACCAGAACCCCACGATTAACTTGGCCGAGCCGGCCTCGCCATCCAATAATAATCGTAGGTTTCCTGGATTGGATTTCTCTCAGGCGCGAACTCCGACAAGCCGCCGGGCCGCGAGCAGTGCCACCATCATCGCAAGAATGGCCAGCGCCCAGCGGGCGTCGAGGGGCACGGGTGACGGCGCGGGGGTGATCCCGACACCGCGGTTCAGGGTCCGGGCGTCCGAAAGCGCGTGAGCTGCCGTTTCCACCGAAGCCTCGACCCGAAAATCCGGGGTTGGCTGCTGCGCAAGATCCAGACTGTAGATGAAACTCAGACGACCGCCGGGGGCCAGCGGACCGTCAACCTGAAACGCTCCGCTCCCCGAAGCTTGCGGACAGACTGCACCGTCGGCGGCCGAGCACGTGAACCGGGGATTCGATGTGCCCGGGGGCGTCGGAATCGCGGCCGAGAAGGTGCGTTCGGCCGGGGCGGAATTGGTCAGCATAAGCTCGAATGAAACCGCGTCACCGGAGGCGCCTCGTGTCCCTGTCTGACGGATCTCTGCATCCACCGGCTGGCCGCGGTCGAGCAGCGTAAGACCGGGCCCCAGCGGGTCGAGGTAGGTGTTGGTCCGCCCCGTGTCGGTGTCGGTCAGCGTGTATTCAAGTTCAAGGTCGCCGACTTGCGAGGTCAGGAACCAGAACGCCGTGTTGTCGGCACGACCGTCGATCACCGTCGAGAGCAGGTCCAGATTGAGGCTGTCAAAAGCCCAGCCAAGCCCCGAGTGATCCACCGATGCGGCGTTGCTGATCTGTCCAGATGATCCGGTACTCGCCGAAAAAGCCACTTCGAGCGCGAATCGGTCATCCTGCAGGCAGAAGGTCGCGCCACAGGTACCCCGGACATCATCCCGGAGCCGTTCGGCGGGGCCTTTGGTCTGCGCCGCCGGCAAAGGCTGGTCGCATGTCGCAAACGCGTCGGTGTCAGCGATCGGTGCGAACGCCTGCCCGGCCGGAGAGAAATATTCGATCGTCTCACCCGTTGCGGTATCGGTCACGCTGACGGTCACCTGGCTGTCGGTGGCGCCGGCGGCGAAAACCCAGAATCGGTCGTTGACCGGGCATCCTGCAAGCACCTTGACGTACACGTCCATCTGTTCGGCATCGTAAAAAGAGAATGCGACGGTGTCGGAGGTTAGAAAGGCTACCTCGGCGTTGCCCGAAACGCTGCCCACGGCGGGCGGCACGAACGAGGCCGCCTCAGTATCGAATGCGACGGTGACTTCGAACCTTTCCTGAACCAGGCAGGCGGTGGTTGAAGAAGGCAGGCAAGCCGACTGAGCGATCGAAGCGCCGCTGACGAGCAGCAGCAGGCAGGGCAAGAAATGGTTCATGAGGGACTCCCGGGTGGCTCGAAACCGTCAGGAAAACCGGGATTCGGGATTCGACGGCGGACATCAATGTCCTGTATCGGGAGCGAGCCATCGGGGATGTCGTCGTTCCTGCAGTCAACAGGTAAAATTTCGCTCTCTGAGAATACTGCCAGGGAGGTCTTCTGGCAATAGAAATCAGGACCCCCACAATTCTCCGGACCGAATCAGCGTCTCTGCCATCTTCGTTTCGCTGGTCGGCGCCACATGGAAACACGCGACGGACGTACCGGCTTACACAATTGTCCTTGATGCTCGCCACTCTGCATGGAGCGTATTTCTATTGCCATCGCACTCGTCTGACCCGCATCTGAATGGTTCAGTGTGGTGGGGCGAACAGACCGGCATCGGAATGGGAGCGAGCATGGGTTAGCGCAAGACGCTGCAACGCTTGTCGACTTCGTCAGGTGATGGCGCCATGCCCTGGAAAGCCCATGGTCACTTCAGCCACAGACATTGCCGCAATCGTCTTTACCCTGGCGTTCGCGTCCCCGGCAAAAGCCGAGGAGGGTGTCGAGGGCGAGGCATTCATCGAGTATGTGCGCATCCACTCAATGAGTGCCGGGAACGAGAACCGCTATGTCATGCGTTGGCTCATCGATGGGCGCGTGGAGCTGCAGCTTCCGTCGTACGCGCGCAATGGTGGGCACCATATGCTGGAGCCGGGCGAATACGATATCGATACGCTGGAAAACGTAATCGCCCGAACCGAGCAGGCCCAGCGGGCGCTGCAGGATATCGATGTTCATCGCAGTCTGACCCGCAGCGGGAAAGTTCACCAGGTGCACGACGCCGATGTCGTTTTGATCCGGACGCATCCCGGCAGTCGTTCACCGGTCAATATCCGCATTCAGGCTCCCGATCATTGGGCAGGCGTCATGCCCGGAAATCAGGCGCTGGCCGAGGCGGCCTATATTGACCGGGTGCTGATGGACTGGATCGTGAATCACGCTGCCGCTACGCGGTGAGCCTCCAATCCTTGCGTGATGCGAGTTACCCACTGATGATTCTGCTCCTTACATCGGGAGTGTGCGCCCCGGTGTTCGCGGGTTCGTTCAGTTTTGCGGACCTGTTGCAGGAGCCGGCTACGATTACCCACCCGAGCGGCTACATTGGCGAGGGCGGCAAGGTGACGGTCTCGGTTTGCATCGATCCGGAAAGTGAGAGTAGGGTCGAGCTGGCAATCGCCATACAGAACAGCATTCAGCACTGGAACCGACTCGAGCCCAGCCTTGGCAACAGTCAGATGTCGCCGGAATCCGGTGTGCCCGCTGACCATGTTGATGCCGAGTCGGTGCTGCTGCATGAAATCGGGCATTGCATCGGGCTGGCTCACCCGAACCTGGCCTCGGAGTCGGGACTGAGCGGTGACAAGCGCCGGTTCGCGCGAGCCATCCCCGGTAGCGGACCGGATAATGGCTATACCCTGCACGCGGGCAGTGACGGCGTGATCGCAACCGTCGACGACGAACGTGGCGACGACGTGAACCTGCACTGGTTTCGCAAGAGCAACAACAATCCCTTCTCGATTGCCGATGTCGTAGATGCCTCGACCTACAGTGTCGACGTGGCCGACCTGCCGGCCGGTCACGCCTATCCTGCGGTCGCCGGAAAACAGGTTTCGAGTAGCCTCGGTCTGACGCCCGCCGAAGCGGTCATGCACCAGGGGATCTACTATGGTGAAAAACGTACTGGGCTGGGACACGATGACGTGGCGATGGCGCGCCTGGCCATGGCGGGGACGGACCGCGTGCACGACACGGAGAATAGCTACGAGCTGGAAATCTCGTATGAAGGAGTCGGCAGCAACTGTGACATCACCGTCTGGATGGGCGGGCATTCATTCGCTCAGTGCAGTGTCTCCGGTTCGCCGATTGCCCCGAATCACTGGCAGGTGTCCGGGGCGACGATCAAGATGGCGCCCACTTCGCACATCAACTGGCATTTCAATGACACGGTCGAAACCGACGAGCCGGTCGATAATGAAGCGGGCCGCATTTTCGGCAGCAGCTTTGACGGTTCCAACTGAGTTCGGACCGAAAAACCAGGACACCCACGGTTTCCGCCGCTGGCCCAGATCGGCAGCCTTCCAAAGCCGTTCGGGAGGCATCTCCTCGTCCAGGAATTTGTAGGTGTGCTGGATTCTCCTGGATTCCCATCCCAGATATCCTCCCACATTCCCCCTCGTTGTCTTGCTGGCGGGAATCCTGTCCCCAGCATGGGACATCTCGTCCATTTAATCCGATCTCCCGATTCTTGGCACGGAAACCGGACCCGTGTCGTTAGATAGGCTGACCCCGCATTCCGTGTTGCGGGCAAGTTCCCTGTTGGGAGAAGGAAGCTTCGAATGATCAAGCAATCCCTCAAGCCGATCTCGTGCCGGTCGACGAACCTTTCGCCTCGCCAGGCCGGCCGCGTCACCGCCGTGAACGTTCATCGCCCCGGCTGGTGCGCTTTCCTCACGCTCCTGCTGATCCTGGCGAGTCTATCTGCAGCGCCCGTCTCGGCGCGCGTGATCTGGGTCGGCCCGAACTCGGACGGAAACTGCGAGACGAACAGCCTGTCAGCCGCCGTTCTTACCGCAGCTTTCGCAGCCGGCGATGACGCGATCCATCTGGCGAACGGCGTTGCACACACCGACATCAATCTTGCGCTGAACGGCTTCGACCCCGGCACCAGCACGGGCGGTTTGAGCATCCGCGGGGGATTCGCGTCGTGTGGCGATGGCACTCCCACCGCCGGGCGCACCACCATCGACGGGGGCGCCAGTAACCCGATCTTCGAAATCTCGGGCTCGAGTGGCGGCAGCTCGGTGATCGAGCTGGTCGACCTGGAGCTCAGTGGCAGTGGAGTGCGAGCCCTGGAAGTGGGAAACGGAGGCGAGCTCGATCTGAACAATGTGTGGGTAAGGAACAATGGTGGCGCCGTTCGTGTTCAGGGCAATGGCCGATTCTCCATGGAGAGTGAGAGCTGGCTGTTCGACAATACGGTATCTGGCGGATTCGGAGGCGGTCTTTATTGCACCGACGATGCAGTCGTCAACGTCGGTGGCCCGATATCCAACAACTTCGCCGGTCAGTGGGGTGGTGGTATCTATGCTCGCGGTTCATGCCAGGTAATCCTCCGGAACAAGGCCTGGATTCAGAGCAACACCGCCACGTTCAATGGCGGTGGGATTGCCGCTTTCTCGTCTGCCCTGGTCACGCTCTCGGCATCGGAAACGACCCAGATTCTGGTCAAGAACAACAGCGCCGAGCGCGGTGGTGGTATCTATGCCGAAGGCGCGGAAACCAACGTGTTGCTGGCCAACGCCAAGATCGAAAACAACCAGGCCGAGCGCGGGGCGGCCGTCTATGCCACCCAGAATAGTTATGTGCAAATCTACCGAATTCCGGTCGACTCCTGCGCTGATCCGTTGCGCTGCTCAACCCTGTCGTTCAACCAGCTGGGTGATGATTTCTTCGGTGCCGTCGCCTGGGTTGACCAGGGTGCTCGGATATCGATCAGCGAAACCTACATGGAAGGCAACAGCAGTAGCGCCGGGCGTGAAGATCAGATTTCCCTGTTGGCGGTGTCGGATGAATCGTCCTCTCTTTCGCTCTCCAACGTCATGGTCTGGGACAACGAGGCCCGTTACATTGCCGAGCGTATCGGGACAAGTCAGATCCGGTTCGAACACGTCACGACGGCGGACAACTTCTATCCGACAACTTCGGGTACTGCACCAATCAGCTTGTTCCTGGGTACTGACTCGGTCAGCGCCACCGTAATCAACAGCCTCCTGTGGGACGTAGGGTCATCGGGCAACTTCGGTGGAAGCTGTAATTTCGCAGCATCTTCTGCGGCGCTTTCTGACTCGACTGCTTCGGCAGCGATAGCCGACCCACGATTCATCGCCGCGGCAGGTGGCGACCTGCGCCTCGAGCCGGATTCCCCCGCCGTGGACGCTTGCTTCAGCGGTTCGGCGGGACGCGATATCGAGTTGCAGGACAGACCAGCGGATGTCGAGGGCAATGCCAACGGAAATCCGGGCCAGGCCGGCGGTCTGTTCGATGCCGGCAGCGGTGAAGTGGTGTTGACACTCTTCGCAGACCGTTTCGAGGAGGGCGGCTTCTAAGGCAAGTCCTGAGGTGTGAGCTTCAACAGCCGTCCCTGACTCTCGCCGCGCTCGTCCTCGAGTACCCAGATGCTGCCGTCCGGTGCCTCTTCGATGCTTCGGATCCGCGCGCCCATGTCATAGCGCTCGAGTTCGGCGGCATTGTCGCCGTCGAAGCGGATTCGCACGATGGCCTGGGACGACAGCCCGGCCGCAAAGGCGTCCCCACGCCAGTCCTCGAAGAGTTCGCCGCCGTAGATCATGAGGTCGCCCGGAGAGATGACCGGCGTCCAGGAGATCACGGGCTCGGTGAATTCCGGACGGGTGTCGTGATCCGGTATATCGCGCCCGTCATAATGATCGCCGTTGGAGACCACCGGGTAGCCGTAGTTGGCGCCCCGCACGATGCGGTTCAGCTCGTCCCCGCCCGCCGGGCCCATCTCGATCGCCCAGAGCTGCCCGTCGGCATCGAAGGCCATCCCCAAGGGGTTGCGATGGCCCAGGGTCCAGATCTCGTTGTAGGGGCCGACTCCATCGACCAGGGCTTCCTCTTCGAAGTAGTTCACGAAGGGATTGTCCGACGGAATTGAACCGTCCTCCTCGAGACGCAGGATCTTGCCCAAGTTGCTCTGCATATCCTGGGCGGGCGTGAACTTCTGTCGATCGCCGGAGGAGATCCAAAGATAGCCTTCGTCGTCGAAAGCGAGGCGATGCCCGTAATGGCCGTCGTCGAGTACCTTCGGATACTGGCGCCAGATCACCTCCGCGTCGGAGAGCCGACCGCCGCGCTCGCCGAGCTCAAGGACGGCGCGCATGACCGCCGCACCGCGGACATCCCCGATGCCGCTCTCGGCGTAGCTCAGGTAGATGATTCCGTTGTCGGCGTAGTCCGGGTGCAGGATCACGTCGCCCAGCCCGCCCTGGCCGCGATAATCGACGTCCGGCAGGCCTTCGACCGGTCCCGATTGCTGACCCGCCTGCGTGACCACCCTGAGATTCCCCTTCTTCTCGGTGACCAGCATCCGGCCGTCCGGCAGAAAGGTGAGCGTCCACGGTTCGTCGAAAGAGGTGATGGGCTCAACCGAGAACGGCCTCTCGTCCTGGGCCTGGACGGTGAACGCAAGCAGGATTCCGAGCAGCGCGGGCAGTGCGTATCGTGTGTGCATGGCTGGCCTCTCGTTGATGAGTTAGATATCCACTGTAACAAATCCACCGTGTCCCGGATTCCGTTAGCTTGCCGCCGTACGGCAAGGCGCGTAGTATTTCAGCCGGGCTGTGGCCAGGGAGGGCCGACATGCCGTACAAACACGCGAACTATTTCGTCGGCTTTGTGCTGCTGACGATCATCGTGGGCTTTTGGGGCAGCTATTTCGTGCCGATCGCCGAAGTGCCGCTGGCCTTCCACGTCCACGCCACTACGGCCACACTCTGGGTCATCCTGCTCATGATCCAGCACTGGTCGATCCACAGTCGCCGCAGGCATCTTCACCGGTACGGCGGGATGCTCAGTCTCTTCCTGTTCCCGTTCTTGATTGTCGGTTTCGTCATGATCATCAACGTTTCCGCCGAGCGCTTCGTTTCGAGCGACGGCGGCAGCGGTCAGTGGCTGACGCCCAGCTTTGGAATCGGCATGGCCGTGGCCATCGTCGCCTACCTGTCGCTGTACTACCTGGCGTTGAGCAATCGTCGCAACGTTCGGTTGCATGCGGGTTACATGCTGTCAACGCCGTTGATCCTTTTCGAGTCGGCGTTCAGTCGGATCATTCTGGACCATATGCCTTTCCTGGTCTTCACCGGCAGCGAATTCCCGCAGCAAATAATCGATGCGATCGTGATCTCTATCGGAATCAGTATCGTCTTTTCGGTGGTGCTGTATCTTCGTGATCGCCGCTGGCGCACTCCTTTCCTGCTGGCGGCGATTCTGATGACCGTGCAGGCCGTAGCGATGTACGTCGGCCCAAGCAGTGAGTGGCTCCGTGCCGGGTTCGCTTTGTACGCATCCATGCCGGACTGGCTCACCCTGGTGATCGGCTTTGCGTTGGGGGCCGCGGTCTCATGGGCTGGCTGGCGGGCAGTTCCAGGTAGCGGTACACGTAGTCCCGCGGCGCCTGTCGCGGCCTAAATCAGGAATAGGGATAACAACGACACCCAAAAGCGTGGGTGTCCTGAATCCTGAATCTTCGATCTCGGACTCAGGACTGGAATTGAGGTCCGGAACCAGGGTTGATAGTGTTGACACTCAAGAGTTCGAGTGTTTGCGCTTTTTGGATTGTCGTGTGCACTTGAGTCCGGCTTCTCGAATTTGGAGGAGTTCTCATGAACACGAAACCACATCTTACTGATCCGGCCGATAGCGAACCGCCGCGGCTCAATCGTGCGCTACGTTCGGTCGGCATCATCCTCGCCCTGGTCTGGCCGATATCGGCACCTACCAGGTCATGTTTCAAGTCAGCGTGGACGAGTCCGGTCAGCTCACGCTCACACTCAATGGGACGGAGCTTGCCTATACCGTGGTCGGCCGTGCGACGGGTACTTCTCAGATTGCAGGAATTGCTCTTGTGGAGACGACAGCAGTTGACTCGATACTCTCTGTACAGAATCCTGCTGGTTCACCCGCAGCGCTAACGATCACTCCTCTCGCTGGAGGAGTAGAACCTGTATCAGCCCACCTGGTGATCACACGACTCCGATAGAGGCTTGGGATCACTGAGTATCGGCGTATGGTGGGATTGACTCGGTGTTCAATCAATTAGATATGAAATCTTGTTCACGGGGTTTTTGCAAAAATGCAATAAGCCCGCAAGAACATGATTGTTATGAAATTTCTTGTCACTTTTTTATCGAAAAGTCTTGACAGGCATGCGCAACAGGCGTAAATCTGTATCCCACGCGAAAGCCTCACAAGGGTGAAGCGGTGCTAGAAGGCTCTCTCCATTGAGATCTGGCGACAAGTTTGAAAGCTCTTCGAGCAGTCAGGTTTGCCGAGCATCAGGAGACCAGCGCTAGCGCTCCAATCTCAAATTATTCGCGGACAAACCCCGGTTCCAGAAGGCCGGGGTTTTGTTATGTGCGGCCCACTTGAAGAAACCAGGACACCCACGATTTGCAGGAAATTTCCTGAACATCAAGGGAGCCTTGGTTTTTCTGACAGCTCGACTATCCGGATGCCAGTCATTCAGGCGAGATAGCTGACTATCTCAACCTGCTGCCGATCCAGCTGTTCAAGGTCTCCAGAACTTCTGGATGAAGCTTCGGCATGTGTGTATCCGTCGTCTCTGGGTTCCACAGCGCGTGACCGGCACCGGCGATCACGTGCACCGAGGCGTCCGGGTGCTCTTCCTCCAGGAATACGCGAAGGAGGCGGTAGGTGCTGCGCACAGCCGGCGCATTTCGGTCTTCCTCCCCATAGATGACCAGCACCGGTTGTTTCACGGCTCGCCAGAACGGAAGTGGATCGTAGTCGCCGACGCCACGGAAGAACGTCCATTGCCAGGCGTCCTCGGTCTGCGGGAACCCCTCGGCTACGGGCCGCCAGGGGCTTTCCAGCCCTCGCGACAGCGCCGCCTCGAATCGCGCCCAGTCGATTTCTCCACGCAGATACTTTTCGGCCAGTACCTGAAGCTCGAGCGCTTTCTGAAGCTCAACGCCACTCACGCCCGCCTCCCGGAAGGTATGAAACATCTCCCAGGAAACCTGCTCCACGAGGCTTGTGGCGGCGCCGACGATGTTGATCACGAAGGCGATGTCGTCACTCCCGGCCGCCGCGATCGGTGCGATCTTGCCGCCCTGGCTGAGGCCGGCAATGCCGACCGCGTCCGTGCGCATTCCAGGTTGCGCCTTCAGGAATTCAACGGCCGCAATCGTGTCGCCGGCCAGTTCTTCGAAATCGGCGTGCCGCCAATCGCCCTCGGACTTGTCCGATCCACGCTTGTCTGGCAATAGAACGGCAATGTTGTGGCGAAGAAAGACTTCGGCGAAGGCCCTTGCCCAATAACTGTCACGACTGGACGGGCCCGACCCGCGGATGAATACAACCGCCGGATACGGACCAACCGACGACGGCCTGAACAGCAGCCCTGAAAGCGTAAGGTCTTCGCTTTCGAAGTAGACTTCTTCGGGCGATGCGAGCAGAGCTGCCTCGTCCGTTCCCGGCGCAGTTTCGGGGGCTGCCGTCGAAGGTGTCCCGACGTAGAAAACCAGGACGAACATCCAAAATACGGTGATCCTCATTTTCGTCTCCCGGTCAAAAGTGTGAGAGTAAACCAGGATGCCCATGATTTCCCCGGCTGAATTAGCCTCGCCGGGGTCGGTTGCAAATCTGAATCCGCTGAAAATGGGGTCGGAAGGGCCGCGACTTGGCGTGTCGAGCGGTCCGCCGGTCAGAACGAGCCACAAGCCGCCCCGACTGTGACAGACTGATTGTCCACAATCGCCGAACGGGACATGGCATGGCCGGAGCCAGCTTACTCAGTCTTCTCGACGACATCGCCACCTTGCTCGATGACGTCTCCGTGATGACCAAGGTCGCCGCCAAGAAGACCGCGACGCTGGTTGCGGACGACCTGGCGGTCAATGCCGAGCAGGTCACGGGCATCTCCGCCAAGCGCGAACTGTCTGTCATCTGGGCAGTTGCCAAGGGCGCGACTCTCAACAAGATCATCCTGATCCCGGCCGCGCTGCTGATCAGCGCGTTCATCCCATGGGCGATCGTGCCGCTGTTGATGATCGGCGGTGCCTTTTTATGCTACGAGGGTGCCCACAAGGTCCACCAAAAGCTCTTCCACAGCGAAGCCGACAAGCAGGAGAAGGAGCAGCTGAAAAAGGCGTTTAGAGATCCCAAGGTCGACCTGGTCGCTTTCGAGAAGAAAAAGATCAAGGGTGCAATTCGTACTGACTTCATCCTGTCGGCCGAGATCATCGTCATCGCGTTGGGCTCGGTTGCCACGGCCACGCTGGGCGTGCAGCTCGGCGTACTTGTCGCCATCGGCGCGCTCGTAGTCGTAGTCGTATACGGACTTGTCGCCGGCATCGTCAAGATCGACGACCTGGGTATCAAACTGTCGAAACGCGGTGGCTGGATCGGCCGTTTTGGAGAGTGGCTTATCGGCGCCTCTCCGGTAGTGATGAAGGGCCTTGGGATCGTGGGCACCCTCGCAATGTTTCTGGTCGGCGGCGGCATTTTCTCGCACAACATCCCCTGGGTCGAGCACCTCTTCAAGGGCTGGGCGGCAGTGACCGGGCCGCTAGAGCCGGTCACGCGACTGTTGCTCGACGGACTTCTCGGCGTCGTGATCGGCGCTATTGTCGTGGCGATCATTACGCTCGGTGCCAGGCTCACAGGCCAGGGCGAGAACCAGGACACCCATGATTCTCCTGGCTGATCCGACTGGGTGGGGGTGCCGCTGCTACGCAAGCCGCGATCACGTAATCCGAGCCGGAAGGATATTTGACATTAGTGTGATGCACGTCACATAATCAGTTCGGGGTTGATGGTCCCTCCTGGGATTCAATTTTCGGCATGAGCGGATTATTTGCTCCAGTTTCGGACTGTGAGGAGGTCCCGGCATGCACGAACACATCCATCGAGCCCGTTCCAGACTGCCACTTGTCGTTCTACTCCTTTGTGCCCTTGTCCATTCCGGCATTGCCGGCGCGGACGATGATGACTTCCAGCTTTTGTGGTGGAACAGCGATATCCAGAAGGTGCTTTCCGATGCGGAGAACGCTGCTTCCCGTGCCGCCAACGCCGCCACCGACGCGGGCACCGTGGCAACCCGGGTCCAGAACGCCCGTACCAAGATCCTCAACCTGCAGGACACCATCGAAGAGGCGGTCGGCGATCTGAAGAGCCGCGTCGACGAAATGAACGAAGGTCGCGGTGAGTTCCTGGGCAATGACTGCGATTCGAACTCGCCCTGCGGGCAGTTTCGCGGCGAGATGCTCGGCGTGATCGACGATTTCGCCCTGTCCAACAACGCTCTGCTGCGGGCGGCCAACCTGGATGTCGAAGCCGACTTCGGCCGCTTGAGATCACTGGTTCAGCAGGCTCCGGGCCGGGCGCTCTTTCCACTCTACCGGGTGCTCGACGGTCACCTTCCGATCATGGAGTCGGGTTTTTCGGACATGTTGTCCGAACTGGCGCTCCACCTCGACTTTCTCGCCCTGGCATTGGCGCCAGCGGAGCAATCCGTGCAGTTCGACGCACCGAGTAGTTGTGACATTCTGCTGGATGATCCGGCGTTCAGTCAGAACGCCGTCGTGGTCACGACTGGCGCTGGTGTTGTGTTGACCTTGCTCGGCAAAACCCTCGATGGGTTGGGCGAGACCCATCTGGAAGGTAAGGCCGGGGTACATGGATACCCCGGCATCCTCGTGAAGCAGAATTCGCGTAAGCAGTGGGGAGCGCTTTTCTCCGGGCTTGGCGATGGCGTGGGAAGAATCGCCACGGCAGGGTCCAACAAGCTGCGTTACTGCACGATGGTTGAAAACCAGCGGATGGTACTGGCCAACCAGCGCATGATTCTCGACAATCAGAAAAAGTTGTGGAACGCCATGCCGCCTGGGTGGACTAGCGGTGACGAAATCCTCACGCCCGGGGGGTCCGATTGAGAACCCGAAAACCAGGGCATCCACGATTTGCACAGATTAATGGGTGTCCTGGATTTCTCCCGCTCAGTTGAGGAATCCGGTCAGCACTGCTAGATTGCTGTAAGGATGCGCCATTAGCTGGCGGATTCACATACCATTTCAACCCGATAATGGGGTCTGTCATGCCTAGAATTAGCGCCCTGCTGCTCTTGGCCTTCCTGCAGATTCCCCTTGCCACCTCTGCGTCAGAGCCCACGCTTGTGGTGGAGAATGCCCGAGTATTTGTTGGTGACGTTACTGTTCTGGAGAGTGGATCGATTGCGGTGGCCGGGGACCGCATCGTGACCGTTGCCGAGGGAACAATCGATGCGCCGGGGGCAAGCCGGATCGATGCGGCGGGTGGCACCGTAATGCCCGGGCTCATTGATACGCACGTGCACCTGATGATGGAGAATCTCTTCGAGCAGCCGCGCAGTGATGCTGCGATGGCTGAGTATGTCGAGGAACGCTTGCCGGAACGCCTGCGTGACTACATCGAGGCGGGTATCACGACGGTGATGTCACCGGGAGACTATTGGCCCTTCGTTGCGGGGGTGCGTGATCGCGTGCGTGAGGGTGGCCTCCTCGGACCTCGTATTTACACCGCTGGGCGATTGTTCACGGCGCCCGATGGTCACCCTGTCTTTACGTTCTGCGGCTTCCTGGACAAGGGCGGCCCGAACCCGTGGTGCCGCGAGCACCTCGCCGTGGAAGTGGCCACGCCACAGGAAGCCAGTGCGGGTGTCGCCAGGGTCGATCGTGAGGGCGTCGACCTCATCAAGTTTGTTTACGAGGCAGCGGAAGAAAGCGAGGGTGGTGTGCTCGAGCCCGAAGTGATGCGTGCCATTGTGGACGCCGCCCACGGTCAGGACCTGCGGGCGTACGCACACATCCAGCAGCCGGCCAAGGCCATCGATGCCATTGAGGCCGGCCTTGACGGTCTCGTGCACATTCCCGCCGCTTCGTCGGAGTCCGGGGACGTCGAGCGGCTTGTCGAACTCATGCAGGCAAAGGGCGTGTCGGTGGCAACGACGCTGACCATCTTCGATAGCTTTGCCGAGATCACCGCCGCCCAGGGCGACCATGAGACTTCGCAGGTTATGCAAGGATTGCTTGAGGGAATGCACACTACGCTCGCCCGGATCGCAGAGGCGGACCCTCGTCTCATCGTTCTTGGGACCGATTCGCCCCATTTATCTCCGGGTGAGGCGTTCCACAGAGAAGTAGCGCTGCTCGGGGAAAATGGCCTCTCGGCCGTCGAAATCCTTCGGGCCGCTACCGGGCAGGCAGCAGAATATATGGGGCTGGGCAACAAGCTTGGCACGCTCGAGGCCGGCAAGTTCGCCGATTTCATCATCGTCGATGGCGACCCGACAACGGACCCGACCGTGCTGGAGAAGGTGGTCGTGGTGGCGAAATCCGGGGAGATAGTCTACGCGCGCCCGTAGTTCAAACGACCTGCGTCGGCGGGGTGCAGGCTGTCCAGCCGCGTAATGAGTGAACCTTGTATGATCCATGTTTTGGTGCACGACGCGTGCATCGAAACTGGAGAGTTCAGTTGAAAGCAAGGTATCTGAAGCGCGTTATAGCCACTCTCGCCATTGTCGTAGCGAGTGTTCTGGTGGCATTTGCGGTTGGCGTGCTGTGGCCTCTCGATTCGGTCAAGCCCGCGCCGGGTCTTGAGCGATTGGCGCTGAGCAATGTCACGATTGTCGATATACAGAACGGGACCTTGATACCCGGGCAGACCGTCTTGGTTGAAGGCGGTCGAATTGTGGCGGTCGGCAATACATCAGATACCCAGGTTCCGTCAGTTGACCTTGATCTCGATGGGACGGATCGATTCCTGATTCCAGCTCTCTGGGACATGCACGTCCATGTATATGCAGTCTCACCCCTGCTGGATATGCCCCTCTACACTGCATACGGCGTGACAAACGTCCGCGACATGCAGGGCTGTCCGCAGCCTAAGGATCCGTTCATTGCGTGCCCCGAGGATAAACGCCGATGGAGCCGCGAAGTGGAACAGGGCGAGCGGGTCGGGCCCCGAATCATGGCTTCTACAAGTTTCATGGCCAATGGGCCCGGAATGCTTGCGCGGATGAAGGGACTGCCGGATTTTTATGGAACAGCCACACCGCAGCAGGCCCGGGCGTTCGTCCGGCACTTTTCAGACCGTGTGGACGCGATCAAGGTTTATGATCGAATTCCGCGTGACGCTTACTTAGCACTCGTGGATGAGGCGCGGGAGCTTGGTCTGGATGTGGTCGGGCACCGTCCGCATGCAGTCAGCGCGATTGAAGCGGCGGTGCACCAGAAGAGCATTGAACATGCTCGGTTCATGCTCCATGAGTCATTCAGCGGAAGTGAAAAGCTTCGGACGCTGGCGGGTACGCCGGAGTGGCGCGAGAACCGGCGGCTTATGCTCGATGAGCATGATCCAGGAATGGCACAAGCCATTTTTGAGGTAATGAAGCGCGAAGGGACATGGTATGTCCCGACACACCTGACACGTTGGGTGGATGCCTATGCAGACGCGCCTGCTGTTCGTGACGATCCACTCTTGCGATACCTGCACCCATTGATGAAATGGCAGTGGATGGAGGATGTGAATGCGACACTCGCACAGGACCCATCGTCTGAGGCGAGGGCGACCTATCAGGAGTTTTACGAAAAAGGGCTGGAGTTGACGGCTGCCGCTCATCGCGCCGGTGTCAAGGTGCTCGTGGGAACGGATTACATCGTCGCCGGTGCCGATGTGCACCGGGAAATGGAGCAGCTGGTGCGGGCGGGTCTGTCACCGGCCGATGCCTTGCACGCCGCGACGCTGGAACCTGCTCGATACTTTGGTCTTGAAGCTGATTACGGCACCGTGGAAGTTGGAAAGAGAGCGGATCTTGTTTTGCTCAACGCCAATCCACTGGAAGATATTCGCAATACCTGGAAGATCGAGTCCGTGATTCAGGGAGGGAATCTGTATGATCGAAGCGCGATCGATCGGATATCGAGACAGGTCGAACGTCGCGCACGAAGCTGGACGATTGCCTGCAAGATACTGTGGCGTTTCATCAAGAATCCGGTTTCCTATTAACGACAAGAAAGCAGGAAGTTCA
The DNA here is from genome assembly GCF_011008905.1 of Wenzhouxiangella sp. XN201. Taxonomy (NCBI): domain Bacteria; kingdom Pseudomonadati; phylum Pseudomonadota; class Gammaproteobacteria; order Chromatiales; family Wenzhouxiangellaceae; genus Wenzhouxiangella; species Wenzhouxiangella sp. XN201. Next base: position 548,077 of record NZ_JAAIVI010000017.1, read on the forward strand.
AGATACCCACGATTTTCCTGGCTGAATCAGAATAGGCAGAGTCGTCTGAGCGTCAGGAACGCACGTCAGCAACGCCGCGTGCGGCCAGATGATCATCAAGGCGAATGCTGAAACTGTCCAGTTGATCGGCGACATGTACGGTCGCGCGCTGCCAGTCCCAGAACAGGTCGTAGATTTCCCAGGCGGCGTTGCGCAGTTCCCGGTTGGCACAGGCCGCATCGAAATCGAAGTTTCTGAGGGTCGGCACGCCTTCTTCATCGTAGGAGAGATCAAGGTGGCGCCACAGCACCTGGTCAATCACCGGCAGTGAAACCCGGACTTCGGTAACGAAGTGCTTGTAGTTGCGCAGCCCGCTGAACATGCCGGCAATGGCACTGCTAAGTTGTCGATCTGCCATTGCCGCCAGTGCCCCGGAGGCAAGCATCTCTTCGTAAGTGCGCTCGACCAGCACCGCGGTACGCTGGTTTTGGTAGAAGGCGAAGGTCAGCCGGAAATCGTTCGGCTCGGCCAGCGCGGCGTCGCAGGCTTCCAGCGCCCGGAACGCGCGCAAAGCATTATCAGGGAGGCCTTTCGCGCGCTCCTGGATTTCAGCGATCTCGGTGCGCATGGCGCCTACGTCCTCGGCCAGCCGCACCAGGTAATTCAATTCGCGCTCGCGCAACTGGCGTTGTTCGTTCCACTCGGTCACCTGGAGGCCCACGAAGATCCCGGCGACCACGATCACGAATTCGATGACGACGATGAACCAGTCCTGGCGGCGGATGGCGGTGGCGAGGCGGCGCAACAGCATCAGTCGTCGCTGACATCTTGCGCGAGAGGCGGCGTGTCGGGAGACTCGTCCGGCTCGACCGTCCACATGAAGTTGGCGAGTTTCCACACACCGTCGACCTTGACCACGTCGATCGAATCCACGCCGCAGTGAGGCCGCTCGCCATCCGGGCGGAACGACAGCGTGGTCCCTTCAGCAAGCTGAATCGCACGCCAGTCGTCCGTATCGCCGGAGGCGACCGCAGCAAATGCCTGGTCGATCAATTCGAGAATGGCCGCCCGGTCGCTTGCTTCGTCCTGTGCCGGCGCTGCTGTTGATAATAGGCAACCCAAGGCCAGCGCCAGTGCGTTCATGTTCTTCATTGATTCGGTCTCCCTGACCTGCCTGTCACGTGTGAGATTTTAAAACGTGAATAGCGTCACATCATAGCCGACTGACTTTGTGGGTACAAAAATCAGAAGACCCACAATTTTGCTGGCGGTATCTGCCCCCTCGTGCCCAGCTGGACTTCAGAATCTGCTGAAAATGGGGCCGAATTGGTCGCGATTTGGCATGTCGAGCATTCCGGGGGGCGCCTGAGACCGTATTCGGGCATGGGCTGGCGCCCGGCACGTTCCGGTCAACCGGAAGGCCCGATCGGGGGCTTGCTACCAGGGCCGCGGCTGTTTCTGTACAAATCGTGGGTGGCCTGGTTTTTGTTCTTGGTCGTCAGCAAGATCTATGGATGGAATCCGGATCGAGGATCAGCCGTTCATTGTCTCTCTGAGGATCCGAGAGGGCGTTGGGGAAGCCAATACCTTTTCAATCTGCGCCAAATCCATACTGGCGTGGAGATACATCGATGGCAGTAAATTGCTCTGAATTCCGATTTAATTGGCAACAGGCCGTCGATCAGCCGATCGGGTGAGATGATTGGTAGAGCGGAGCCCATGACGAAATGCAAGCCCCTAAATAGGATTACCAATGATGAGATGCTCAGTTCTATTATGCGTTCTGGTAGTAGGCACAGTTCCGACGCTGAGCCATGCACATTCGCTAACGGATGAAGTCGAAGCGGCCGTTCGGGCCGAAGTCGAGGAACAGCATCGACAGGAGCAAAAGGCGTTTATCGAAGGCGATTGCGATAAGGTCGCTTCGTTCTTCAGCGACGAAGCCACCCGTTATCTGGGGGGAAGACGAGTTAACTTGATGGAGGGTCTGGAGTTCTGCAGGAATCTCCCCCGACCGTTCGGGCAAAAGTCTGGCTCGCCGGAGATCAACGATGCCTTTCACGTGCTCGCGGAAGATGCTGTCTATTTTATCAGGACTATCGATTTCCAACCCTCCGATGATGACCCGCGTTCATTCAAGAGGGAAGTGGTCACCAAGGTCTGGCAGAAGACGAATGACGAATGGAAAATCGTACACTTTCATTCTTCGGTGCATTCGGTCCAGGTTAAGGCTCAGGAGAACAGCAGCCCGGTGAATGCTGCGCTCCCCGATTTTTCCGAACTCGAGGACGGCTGGAACACGCTTCACCCTGGTGGCGAGACCACCTGTGCTCACGGGGACGACTTTCACTTCTTCACACGCGTGGCCGATCCTGATCGCCTGATGGTTTACCTGCATGCCGGAGGCGGGTGCTGGGATGCCAGGACGTGTGATCCCGAGCAGGAGGCTCTCAGGTACGCCTCGACGGTCGAACCGAAGCGCGATCCGGCTGGGATGAGCGGGATTTTCGATCTGGAGCATCCGGACAATCCCGTTGCCGGCTACTCGATGGTGGCGGTGCCGGTATGCACTGGGGATGGGCGCCTGGGTGACCGCGACGTGACCTACACGCTGGAGTCAGAGTCCGGCGAAGCACGGCAGTTCACGATCCACCACCGCGGGGTGACGAACACCATGGCCGCCATGGACTGGATCCGCTCGAATTTTGAGTCACCGCGGGAGATCTTCGTCGCGGGTAAGAGTGATGGTGCGCTGGGAACGCCGTTCTACGCCAGTTTGCTGGCGCAGCATTACCCGTCGGCTCGTGTCGTCGGTCTCGGTGACGGACTCGGGAGCTTCGGCGAGGAGATCCCCGGCGCTGATCCGGGCCAGTGGGGTGTTCCCGAGGTCCTGCGTCGCCACAGCGGGTGGGAGCGTTTCGAGGGCGATATGGGAATGAACCCGGTCTACATCCACGCCGCGCACACCGCGCCCAACCTCCGGCTCTACCAGTTCGACCATGCGCATGACGCCACACAGCGCTTCTATCTGGAGCTTGCCGATGCCGAGGACCTCGACGTTCTCCGGCGCCTTCGGGCCAACCGTCGGATCATCCGCGAGCACGTGCCGGAGTTCCGGTCCTTCACGGTCGGCGGGTTTCGACACACAGTTCTGAACCAGGATCTGTTCTACCACTATCGATCGAACGGCCATCGCCTTCGCGACTGGGTAGCTGCGATCGTGGCGGGCGAGTCGGTGGCCTCGGTCGATTGTGGTGACGACTGCCTGCGGCCCGGCCTGGTGTATAACGAGGACGATCTGCGCATTGTCGAGCGGACGATCGAGATACTCTCTGCACCCGATGCCTGGAACCCACGGGATGTGCCCGGTGCCTGCCCCACGCAGGCCGACCGCTACAGCCTCCGCTGCGCCGGGGCACAGGCGGCGAAGGAGGTGACAGGCCGGACCCCGATGGGCTCCAGGAATGTCCCGCCCGCAATTTTGGATGTGGTCTTTACGATCACCGAGCGCTTGCCGGCCCGCAATCGGCGTGCCAGCAATCCCTTCGCGTTGTTCAACAACCATCCCGGCACCACCGCCGCGGATATGCTCGCGGTGCTTGAGGAAGTGAGAGAACGAATCCGCACCAGTCTGGCCGCAAATCGGTGAGCGATGTGCCCTCAGGCCTGGTCCAGATAGCGCATCAAGAGCAAATCAGAGTATGAGGACGTCGGTTTCCAGAGCAATCTCCCGCTTAGTCGGCCGTGTCGTCCCTGTCCAGGAAATCGAGAATGCGCCGGTGGGCATCTTCAGCCACTTCGGCATCGTATTTCACGGCAACAAAACTGTCGCGAGAGGCGTTGCGCTGTCCCGAGAGACCGCCGCGAAACGCCTTGTAGTCAAAGCCGTGGTAGGTCTCCGGATAGATCACCCACTCCGCGCCGTTTGCTTCGCTGCGCGCCCGTATGCCCGCGCACTCCGAAAGCGGCGTCAGCCGGTCCTCGGCACCCGCCAGGACGAGATAGTCGATGTGGACCGACAGGGATGCAAAGGGCGTGCAGTCCGGATACAGCGCCACGACACGATCGGCTCCGGCCCGGTCGCCCGCCAGGAACACGCCCGAGCCGCCGAGCGACCAGCCAACGAGGGCGATCGGGTCTGAAAGTCCGGCGGCCACGCGGCCCTGATCAGCGGCCAGCGCGATTGCATCTGCAACATCCTCCAGACGCGCACCACCATGGCAGGTTCGCTTCATGCCATAGGCGCTTTCATAGTCGGCGATCACGACGTGATGCCCGTGAGCCGACAGTCGTCGGGCGAGCGGACGCATCGGTTGGGTATGGTCCTTGTCCGAAACCCCGCCACATCCCGGCGCCAGAACGACGACGCTTTCAGCCTTGCCATCGGCCTGGAACGACTCGAACACGAAACCATCCGGAGCGGCTTCGGGCGGGCCATTGGCAGCGCAGGCGACCAGACCAAGGGCTACCATCAGGCCCAACCAAGTCCGCGCATATGACTGTGTTAAACGTCTCATCGCCGCCTGATTATCGCTAACAGCAGCGGACAAGGGAAACCAGGACAACCGCGAATTGCAGGAAATTGCTGTCGTCCTGCTATGCTCGGCGCAGTTGTCACGGACCTTGTCGATGAAGAACTTGCTTGCAATCACGTTGTGCGTCATGTTTTCCGCGACGGCGGTCGCCGAATCCCCCGACGATGTCGGCCGCGCTGACACAGATGTCGACTTCACCTGGGGCGTGGAGATTCCGGTGCGCGACGACACCGTGCTCAATGGCACGCTGTACCGGCCCGACGGCTATTCGCTCGATGATGACGGGCCGTTGACGACGATAGTGACGATCACGCCGTATATCAGCGATCGCTATCACCCCGATGCGCAGTATTTCGCCCGGCACGGCTTTGCGTTCCTGATCGTCGACACACGCGGGCGGGGCAACAGTGAAGGGTCGTTCAAGCCGCTGGATCTCGAAGACGGCCGCGACGGCCACGATATCGTGCAGTGGATTGCCGAACAGCCCTGGTCGAACGGCAAGATCGGTATGCGCGGCGGCTCTTACGGTGGCTACAACCAGTGGGTCACGGCGCGCTATTTTCCCGAGAATCTCGATACGATCGTGCCGATTGCCTCGCCGTATCACGGCGTCGATTTTCCGATGAACGACAACGTGCAGTACCCGTACGTTATCCGCTGGCTGACGCTCACGGCCGGCGTGACGCCGCAGGGCCGCACGTTCGGTGATAACGCTTTCTGGGAGCGCAAGTTCCTCGAGTATCACCAGTCCGGCCTGGCGTTCGAGGAACTCGACGTGCTTGTCGGCATGCCGAGCGAGACGTTCGACGAGTGGATCTCACGGCCGGTCATGGACGACTACTGGGCGGCACGTGTCCCGTCGGCCGATGAACTGGCCCGGCTCGACCTGCCCATCCTGACGATCACCGGCTACTACGACGGCGACCAGCCCGGCGCGATGCAGTACTACCGCGAACACATGCGCCATGGAAGCGAGGCGGCGAAGGAAAAGCACTACCTTTTGCTCGGCCCGTGGAACCACAGCGGCACGCGCATGCCCGCGCAGTCGTTTGGCGGCATCGAGTTCGGCGACAAGATGATGTTCGATGCCTTCGCGCTCGACCGCGACTGGTACCGCTGGACAATGGAAGACGGCGAGCGGCCGGAGTTCCTGCTTGATCGGGTGACCTACTTTGTCGCCGGCGCCAACGAGTGGAAATCGGCGCCATCGCTGGATGCGGTCGCCGATGACGAGCTCGTTCTGAATCTCGGCGCGGACCGCCCGAAGCACAATATCTATCAATCTGGCGTGCTGGCGCCCGAGCCGGATACCGGCAGCGATTATTCCGAATACGTCTACGATCCCCTGGATACGTCCAGGGCCGAGCGCGGTACGGCCGACGACTACATCGTCGACCAGACCGAGGTGGTGATGACCCACGGCGATGGGTTGATCTTCCACACCGAGCCATTCGACGAGGCTACCGAGATCAGCGGCTACGTCCGACTGGAAGCCTTTATCGAGATGGACGTGCCCGATACCGACATCGACGCCACGCTCTACGAAATCCGCGCCGACGGCAGCAGCATTGCGCTGGCCGGCCAGACGCTACGCGCGCGCCACCGCGACGGTCCGCGCGAGGTCCGCATGATGAGCCCGGGCAAAGTCGAGAAGCTGGTGTTCGACCGCTTCTACTGGTTCTCGCGCAAGATTGCCGACGGCAGCCGCCTGCGGCTGTTCATCCGGCCGGCCAACGGCATCGACAACCAGCGCCACTACAACGCCGCCAAACCGGTACACGAGCAGATCGCAGCCGATGCCCGCACCGCGACGGTGCGACTGCACCACGATGAAGATCACCCAAGTCGACTCATCCTGCCGGTTGTCTCAAGCGATGGCTGAGTCTGGTAGAAGCGGAGTGCCTGGAAGCGCTGCAGTAGTTGCCGTAGGGCGGTTTCCGGTCCGCCGGCTGGCTGTGCCAGCCGGCTGTTGAATCACGGAGCTGTCTGGCGTCCGGAATTGGGTGTGTCCCGGTGTCAGTTCAAGGGCTTGAAATAGAGTTGGGCGGCCCGGGCGCCAATCTTGCGGCCGTGTTCCAGTCCCATTTCTACCGCCAGGCGGAAGTGATAGCCGACCAGAATTCGCGATTCACCGTTTTCCCGGGCGGCATCGGAAAAGCTGGAGAAACTGCGCCGGATCTCGGCCGGGCCGCCGCAATGCGTATCCGGATCGGGAAGGCTCAGGCTGCAGACGTCGAAGGCCATTAGATCGGTGCCGAAGAACTGGCGAAAGGCCTCCGCGGCAGACGCGCCCTCCACGGCATGGGCCGAATCGTAGTCGGGGATCGGCGGTGTCGGGGTCAGAGGCGTCCAGAGCGTATCCTCCACCGTCCATGGATTCCCGTCACTGCTCGCCGTCCGGATCGCTGTTTCCGGTCGCCAGTACCGGTAGTGGTACTTGGTTTCCATGGATCCGATGTAACCGTCGGCCATGGCGGTATTGAGAATACCGAACAGGCGCGCGTTCTCCCACGAGTCCAGCCCGTTAGCCGTGGAGAGATCCCTGGCCAGCCGGTTCCAAGACAGCGGGGAGCTTTCGATCCAGAACAGCGCGATCTCGGTCTGATCCGGCGTGCGGTCGTGTCCGGTGGCATCGTTGCCGCCCAGGACCTGGACCTCATACAGATCTTCGGCATACTTTTCGCAGCGCCCGGAGTGCAGGTCCGGTGACGGCTGTCCACAACTGACCGCGTACGGGGGTGGTGGCCGGAACTGGGCGGCATGATTCAGGACGAACGGCGTGACATCGCCCCATGCTGGTGCCGCGGCGAACGGCAAACCCTCGGTAAACCGGTACTCGCCCGGCGCCGTGCCCTCGGGGAAGGCGAAGTCGAGAAACTCGGCATCCGCCCCGTCTCCGGTGCGAAGTGCCACGATCGAATCGGCCGCCTGTTGTCCGATTGAAATTCCGTCGGATTTGGCCGGGCCGTCGGGTATCGCCGCCAGCGCGTCTGCGTAGTAAGCGTCTGCCAGTGCCACCGCGCCGGGAACTGCAGCGGCGAATACATCGGGGATGCCGGGCAGTTCCGCCACCAGCACTCCGTGGGCTGCGGCGGCCACCGCGGCGTCGGCCGAGGCACCGGGCGCATGGCCGTCGAATGCATAGGGACGGGACCTGCGATCGATGGCGTTCAGGGCGTCGTGGATCGCGATATGCACCATGGCGTAGATGCGCGATTCATGAAATGGATCCTGCGCCGGAGAGATGACCGCTGCCTTGGCGATTTCCCCGGCATTGGCATTCCAGTCGGTAACCGCGTCCGCGCCGGCCAGGTGCGGCCAGCCGGCGATGGCGATGGCGGTGAGTAGGTATGTGATTCTGAGTGGCTTCATGGGTTCCTCCGGTAGCGTTGAGTGCTTTGAGAGGGATTCCTGTGCGCAGGAATGTCGACTGTGCGCACTGGATTGTCCCTAAGCGGGGTCATTGCCCCGGAGAATCACTGTGAGGGGGCGGTGCCCCAAATGTCCTGACGAAGCCCTGATATCGGGCTGATTTCAAACGGGATTCAGTATTCCTGGCCGGTGTGCGGGCCCTCCGTTTCCTTGATGCGCTGCAGGCGATTGTCAATCCTGATGGAACATTGATATTCTTCTGATGGGGACCATGCGGATCCTGTTTATGGACGAGACGACGCATGCCGCTGCAGATGGGGAGCCAGTTGGTCGGTTCCGCCTTGACGGGCTTCGAGTGGATGTGGCCACTGGCCGGATTGTTGGTCCCGGCGGTAGTGAGCGCGTCGATCCCAAGGTCATGCAGGTGCTTGAAGCCCTGGTCATCGCCGCAGGTGGTGTCGTGACCCGCACGGAGTTGCTGGACCGGATCTGGCATGACCGGGTGGTGACCGAGGATGTGGTTTCCCGGTGCATCTACCAGCTCCGGCGGCACTTGGTGCTTGCCGGCGGCGACCAGCGCTTCCGCCGCCTCATCGAGACCCTGCCGCGACGTGGCTATCGCCTCCGCGTCAAGCCGGAACCCCTGGCGGAAAACGACCTGGACGAGCCCCGTGGTCGCCCGACAAGACTGGCGGCGATGATCCTGGTGTTGCTTTCGGTGGCCGCCGCATGGTGGTTTAATCCCTGGTATGGCGGTCTCCCGTCGGGTGACGAGATCCCGGCTGACCGTGACGCAATCGTCGTGGTATTGCCCTTCGCCGATCTCAGTGCCGCCGGCGACAAGGGTTACCTGGCCGACGGCATTACCGAGGAGTTGATCAATGTGCTGGCCGGCCTGCCTGAATTGCGAGTGATAGCCCGAACCTCGTCATTTTCCTTCAAGGGCCAGTTCCCGGATATCGCCACGGTGGCGTCGACCCTGAATGTGACCCACGTGCTGGAAGGCAGTGTACGATCGTCCGGTAACCGCATCCGCGTGACCGCGCAGCTTATTGATGCCGGCAACAGCTCACACCTCTGGTCCGAAACCTTCGAGCGCGAACTGGGCGACATTTTCATCATCCAGGACGACATTGCCCGATCGGTTGCCAGCGCCCTTGAGATCAGCCTGGCCGGCGACATGGAAGCCCGCGAGCCGCGGCTCACTGATCCGCGAGCCTATGCCCGCAACGTGGAGGCACGCTTCCTGCTGCACCGCAGGGAAACCGGCGATCTGCTGCAAGCCCAGGCGCTGTTCCGGGAAGCCGTGGAACTGGATCCGGATATGGTCGAAGCCTGGGCCGGGCTGGCCGGTGCCTATTACCTTCTGGCAGCGCATGGCGAGATGCCGGAAGCACAAGCCCTGGAGCAAATGCGGTCGGCTGCCGAACGCGCCATCGCGCTGGACCCGGAACACCCGGAGGCTTATTCCCGACTGGCCCAATGGTATTACTACAAGGGAGAGGTCGATACCGCCAGGGAGTTGTTCGACAAGGCCGTGGCTCGGGGCCGCAACAATGCCCTGATTCTGGGCAACCTGGCTGGGATGGCCAAGGCGCGGAATGATCTGGACCAGGCCGTGTCCCTGATGCGCGAGGCCCTGGCCATCGATCCGCTGTCCGCTGTCAATCGCTTCAACCTGGCCAACTTGCTGATCATGAACGGCCAGTTTGCCGAAGCCCGCGAACTGATCGAGCAATCCCTACGTCTGCTGCAGGGAGAACGGGTCCAGCAGATCCTGCACCACATGTTGGGTCGGCTCCACCTGCTGGAAGGCGATCCGCAGGCGGCCCTGGCACTGTCCCGGGAACTGGGCGATACGGCGGAAGCCGACTGGTTGGAGGCCATGGCTCGGGTAGTGATCGACGGTACTTTGCCGGATGCCGAGGTTGTGGCACGTCTGCAGGCTGCTTCCATGGACTTGCCGGAACTACGTCTCGCCGAACTGTATGCCTTCGCCGGACTCCCGAATCCGGCCTTCGAATGGCTGCAGCGTGGCTACAGGTTACGGGAAGAGGGCTACCTGGCGCGGCGCGAGTACATAAGCTTTGCCCTGGCGTCGGAGTTCCTGCGGCCGCTGGGGACTGACCCGCGCTGGGACGAGTGGCTGGCGGTGGCAACTTCGCGCGGGACAACAACGACGGCCGACTGATTATCGCGCGGCGCGGGGCAGTCTTCCACCACATCCGGTTCCTCTCCAATTTCCCCGACCAGGCTTTGGTGGCCAGATTGATTGGCTGAAATCTTGTGATCTGGTGATAGTGCGATTCATGACGCTATGTATCCCGTTGCTTCTTGCCACTTCGCCTTAGGCGGAGTAGGTCCAGCTGATCAGGGACTGAGATCATCTCCGGGATCGGCTGCTGTCTGAAAATGTATCCCCCGGCGAGGACGAACCCGGGCCGGGCGACCACGCGATGTGCGTCAGCGACGCGGGTGCCATCCGCAGGGAAAACAGGAACGCTTCTTGCTATTCGCTCGGACGATGGCCGTAGCTTAGAACCCGCGTGACTCGCCAGCGGTGTCCATCATTGCGCCAGATGGTGGTAAATTCCGCCACGCCCGGACAATCGCCGGTGGCGAATTCGCAGAACCGGTGCTTGCCGATCGCAATGGCGCCGAAGTTCGCGATCGGGTGGATCTCCAGACTGCCCTCGATGCGCTCGCGCCAGTAGTTTCCGCAGGCGTTTTTACGCGTTGCTTCGATCATCTCGTCGCGTGAGAAGGTCGCTCCACCCTGATCATGATAGAACTCGACGTCCTCGGCGAAAAAGGCCTCATGCCGCGCCAACTCTTCCGGATCTTCGCAATTGTTGAATGCTTCGAAAAGAGCCGTGTCGAGCGAGGCAATGGTCGTTTCCAGGCTGGCGGGCGCTTCGTCAGCCAAAATAGCCATCGAGTAAATGAGTGCCGCCCCTGTCAGACTGAAACGAATGCATGCTGAGATGTTCAATGTACTGTTCCCGATCACCAATCGGTATTATCGAACAGTGTCATCCTGATGGCCTGTGCCGATAGTCATTGAGCTCTCCGGAGCTGTCCGGATCTATGCTTAACAAGGGAGATTGTTCATGACCGAAGCGTTGCTCGATCGGCGGGATCTCGAATTCCAGCTCTACGAGGTGCTGGATACGGCTGGGCTGTGCGAGCGGGAGCGGTTTCGCGAGCATGATCGTGACACCTTCGACGCGGTGATCGATTCGGCCGATCGCATCGCCAGGGAGAAATTCGCGCCGCACAACGCTGTGGCCGACCGCGAGGAACCACGTTTCGTCGACGGGCGGGTCAAGATGCGGCCCGAGGTCAAGGAAGCGATCAACGCCTATGCCGAGGCCGGTTTCATTGCCGGGCGCTACGACGAGGCGCTCGGAGGCATGCAGCTGCCCGAGAGCGTCATGACCGCCTGCAATGGCTTTTTCGTTGCGGCCAATCCCGGGACCGCCGGCTATCCCTTCCTGACCATGGCGGCGGCCAATGTGATCCGGCTGTTCGGGTCTCAGTTGCAGCGCTCGACCTACCTTCCGCCCATGCTCGACGGCCGGTTTACAGGCACCATGGCGCTGACCGAACCGCAGGCTGGTTCCTCACTGGCCGATCTGACCACTTCGGCCACGCCCACTGAGGACGATCATTACCTGATCCGGGGCGCCAAGCTCTACATTTCAGGTGGCGAACACGAACTCGCCGACAACATCATTCACCTGGTACTCGCCCGCATAAAGGGCGCACCCGCCGGCGTGAAGGGCATTTCCATGTTCATCGTGCCCAAGTACCGGCTGGACGCCGACGGCAGTCCGGCTGAACGCAATGGAATTTCGTTGGCCGGGCTGATCCACAAGCTGGGTTACCGCGGAACCACGTCCACCGCCCTGAGCTTCGGCGACGACGCGCCGTGCCACGGCTACCTGGTGGGCGAGCCGCACCAGGGCCTGAAATATATGTTCCAGATGATGAACGAGGCCCGCCTGGGTGTCGGTTTCGGCGCAGCGGCCATCGGCTATCGCGGTTACCTTCACAGTCTCGACTACGCCCGCGAACGGCTTCAGGGACGCCCCGCTTCGAACAAGGATCCGGCCAGCGCGCCGGTCCCCATCATCGAGCATGCCGATGTCCGGCGGATGCTTCTGGCACAGAAGGCCTGGGTGGAGGGTGCGCTCGCTTTGTGTCTCTACGGCGCGAGGCTGGTCGACGACAGCCAGACCCATCCGGAACGGGACGAACGCGAACGGGCCCGGCAACTGCTTGACCTGCTCACGCCGGTCATCAAGGCCTGGCCGTCCGAATACGGCACCCGGGCCAACGACCTGGCCATCCAGGTCTACGGCGGTGCCGGCTACACCCGCGAGTACCCGGTCGAGCAATGCTGGCGCGACAATCGCCTCAACCCAATCCACGAAGGCACCAACGGCATCCAGGCCCTGGACCTGCTGGGCCGCAAGGTCTGGCAGAAAAAGGGGCTCGAACTGCTGTTCGGCGCGATTCAGGCCGACATAAGGGCGGCCGCCGACACGCACTGTGAAGAGTGGGCGCAGTCACTGGGGGAAACCATCGAACGGGTCGGCGCGGTGACGCGCAGGCTCGGTCAAGCGCTGGGCGAGGTGGGGCCTGATAATGCCCTGGCCAACGCCTCGGTCTATCTGCATCTGTTCGGCCATGTCGTGGTGGCCTGGATGTGGCTCAGGCAGGCCAATGTTGCCGCCGCCCGGCTCGATGCCGATATCGGTCAGGCAGATCGCAATTTCTATCGCGGCAAGATGCAGGCGGCCCGCTATTTTTTCCACTGGGAATTGCCTGCTGTCGCCCGCGACCTCGAGATTCTAGAGCGCATGGACGACACCTGTCTTGCGATGAAGGATGAATGGTTCTGAATTGCTGCAAGGCGGCGAAATGGTGCTGGGTGGGTCTGAATGGAAGCAGGGCGACTGAGTTTGTGGAAGATGTCTCGCGTTTCTGACGAACGCCATTTCGGGTAGTCTGTAGCTTGAATGAATTCTGGGATTTGAAATGACCAATAGCTTCGTGCGCGCCAGCATCGCCAGCGTGATCTTGCTGCTGGTTGTGTCGGTTTCGCTGCTCGCGCTGTCCAATTCACCTGACGTCGTTCTGGCCGATGGGGGCCGCTATTTCGGGCCGCTGGTTGACGGACGCTTACATGGGGAGGGCGAAATTGAGTGGGAGAACGGCGCACGCTATGTCGGCGAGTTCGAAGATGGATTGATGTCGGGCGATGGGGAGCTTGAGGCCGCCAGCGGCGATGTATATGAGGGCCAATTCCAGGCGGGGATGATGCACGGTGACGGGCGTCTGGAGGCACCGGGGGGTGAGGCCTTTGAGGGGCGTTTCGAGCGAGATGTATTCGTTGAGGGTACCTACACCGACGGTAACGGCAACCGTTACGAAGGCGAGATGAAGAACTGGTATTTTCATGGCGACGGGCGTCTTGAAACGCGCTACGGCGAAGTCCGCGAGGGGTTGTTCGAGGAAGGGGATCAGGTTCAGGGCACCTATACCCACGCTGATGGTACGACCGACGAGGGCCGGTTCGTCAATGGCGGCTTGCAGGGCCAGGGTCGCCGCGTCGACACTCAGGGCAATGTCTACACCGGCGAATTTCATCAGGGCGAGCCGAACGGGTCCGGACGTATGGAATACGCCGATGGCGGCGTGTATGAAGGCGAATTCGAATACGGTTTTCGTCATGGTGAGGGAACGTTGACATCGGCCGACGGCGGTGAAGCCGAAACCGGCATATGGCGCTACGGCTCTCTCGTCGACGGGGGTTCCGAAACGGGCCGTCGTGGACAGGCAGTTGAGACGGTTCTCTACAACCAGGGGGAGCTACTCGATAGCGCACTTGCCGAGATCGACCCCGGCAATCCTGACAAAATCGATCTGTATTTACTCGCCGTAGGCGGTGACGGTAGTCAGGAAGTATTTCGGCGCGAGGTGGCATTTGCCGTTGACTTGTTCGATGCGCGGTTCGGCACTGAGAATCGTTCGGTCTCGTTGGTCAACAGCCGCACGAGTTATGAACGCATTCCCATGGCCACGCGCACCAGTCTCGAACAAACGCTCATTACGCTCGCCGACCGCATGGACGACGAAGACATTCTGTTTGTCTACATGACCAGCCACGGTAGCCAGGACCATCGATTTGTGCTTGATTTCAACGACATGATGCTGCCTGACCTGGCCGCCGATGAACTCGGCGAAATGCTGGTCGCCAGCGGCATTAAATGGAAGGTCGTCGTGGTTTCGGCCTGCTATGCCGGCGGCTTCATCGAGTCGATTCGAGATGACACCACCATGATCATTGCGGCCGCCGCGTCAGACCGCACCTCGTTCGGCTGTTCCGACGAAGCCGATCTAACCTATTTCGGTCGCGCTTACCTGGCCGATTCGCTGAGCGAGACAGATGATTTTCGGGCCGCGTTCGACGCTGCTGTAGAGCGGGTTCAGGAGCGCGAACAAGACGAAGGCATTTCGCCCCATTCCAATCCGCAGGTCGTGGCCCCGGAGCCGATCCAGGCGCAGCTTGAACGCTGGCGTGTGCAGCGCCAGCAAATGAAGCGCCCTTAATCCACCGTTGACAGGGATCGGCCACTTTGAGCATGAGTGCTTCTGTCTGAGCTGGTCGAACTGCGATGAAGCCTGTCAAGGCACACTGCCTGACTGCGCAATCGTGTCTTGTTCCGCTGATTTTGCACGGTGCGCGTGGTAAGCGGTAGACTCCCGGTTCGACACATCTGCAATATCAGCGGACGGGAGATTCAGCATGCCGAGTATCGACGTACAGCTTCGCCCGGCGTGGCGAAACTACTGGGCGGGATTGACATTGGCACTCTTGCTGTTGCTTGCATCCCTGGCTAGCGTTGTCATGGAATGGGTGGCCGAGAGTGTTGTCGTTGCCGGTGTGCTCCTTGTTCTTGCACTGCTAACGCTCGGTGTCGTGGTATTCAAGCGGTTTTCCTGGAAGTTCACGATCGAAGGTAATCGTGTTTCCAGGCACCAAGGAATCATTTCCAGAAACCAGCAAAGCATTCGAATCAACGATCTTCGCAGTGTCGAGCTCGACCAGAGTATATTCCAGCGGATTTTCGGGGTTGGTGATCTCTTATTCTATTCCTCGGGTTCCGACCATGCCGAGGTCAAATTCTTTGGCATCAAGGATCCGGTTGGCTGGCGTGACAATATCTACAATGCGATGGATGAATTCAAGGCTTCGAGTGACTAGTCGCAGGCCTGGGTGCCCCGCATCATAGAAATCGCCGAGCAATTCAGCCTTATCTTTACCGGACCGCCGTTGCCGGAAGAAGCCAGCCTAGATAGCGCGCGCGATGACGCGGATGAGCCTCACTGAACTGCAAGTGATGACAGGCCGCATCGAGCCTTAGCCGTTGTCGGTTTCATCGTCGATGTCGTCTCCTGCATCTTCGATCGCGTCGCCAGTGTCGTCGATAGCTTCATCGATTTCCTCGCCAGCCTCTTCAGCGGGACCCTGGTCTTCGCAACCGGTCAGCATGGCGCTGCCGCCGAGGGCGAACAGCAGTGCGAAAAGTGCGCTAAGAATCCGGGTGCCTTTTTTCGTCCCGTGAGTATTGTTCATCTGATCTTCTCCTTTGAAGCATTAGCGTGCCGATGTACTGGAATGGAATGTACGTGGCCTGCGGCCGCCAAGTCTGTTCGATACCGAACTGTGGTGACCAGGAACTCAGGATTCACGCTCGTCTCGGGCGGCTTGGCGGCGTTTCTCCCGGGCCCGGTGGCGGCGGCGGTGCCAGACCTCCGATATGCCCAGCGAGGCGAAGTAGCCGATCAGCGCGATGGGGATGGCGATCAGGAGCGTGCCCAGGACCGTACTCAACACCGCAATCAGCGCATTGTCGATCGCATCGGAGCCCTTGAACAAGGTTTGCGCCCAGGACCCGAACAGCCATTCTCCCAGTTCATGGTAGGCGTAGATCATCGGGGGCAGGGTGACTGGGTTGCTGACCCAGGAGATGGCGAATGCGGCTGGAAAATTGCCGCGTATCAGCAGGCAGCCTGCCAGCATCAACATGGTCTGTAGCCCGACCGTCGGGGTCAGACCGACAAAAAGGCCGACGCCGATGCCGCGTGCAATGGGCTCGCGCTTGAAGGTCAGGCAGCCGGAACGTCGCAGCCACCGGCGCACGCGCTCACTGGTCCGGCCCTTGCCATCGCCGGCAGCCATCTGGCGGCGGTGATTGAGAATGAATTTCTTGAACACTGGCTGTCAGATGCACGGTTCGCTGTGGCGCGAAAGGTCTAGTGTAAGCAATTCCGAAAACGCCAGGAAATTCGTGATTCTTTGACTATGACGCGGAGCGTCTTGACCTGTGCCCGGTCCTGTGCTATTTGAAATGCAAGGGGTCTGCCGCTTTGTTGCGGTAAGGGAGAGAGCGATGTCCGATCGTACCCGCGTGCTAACGCACTCCGCGCTGCTGGCCAGTCTGCTTGTACTGGCCGCCGCCGCGCCTCAGGCCCGAGCTGAACACCCTGGCGAACCCGATTCCGAACTCTGGGTTGATGGCCCGCTTGCGGTCAAGCCGGGCGGCGATCCGCGCTACCCGGATGCCGCAGTGGACTATCGCGGGCGCAAGATCTTCGTCTGGGACTCAAACGGAGGCGTGGCAGGCCAGGATGTTTTCATGCGGATTTTCGATGTCGGTGGCACGCCGCTGATCGATCCCGTCACGGTCAACACCTACACCGACTCCACACAGGACTTGGCGCGGATCGCGGTCGCGGCTGACAACTCGTTCCTGGTGATCTGGCAGAGCGGCGAGCCGCCCATGCCCGAGGATAACTTCGATCGCCGGGTGGTGCGCAGTCAGGCCTACGATGCCGACGGCCAAAAGGTCGGCAGCGAGCGAGTACTGAGTGCGCTGCTACCGGAAATTGCGATCGATATCAGTGCGAATGTCTCGGCCCTGGGTGGTGGCGGCTACGTGGCCTGCTGGGAGAGCGACAATACACAGACTGCGGGCTTCAACAACATCACGATCCAGGCGCGTCTGGTTAACCCCGACGGCACGCCCAACGGTGATCAGTTTCAGGTCAACGCGCTGTATACCGGCTCCGTCCGCGATTGTGACGTGGCGCCGCTTGCGGATGGCGGGTTCGTCGTGGTCTGGGCCAATCCCGAGATTCATGCTCGTCGATTCGCCGCTAATGGCACGCCCGTGGGTGACGAATTCCAGGTCAATACTATCGCCGTCAACGCTCCCCGTGACGAAAGCGCAGTGGCCTCGTCTGACGACGGTCGGGTGCTGATTGTCTGGACCGATTCCGAAGGAACCGACACCACTCCGGGAACTGTAGCCGAAGTCCGTGGGCGCCTCTTCGGTTCGACTTTGGCAGCGCTTGGGCCGGACTTCCGCATCAACTCTCTTGTTGACGGAAACCAGGACTGGCCGAAGGTGGCAGGGTATGGCGACAATTTCTTTGTCCTCTGGCAGAGCGAGTCAAGTGTCGGCCCGGACAACGAGCCCGATAGCATCGAGGGCCGGGTCGTCAATGGCGTTGATTCCTTCGCCGGTCCCCAGATGCTGATCAACACCTGGACTGTAAACAGTCAGGGATTCCCCGGAATCGGTGGCGTTGGCGATCGCGTGGCGATGGCCTGGCGCAGCCAGGACAACGCCGAAACCACTCAGAATGTCATTCAGGGTCTGGGTTGGCACGTCTGCGGTATCTTCTGCGACCGTTTCGAATAGGGTGCGCAGCCAGAAATACTCGGGATTTTGACTTGCCGCGGGTGCGGGTGTAAGCTCGGGTAAGTCCCTGATGTGCGGTAAAAAGTATACTTTTTGATTCATATTTTTAAATCGCCGGCAGGGCTTCCCCCCCCCCCAATGTAGCTTCAACATCCTTCTCGGGAGAGCGCATATGATTCGTTTCTTGATCACAACGGCCCTGGCGGCTGCTTTGATGCTCGCTATGGGCATATCGGAGGCGGCTGAAGACGGCCGCTATATCATTACGGCCAAGAACGGAAATACCGCACAGGCACAGAGCGCCGTCATACAGAATCAGGGCAATGTTGTACGTACCCTTGATCGGCTTGGTGCCGTTGCAGCTTACTTGCCTGATCAGGCCGTTACTGCCCTTTCCAGTAATCCCAATTTCGATATCGAAGTTGACCAGCGCCGCTACCCATTCGGCGAAGTCTCACCTTATGGCATTGCCATGGTCCAGGCGGACCAGGTCAGTGACAGCAATACCGCGAGTCGGACCGTCTGCATCATTGACTCTGGCATAGACGCCTCGCACGAAGACCTGAGTGGAAATCTCAATCTTAGCGGAACCAACGATTCCGGCAGCGGGCAATGGTCAGTCGACGCTTGCGGTCACGGCACCCATGTGGCGGGGACCGTCGCAGCGATCGGGGGTAATGGCGTTGGCGTCGTGGGTGTGAACCCCAGCGGCCAGATTGGTCTGCATATCGTGAAGGTCTTCGGTGGTTCCGACTGCGCCTGGACTTATTCCTCGGACCTGGTCGACGCTGCCTATACCTGCGCTAACGCAGGTGCCAATATCATCAGCATGAGCCTGGGTTGTTCCGACAGCGGCCGTGGCGGACCTTTCAGCTGCGCCAGTTCGACCGAGGATGCAGCCTTTCAGGATCTGAACGACAACTATGGCATTCTCTCGATTGCAGCTGCTGGTAACGATGGCACCACCAACAACAGCTATCCCGCCAGCTATGATTCAGTGGTTTCTGTGGCGGCTATTGACGACAACAAGGTCGTGGCCGATTTCTCGCAGAAAAATGCGGCGGTTGAACTGGCGGCGCCGGGTGTTGGCGTTCTGTCGACCGTCCCAATGGGCATGGGCTTCAATGTCAGCGTTACAGACAATTCCGACGGTGCCGGATTCGAAGCTGCAGCGATGCAGGGCACGACGACCGGTACAGCTTCAGGCGCGCTGGTCGATTGCGGTCTGGGCGAGAGTACCTGCCCCGGCGGCGGTGGTCAGGTCTGCCTGATTGAGCGCGGCAATATTTCCTTTGAAGACAAGACACTTGCCTGTGAAGCCGGTGGCGGTGTCGCCGCAGTTATCTACAACAATGTCAGCGGCATGCTGTTCGGCGCCCTGAGTGACCCCACGGCAACCACCATACCCTCGGTTGGGGTCTCAGACACCAGCGGAGCGCAACTGTCAGGTCGCACCGGCAATACCGTGGCGGTAACCGTGGAAAGCGGCAACTACGACTATTACAACGGCACCTCGATGGCAACGCCACACGTGTCAGCGGTTGCTGCGCTGGTCTGGAGTACCGACACCACTTTGACCAACAACGATATCCGAAATGTTTTGCAGGTCACCGCGGAAGATCTGGGTGCTGCCGGGCGTGATGATTCTTACGGATACGGTCTCGTCCAGGCCAAGGCTGCGGTCGATTTAATCGGTGGTGGAACCACCAATACACCGCCAAGCGCCAGTTTCACGTTCAGCTGCACCGAGCTGACCTGCGACTTCACCGATACTTCCAGCGACAGTGACGGCAGCATCAGCTCATGGAGCTGGGACTTCGGCGATGGCTCAAGCTCCACGGCGCAGAACCCGTCTCATACCTACGGCGCGGACGGCACGTATACCGTCACGCTTACAGTGACTGACGATGATGGCGCCACTGACAGCGCCAGTTCCAGCGTAACCGTTTCAACCACCACCACGGATGATCCGCCCACCGCGTCCTTCACATACGGCTGCACCGATCTCGGCTGTTCCTTCGACGGCACGAGTTCGTCGGACGACAACGGCATCTCCAGCTACGCTTGGGCCTTCGGTGACGGCGCAACGGCTTCCGGCTCCACCGCCAGCCACACCTACGCGGCAGGCGGCACCTACACGGTGACCCTCACCGTCACCGACAGTGCCGGGCAGACGGACAGCTCGAGCCAGAGCGTTACGGTCAGCGAGCCGGTCAGCGATGGCATCACCCTGTCGGCCACGGGCTACAAGGTCAAGGGTCGTCACCACGCAGATCTCACCTGGGATGGCGCGTCGACGGATGTGGATGTCTACGTCAACGGTGCGTTCCACACCACCACCGCAAATGACGGCGCTTACACTTGGTCGAGTGAAAACCGCGGTGGCGGCAGCTATACTTTCGAAATCTGCGAGGCGGGCACCTCCACCTGCTCCAACACTGCCCAGGTCGTTTTCTGATCTGAATCGCAGAAGGTAAGACTACAAGGCGGCCCCCCGGGGCCGCCTTTTTTTAACTGCGCCGTTTCACGCCGGGTGGCTTCGCGATCTGACCCTATACGACCTGGCCGGCCGCATGGCCCGAAGCCCAGGCCCACTGGAAATTATGGCCACCGAGATGGCCGGTTACATCCACCACTTCGCCGATAAAGAAAAGGCCTGGGTGATCGCGGCATTCCATGGTTTTCGAAGACAGGGCATCGGTATCGATGCCCCCCAGCGTGACCTCGGCCGTGCGGTAGCCTTCGGTATCGGCCGGCCACACGCGCCAGGGCTTGAGGTGGCCCGCGATATTGGCGATCTCCTCATCGCCGATCTCGGCCATCGGTCGGTCGCCGAGCCACAATTCGCACCACCGCTGAACCAGCCGGCGCGGCAGGTGCTCGACCAGCACGTTCTTGAGGTGAGTGCGCGGCCGCTGTCGACGCGCGTTGCGCAAGTGCTGGACCAGGTCGAGATCCGGCAGCAAGTCGATGGTTACCGGCTCGCCCGGCTGCCAGTACGACGACACCTGCAGCATGGCTGGGCCGCTCAGGCCCTTGTGAGTAAACAGGATGTTCTCCCGGAACGTGGCGCCACTGGCCTCGCTGGCGGTGTCGACCGATATCCCGGCGAGCCCTTCGATCTGGTCGAGCTTGCGGCCCTCCAGCACGAAGGGTACCAGGGCAGCCCGGGTCGGCTGGATGGCCAGTCCCAGCGAGCGGGCCAGGTCGAAACCGAATCCGGTTGCGCCCATGCGTGGAATCGAGTATCCGCCGGTGGCAATCACCAGAGATTCGCAATGAATGGTTTCCGAGTCCACTTTCAGGCAATGCGGCGGGCCGAGCTGTTCAATCTCTGCCGGTGAGTGTGTACGAACCTCTACTCCGACCGCTTCACATTCGGCCAGCAGCAGTGACACGATGTCTTTCGAGGATCGATCACAGAAGAGCTGCCCGAGTTTCTTTTCGTGGAAAGGCACGCCGTGCTTTTCAACCAGCGCAATGAAATCCCACGGCGTGTATCGGCTCAACGCCGACTTGCAGAAGTGCGGATTGGCCGAGAGAAAGTGCTCAGGCGTGGAGTGGATATTGGTGAAGTTGCAGCGCCCACCCCCGGACATCAGGATCTTCTTGCCAACCTTGTTGGCATGGTCGAGCACGAGCACGCCTCGCCCGCGTGCTCCGGCTTTCAGTGCACACATCAGTCCGGCAGCCCCGGCGCCGATGACGACGACGTCCCTGTCCGTGGTCGGGTTCCCTGTCATCTGACCAGAATGTTGTTTTGCTGTACATTAATCAAGCGGCAGGGCAAGATGTTGCTGGGAGTCTCAATAGCATTCATGGCAGAGAAAAGAGCGCGAAAACAATCAGTTACGATCAGGAAGGCAGCCGAGGCCGACCTTCCGGTGCTTGTGGAGTTCCTCGCCAAACTTGCGCTCCACGTCGCTGGTTCTGGACCACGGAAGCTCAAGAAAAAAGAATCCCGGCGCCTTTTGGAAATTCTGCGCTCAGCGCTGGACGATGAGAACAAACGGTTGTTTGTTGCGGATAGCCCCGAGGCGGGTCTTGTCGGCATGGGATATGTCTATGTCTATCGCAGTCAGGGCATCTGGGAACAGGCAGAGCCGGAGGAGTATAGAACGGGCGTTATCGATGATGTGTGGGTTGAGCCCGATTTTCGCAGCCGCGGCGTTTTCAGCGCTCTGCTGAAGCATTTGGTGGCGTTTGCCGAAAGCCACAATGCGCATGAACTGGTCCTCGAATACTCGGCAACAAACAAGCAAGCCAAGGCGGTCTGGACGAAGTTGGGGTTCAAGACCACGGGCGTTCACGCCGCGGCACACACTTCGACCGTAAAAGCCGCCCTGGAGTAGCGATGGCATCGGCAACCTGTCACTCCAGAGGTTTCCCTGAATTACGATTTTTCGAAAGTGGGAGAGTCACGTGATTGGCGATCGCAGCGTTCATGTGTTTTTTGACGAGATCATGCTTGAGCACAACCCCGAAGTAGAGCTTCCCTTCCTGCCCAGTCGGGTGGAGAAGCGCGTCAGGACCGTTCTCGAGGGGCTGGATTTCAAATGGAGCTATCCCGAGCACCCGGGGCGCCTGTCCGAAATCAAAGCGCATCTGGATGAAAATCCCATTGCCGGGGTGCAGATTCGCACAGGTGCCAAACCGGCCAGCTATGACCAGCTTGCACGGGTGCATACAACCTCATACCTGGACCATATTTTCTCACTGGCGGGTCAACGCGCCTGGCTTGATCGGGATACAACAGCCGTTTCTCCCTCCAGTGTTGATGCAGCCACCGCGGCCGCCGGCAATGCAATTGCTGCTGTGGAAAGCGTTGTAAAGGGTGAGTCAGATAGTGCATTCGCGCTGGTTCGCCCGCCTGGCCACCATGCAGAGCCCGTGCGTGCGCGCGGTTTTTGTCTGCTCAACAATGTTGCCGTGGCTGCCGCGCATGCCCAGGCAAAGTTGGGCCTGGAGCGCGTCCTGATCATTGACTGGGACGCCCACCATGGCAATGGCACGCAGGATATTTTCTGGGCAGACCCGGATGTGCTGTTTTTCGACACGCACTGTGCCGCGCCGTTCTATCCCGGTTCGGGACACCTGGAAGAAGTGGGGGATGGCCTGGGGGAGGGCTACACCATCAACGTGCCCCTTCCGGAGTCCGCCGGGGACATTGCCTTCGAGAAGGTGTTTCGAGAAATTCTCGTGCCGGCGGCCGAATACTTCAAACCCGAGCTGGTGCTTGTTTCAGCCGGATTTGATCCGCACCGAAACGATATGGCACTGAACCTGACCTACGATGGTTTCAAGGTGATCACGCGGATCGTGCAGGAGATTGCCGATCAGCACTGCCAGGGGCGTCTGGCCCTTGTTCTGGAAGGCGGTTATAACCTCACCTCGCTTTCTCATGGGGCGCATGCCGTTCTGGAAGTGCTGGCAGGCGGTGACGTCCCGAAACTGATGGAGCCCGGTGTCCGGGAGGTCGAAGAGGCCGTAGAGTTCCACCTTGCAGCGTTTAACGAAGAGGATGTTTCCGGTTCGGGCTGACCCTTCCATGGCAGCTTCTCGAACCTGGGTGTTCTACTTAAGATACAGGATCCCGTGAGGACGCAAATGAAGATCTATCGAACTCTTGCATCACTGGTTTTCATCGCCTTGCTGGGCGCCGGGCTTGCCGGCTCGCACGCGATGGCCCAAGACAATGGCAACGGCGAGGATGAACAGAAGTCGGCGCTGGAGAAGGCGCTGGCCGGACTGGAGTTGCGCACCCTCGGCCCGGCGTTCATGTCCGGACGGATCGCCGACATCGCCATACATCCCGACAACCACAACGTCTGGTACGTCGCGGTAGGCTCCGGCGGCGTGTGGAAAACCACCAACTCGGGCACGACCTGGGAGTCGATCTTCGATGGGCAGGGCTCGTACTCGATCGGCGCGATCACGCTCGATCCGAAGAACCCCAGTACCGTGTGGGTGGGTACTGGCGAGAACGTCGGCGGCCGCCACGTCGGCTACGGCGACGGCGTCTACGTCAGCCACGACGGCGGCGCGAGCTGGAACAAGGTCGGGCTCGAGGGCTCCGAGCACATCGCCAAGATCATCATTCATCCCGAAGATTCCGACATCGTCTGGGTTGCCGCCGAGGGCCCGCTGTGGAGTTCCGGCGGTGAGCGCGGCTTGTACAAGACCACCGACGGCGGCGAGAACTGGACGCGGACGCTGGTCGGTGACGAAGGCGACGATGTCTGGACCGGTGCGACCGACCTGGTCATGGACCCGAGCGACCCGAACGTGCTGTACGCGGCCACCTGGCAGCGTCACCGGACCGTCGCGACCTACGTTGGCGGCGGACCGAACTCGGGCATTTATCGTTCGAGTGACGGCGGCGAGACATGGACCGAGCTGAAAAAGGGATTGCCTGAAGGCAACTTGGGCAAGATCGGGCTGGCGATTTCGCCACAGAAGCCCGAGGTGCTGTATGCGGCGATCGAAACCAACCGCCGCGAAGGCGGGGTGTGGCGCTCCGACAACCGCGGTGCCTCGTGGAAGAAGATGTCCGACCGCATCGCCGGCGGCACCGGTCCGCACTATTACCAGGAGATCTACGCCAGCCCGCACCGCTTCGACCGGATCTATTTCATGGACGTGCGCGCTTCGGTGTCCGATGACGGCGGCGCGACCTGGGAGTCGATTGCCGACGACTCCAAGCACGTCGACAACCACGCCCTGGCGTTCCGGAAAAACGATCCGAACTATCTGCTCATCGGCACCGACGGTGGGCTCTACGAGACCTTCGACCATGCCGCGACCTGGCGCTTCATCGACAACCTGCCGGTGACCCAGTTCTACAAGGTCGCCGTCGATGACGACAAGCCGTTCTACAACGTATACGGCGGCACGCAGGACAACAACACCCAGGGCGGGCCGGTGCGCACCGACAACATCTCGGGCATTCGCAATTCGGACTGGAAAGTCATCCTGTTCGGCGATGGCCACCAACCGGCGACCGAACCGGGAAACCCCGACATCGTCTACGCCCATTGGCAGCAGGGCAACCTGGTTCGCTACGACCGCACCACCGGCGAAATCGTCTATATCCAGCCGCAGGTCGGGCAGGACGAGGCGCCGAACCGGTTCAACTGGGACGCCCCCATCCTGGTCAGCCCGCACGAGCCGGCGCGGATCTACCATGCCTCGCAACGGGTCTGGCGCTCGGAGGATCGCGGTGACAGCTGGACCCGGATTTCGGGTGATCTCACGCGCGACCAGGAACGCATCGAGCTCGACGTCATGGGTCGCCAGTGGAGCTGGGATGCGCCATGGGATACCTTTGCGATGTCGAACTACAACACCATCACCTCCCTGGCCGAATCGCCGGTCGAGGAAGGCCTGCTGTACGCCGGTACCGACGACGGCCTGATCCAGGTCTCGGAAAACGGCGGCGAGAGCTGGCGCGAAATCGAGGTCGGCAAGCTGCCGGGTGTGCCCGACACCGCCTTCGTCAATGACATCAAGGCCGACCTGTTCGACGCCGACACGGTCTACGTTGCGCTCGACAACCACAAGTACGGCGACTTCGCACCCTACCTGCTCAAGAGCACCAACCGCGGCCGCAGCTGGCAGTCCATCGCCGGCGATCTGCCCGAGCGCCATCTGGTCTGGCGTGTGATCCAGGATCACGTCGATCCGAAGCTGATGTTCGCGGCCACCGAGTTCGGGATGTTCGTCACCCTCGACGGCGGCAGCGAGTGGAACAAGCTTGCTGGAAAAGCACCGACGATCTCGTTTCGCGACCTGGCCATACAGCGTCGTGAAGACGACCTCGTCGGCGCATCGTTCGGCCGGGGCTTCTGGGTGCTCGACGACTACAGCGTGCTGCGCGAAATCGACGACGAGACACTGGAACGGGAAGCTGCGTTGTTCGACACACGCGATGCGTGGTGGTACATGCAGCGCACCCCGCTGGGCAACAACGAACGCGGCTCACAGGGCCAGAGCATGTACATCGCGCCCAACCCGCCTTTCGGCGCGGTGTTCACCTACCACCTGGCCGAAGGCTACAAGACCGAGGCCGAAATGCGGCAAGAGCGTGAAAAGCCGCTGATCGCGGAGCGCGGGGACGTACCGTTCCCCGGCTGGGAGAAAGTCGAGGCCGAACGCCGCCAGCCCGAACCGGCGGTGATCCTGACGGTGCGCGACAGCGACGGCAAGGTCGTGCGGCGTCTCGAAGGCCCGACCGAAGAAGGCATGCATCGCGTGGCCTGGGATTTGCGCATGCCCGCGCCGAACGCGATCGGTGATACCGGCGGCTTCGGAGAACCCCAGGGTTTCATGGTCGCACCGGGCACGTATAGCGTCGAACTCGCCAGGCGTGTCGATGGCGAAGTCACCGCGCTGGCCGAGCCGCGTTCCTTCGAGGTCGTGCGGATGCGCGAAGGCGTGCTGGAAGGCGCCGAGCCGGAAGAGACGGTTGCGTTCTGGAAGCGCCTGCAGGACATGCAGCGCAAGGTCTCGGCAGCCAACCGGATCATTGAAGAGGCCCGCTCGCGGGTCGAGGCGATGCAGACCGCGCTCGCGCGCAGCACCGCCGAAGTCGGTGAACTCGACCGTGAGCTCTACACGGTCTCGCAGCGGCTCTACGAAATCGCCGAAGAACTCGAGGGTAAGGAGTCGATGGAGCAAATGAACGAGCCGCAGGGACCGACCATCGGCCAGCGGATGTTCGTTGCGATGATCGGCACCGGCCGGTCGACCTACGGGCCGACGCCGACCCACAAGATGAGTCTGGATATCGTCGAGCGCGAATTTACCGACGTGCGCGCCGAACTTAATCAGCTGGTCGAAGAGCGGATTCCGGCCCTCGAAGACGAGCTTGCCGAAGCCGGGGCGCCCTGGACGCCGGGCGCAGCCGTTCCGGCCTGGAATCGATAAGCACCGCCCCGGCTCCGGAGCCGCTCCGCGGTTCCGGGACGCCAGCGGAGATTGAGGAGATTCAGCACACCCACGATTTCGAAATCGTGGGTGCCGCCCATTGATCCGGTCTCGAATCAATTCGCGACCAGCGGGGGCGGCGGGGTCGGCTTGGGCGGTATCATGGAATATTCCGCTCGAGTCCCGAACCATGTCCGATTCCAACGACTCCACTCCGGGCTTCGATGCCCTGGGTCTTCCTGCAGAGCTCCTCGCCACACTGCGAGAACTCGGCTACGAAGCGCCGTCACCGATCCAGGCCGCGACGATTCCGGCGCTGCTGGCCGGGCGCGACGTGCTCGGTCAGGCCCAGACCGGCACCGGCAAGACGGCTGCGTTCGCGCTGCCCATCCTGGCCCGGTTGAAGCCCGGTGAGTCCCGTCCGGCCGCGCTGGTACTGGCGCCGACCCGCGAGCTGGCCATCCAGGTGGCTGAAGCCTTTCAAACCTATGCCAGCGGATTGCGGGGGTTCCACGTCCTGCCGATTTACGGCGGCCAGGCCTATGCGCCGCAACTGAATGGCCTCAAACGCGGGCCAGACGTGGTCGTCGGCACGCCGGGTCGCATCATCGACCACCTGGGCAAGGGCACGCTCAAGATCGATCAGCTCCAGACCCTGGTCCTGGACGAGGCCGATGAAATGCTGCGCATGGGTTTCATCGATGACGTGCGCGACGTCATGGAGCGCATCCCGGCGAGCTGCCAGAAAGCGCTTTTCTCGGCGACCATGCCGAATCCGATCAGGCGCATTGCCGAGCGCCACATGAGCGAGGCGGAGCACATCACGATCCGCTCGAAGACCACCACGGCCGCCAATACGCGGCAGCGTTACTGGGTCGTTAGCGGCATGCACAAGCTCGACGCGCTGACGCGCATCCTGGAAGTCGAGGAATTCGACGGCATGATCGTCTTTGCCCGTACCCGTATTGCAACGGAACAGCTCGCCCAGCGCCTGGAAGCGCGAGGCTTTTCGGCGGCTGCGTTGAACGGTGATGTGCCGCAGAAGCAGCGCGAGCAGATCGTTGACCGCCTGAAACGCGGCGAGATCGACATCCTGACAGCCACTGACGTAGCGGCCCGCGGTCTCGACGTGGACCGTATCAGCCACGTCGTCAACTACGACATTCCGCACGATACCGAAGCCTATGTCCACCGGATCGGGCGCACGGGCCGGGCTGGCCGGTCGGGCGAGGCCATTCTATTCGTCGCGCCGCGCGAGCGTGGCATGCTGCGTGCCATCGAGCGCGCGACGCGTCAGCCGATAGAAACCATGACCTTGCCGACCGTGGGCGACGTCAACGCCCAGCGCCTGGTCCGCTTCCAGGCGAAGATCACGGCTGCGCTGGAAAGCGAAGAGATGGACGCGGGACGAGAAACCGTGCGGCAGACACTGGATGCGCTGGATACTTCCATCGAAGACCTCGCCGCGGCGCTCGCGCTGATTGCGCGTGGCAACACGCAGAGACTGAGCGACGACCGTGCGCCGGCGTCATTCGCGGATTCGGGTTCGCAAGCCGAGCGGGAGCCGCGCGACCAGCGGGGTCGGGGAGCACCGTCGCGCCGTGACGCCAGGTCTGGGTCAGAGCGCAACGACGATCTGGTCAGTTATCGCATCGAGGTCGGTGCAAGCCACGGGGTTAAGCCCGGGAATATCGTTGGCGCCATCGCCAACGAGGCCGGGCTGGATGCCAGCCAGATTGGGCGGATCAATATCCAGCATGACTTCAGCACCGTCGATTTGCCCGCAAACCTGGCCGCAGACACTCTTGAGCACCTTCGCCGCGTGCGTGTTGCCAGCCAGCCTCTCTCGATCAGCATTGACTCCGGCGCGTCCAGCAAGCCCGCGTCTCGTCCGCCGGGTGGGCCGGGTCGGCACACTTCGAGTCCGGGGCGAGCATTCGACAAGTCTGGGCCGAAACACAAGGCCCGGAAGTCTGACGAGCAGAAGCCCCGAGATGAGGCAGGGAAGGGCACGAGCAAAAAGCCCGATGAACCGGACAAGCCGCGGCTGGTGCGTCCCGCCCGAACGCGAGCCGAACGCAAGGCTCAGTTGAAATCTCGTAAGAAAACCTGAAGAAAGAGCAAAATCGGCCTAGATCCGCGGCAACCACGATCTTGACTACAAGTTGCGCTTGGATTGATTGGGTACGGCGCTGCTCGTGGCCAGATCAGAGGCCGGCTTGGTGCCGGGAAACCGGGAAGTTGCAAAACAGTGCTCTGTTGAAGTACGATTAGAATCGTAGTATGTATTATCAACATCTCACGAGCGATGTGCTCGCAGGGACGCCATAAACGAGGTGCGTGATGCGTATCAATTTCATCCCCATGGTTCTGATGCTTCTGCTGATTGCCGGATGTGCCACCGTCGAACATCGCGTTGCCAGCGCGAAAGACCCCTTCGCCATGCCGATCGATGAGTTCCTGGAAGAAGTCGACAAACTGCGAGTCAGTATGGCGCAGGGCGAGCCGCGCGAATTCGAAGCGCAAGAAATCGAACAGTTTGATGAAATGAACGAACAGATCAGAGATCTCCTCGGAGATGCCACCGAACTCGAACAAATCACCATGTATAACCGTACGCGCCTGTACGAGTTACGCACTCAGATGGTCAAGATGATGGTCGGGGATGCCGACCCCACGATGATCTGTTTCAAGCAGCACACTACGGGTACACGACTGAGAGGAAACACGCGGTGCTATACGCTGCAAGAGGTGCAAGAAAACAAGTTCGAAGCGGAAAGGCTCACGCGATATATCCAGGATCTTCCTCAGGGTAGGCATCCTGACAGCTAGGATTCCGGCCATCGCTCCGTTTGCAGGGGCACTGTTCATTGCCATCTGAATAACTTAGGCAACATTCGGATGCTTGCCTTGGTGGCTCCATTCCCGCGCGTCCGGCAGGATCAGAGTCAGAGCGGTTGGTTCAGTGCCGTGGATCCGAGCCCACGCAAAAGCGGCTCCAGGTGCGCTTCGTAGTGGCGCCATCGGTTGATGGCGCGGCGGTAAAGCCCCTGGCGTACCTGCCAACTGCTCGCCGTGGTGACCACTTCCTGCCCCCGGGCATGGTCATCCGGGGCGGCTGCTGCGTCCAGACCACAGCAATCCAGCGCGGCGAGAATCGTGTCTTCGGGATCGGTC
This sequence comes from Wenzhouxiangella sp. XN201, assembly GCF_011008905.1. Taxonomy (NCBI): domain Bacteria; kingdom Pseudomonadati; phylum Pseudomonadota; class Gammaproteobacteria; order Chromatiales; family Wenzhouxiangellaceae; genus Wenzhouxiangella; species Wenzhouxiangella sp. XN201. The sequence continues at coordinate 577,841 of NZ_JAAIVI010000017.1, forward strand.
ACCAGTTTCTCGTAGGACACGACATGGACCGGGTTCGGCAGCGCGGCGAGCCAGTGCTCTGCCAGGCGCTGTACTACTTGGATTTGTCGGCCACAGTGATACAGGTCATAGCTGAAACTCTGGCCTTTCTCGAAGCGGGTGAAATAGCAGGATAACCCCACGTCACGCGGATCGCGCCAGGTGAACAGGATCGGCGCCCGGGGCATGAGCAGGCCCACGAGCCCCAGGCGCCAGATGTTGCCCGGGAGCTTGTCGGTCAGCATGGATGCGCCGGAAGGCGCCGCGAGGTGCCGGTCAAGAATTTTCGCGGCTTGCTCCAGGACCCCGGGTTCGGCTTCTGCCCATTGCCGGGGCTCTCGCAGCTCGAGAGCCTCGGCCGCCTCGGTAAGAGCCGCCTGGAGTTCCTCGCGCTCGCCGCCGGCCTCCACGTCCGGATGGCGGGCCAGCATGGCTTCCAGCAGGGTCGTGCCGGAGCGGGGCATGCCGACGATGAAGATGCGGTCGGTGCGGTCAAGGGCCGTACCGCTTTCCTTACCAAGGCGCTCGGCCGAAAACGCCTCGATCAGGCTCTGGGCCCATTTGTCCCGCATTTCCGGGTCATGCTTGACGGCTGCGAGTTGGTTGGCCCGGTGATAAGCCTCGAATGCCTGGTCATATCGCCCCAGATCGTCGTTGAGCTTGCCGAGCGCTGAGTACAGCCAACCCGCCTCGCGCGAAGATCCCTCCCATTGCGCCGTCAACGCCTCGATCTGAGCGAGTTGCGGGTCGTCGATCTGTTCCGCCCGGCGCGCATGGGCCAGGTGAAAATGGGCTTCAGGGTAGGCGGGCTGGATCTCCAGCGCTCGACGGAAGGCGCCCTGGGCCTCGTCGAGCCGGCCCAGTGCCTGCAGGACCAGGCCACGGGCATGGTGCGCCCCGGCCATTCCGGAATCGTGCTCGCAGGCGGCCTCATAGGCCGACAGGGCCGCCCGGTAGTCGTCCAGCTCCTCGTGCACCAGCCCCAGATTGTAGTACGCGCCGGCGAAGCCTGACCGGAGGCGAATCGCCCGTTCCAGGGCTTTTCGTGCAGATTCCGCTTCCCCCAGTTCACGCAGCACCACACCCAGGCTGTTGTGGAAACGGGCCACCCGCGGCTGAATTTTTACGGTTTTGCGCAGCTTGGCCCTTGCGCCGGCGAGATCGCCCCGGCGATGGGCGATCAGGCCCGCCAGGTGCAAGGCTTCGGGTTCCCTGGGAGCAGCACGGAGTGCCTGGTCGCAGGCCCGCTCCGCCGCAGGCAGTTCCCCGCGTTGCAGCTGCCGTACGGCTTCGCGCAACTTCGTTCGCGGATCAACGGGATATGGCGGGGAGGTTCTGTTCATTCAATTGGCCGACAAATGCCAGATGGAGAATTCTTGATGTGGCGTGCCAACATGGTGGTTGCTTTTGTCGTGAATGGATTGCCTGTTTGGATGAATACTATTCTACCCACTCGGCTCGAGATGGTGAATTTCCCGGTCCGAGTCCCCGAAAGGAATACAATGGCCCATGTAAACTGGATTCACCTGGCCTATGCCTGTCAATTTGAAAGGGCTTGCTCCCAAACTGATCAACCTGATGCTGGACACGGTTTTCGTGGTTGATGAGGAGAGCCGGATCATCTTTGTGAGCGATGCCTGTGAGTCGTTGCTCGGTTACCGTGCCGATGAACTCACCGGCACCCTGATCACTGACTATATGCATCCCGAGGATCTGGAGATCAGCCTGGCTTCAATCCGTCGAGTCATGAGCGGCCAGTCTCATACCGATTTCCGCAACCGCTATGTCCGCAAGGACGGTGAAGTCGTACACATCCTCTGGTCGGCCCGCTGGTCGGAAGAAGACCGGGTGCGTATCGGTGTCGCGCGGGATGTGACGGCCCTCAGGCAGGCCGAGGAGGACCTACGATTCCTCGCCCATCATGATTCACTAACGGGGCTGACCAACCGATCGCTGTTCTATGATCGACTGAACACGGCTCTTAATATGGCGCGCCGCCACCAGAGCGGTCTGGCCTTGCTGTTTCTGGATTGTAATGACTTCAAGTTAATCAATGATGTCCATGGACATGCGGTCGGTGATCGTGTGCTGTGTTCGGTGGCACGACGGCTGGAAGGCTGTGTGCGTGCAACGGATACGGTGGCCCGAATGGGCGGTGACGAATTCACCGTTTTGTTGACTGACATCCAGTCGGCAAAGGACGTTTCCGCGAAGGTGGAGCAGATTCATGCGGCCGTTGCCGAGCCTTTGGACCCGGAGTTGGGCGAGATCACGCTGTCCTGCAGTATCGGCGTGGCCTGTTATCCCGCAGACGGAGAAGATGCAGATACGCTGCTGAGCCATGCGGACAGTGATATGTACCGGCTAAAAAGGTTCTACTCGGCTGCGAGAAAAATCAGGGCATCCGGGGCGTAGCCCGTCGCAACTGCTCCTTTCCGGCTGGCAAAGGAAGGGCTTCGCTGAGAACGGGTTTCCACCGCGCAAAGAATCCGGATCTGGCAGTTTCCGAGTCCAGGCCGGAGCGTCAGGCAGTGGGGATTCTGAAACTGTCAGTTGGACGGTGGCTCACCGCGTTCCGTTTGCGCCTGCGTCGCCGCCCGCTCGCGTGCCTGTCGCGCGGCACGGCGCCGTTTCTCCGGCGGTTCGGCCATGGTCTGCAAGGTTTCGAGTACGTTGACTTCACCGTCGCGCAGTAATCGGCCGAAACTCCTTCGGCATGCCGTCCAGGTGCCGCCGATGATGGCGAGGTAGATCGTCGTCATCAGTGCAGCGTAGGTCAACTGGTCGGCGAACTCGCCCAGCCAATGGGGCAGGTCGATGCCCAGGAAGCTCTCGAGCAGCACGCCGAGGATCGAACCGACGATTCCGATCTCCACGAACACCAGCACCATGACCCAGACCATGATCTTGAACACGATCAGCCGACGTACCAGCGCCTTGAACGCTTCGCGCCAAGCCTTGCTGTAGCACAGCGCCGCGACCGCGATCGCCAGGCCGGCCGCGACGGCCAGGGAATCGGCCAGTGCATCAAGCAAGCCGCCGATCGAGGTCCACGCCGGTGCCCCCGGCAGCGTCTCGAAGCCGTCGAGCCAGCGCCCCGCGAAGGACACGAATACGAGTGCGAGCGCTGGTGGGATCAGTGCCGCCGCCAGCCACGGAAAGTCATCTTCGCCCGCCGCCGGATCGTTGAACAGGTACTGGCGGTAGACCAACGCATAGCCCGCTCCGAACAGTACGGCCGCGACGTTGACGAACTCGAATATGGCGAAGCGCTCGAGCACTCCCTGCAGTCCGTATCCCAGGAGGATGCCGAGCAGGGTGACGGCGAGCACCGTCAGCCGTGGCCACGGGCCGAATACACGATCGAGACGATCGTCATCGTGGCGGTCATTGAACGCCTGCTGCAAGGCCGGCAGCATGTCGGTAAGGCCACGTCGGGCGACGCGGAAAAGATGGTGTGGGCTGTACATCAACCGGGCTTCCGGATTGGATACCGAAAAGCATCGCCCCGGAGCGCCTCCCGGTCAATGGGTTGGAGGGTAGAAAGCTCGGCGTCAGGCGGTAGATCCTGGGTGTCGCGTTGCTGCTATCGGCAGCGGGCGATCCGGGTGCCGGTGACTCGTTCACACTCCGGGGGATCGGTGAAGTCGAAACCCGTCTGGATCTCGTGGCGAACGGGCTCTCCGTTGCGCGTAAATGGCTCGAATTGCCATTGTTCGGCAGCCTGTACGGCCGCATTGCCAAAACCATACCCGCGCGGCGATTCTTCAACGATAGCGGTTTCAACGACGCGTCCGTCCCGATCCACGGTCAGCCGGACTTCCGCCCAGCCTTCCTGGCGTTGACGCATCGCGCCGGCCGGGTACCTAGGTTCGGATTGCTTGAGCACCGTGCCGCCGCTAATCCTGGCTGCCGGCTTCGGTTCAAGTGTCGCGATCAGCAACTCTTGGTCCACTGGCTCTTCGATTCTGGGTGTCGCTGTCACTGCAGCGAGTGTGACATCGGTCAGCCCGGGGACATTCGGTTCGGACGAGGACTTCACGGTCGGCGAGGTGGCGGCCACCGGTTCTTCGGTGCTTGAGGTGGCCGTGATTGGTTCGGCATCGTCGGTGCTTGCAGGCGCCGCCGGCTCGGTCGGTTCGTCTGCGAGTGCCGGTTCGGGATCGAACCGCTCACTGGCGGGACCGGCTTCGTGCGGTTCAGGCTCGGTGGTGAAATTCGGCATGGTCACGAGCTCCGGAGCAGCGTCCAGTTCCGGCTCGGTACCGGTTGATTCAAGGCTTGTTTGTGACTCGAGGGCTACCTGGTCTTCATTGCGTGCAGGTGCGGCCGGAGCCGAATCCGCTTCGACAACCGGCGCCGATTCGGTCACAGCGACCGGATCCTGCTCGGACAGCGCGTTCAGGCCGGTTGAAACCAGTCCGGCCGCCAGGCTGATCAGGACGACGGTCAACAAGGCTGTGCCGGAGATGATCGATCCGGGTTGTCGGGGTTTCGGAGCCAGCAGGTTCCGCACACGCGTCACCAGCTGGTGATCGGCCATGCCAATGGCCAGCTGCGGACGGTTACCGCGTGCCTTTTCAAGCTTCAACAGGGTTTCGACATAACAGATGCGGTCGCCGGTCAGGCGCGCGGCCTGGTCATCGCTGGCCAGTTCGCGCTCCGCTCGAATGACACTCGAAACCCAACGCACGACGGGATGATAGAAGAGCAGGGTCTCGACGATGTTCTGGAAAAAATTGACCAGGTGATCCGCGCGTTGCAGATGGGCCAGTTCGTGCGCCAGGACCATTTCAAGCTCGCGTGACGACAGCCTGTTGACCAGCCCGACCGGCAGAAGAATCAGGGGCCTGAGCACGCCAATCAGCATCGGCCCGGCGATCCGGTTCGAGAAAGCCAGGCCGACCTGCCGGGCCAAGTTGAGCTCGAAGGCCAGTTGCTCGAGCTGCGATTGAATACTCGCCGGAATTCGGAAATCGGCGTTTCGCCGCAACTGGCTGACATGCCACCAGCCTGCGCCCAACCGCACGCTCATCAACACCACACCGCAAAGCCAAAGTCCAACGATAACTGGCAAGAATGCCGCGAGCGTCCATCCGGATGAACTTGCTATCGAACTTGCCGCACTGGATTGGAAGCTTTCCTGCATGATCGCCAGACCGGTGACCGCGTGACTGTCGGTGCCGGTCGACAGCCACGCAAATGTCAGTAGCGGCGCCAGAGCCAATAGGAGCAGGCACACCACCGCCCAGTTATAGCGGGCCACGGCAGAGACTCCCTGCATTGCAAGTCGTCCGGCTGCGAACAGCAAGCCGATCAGCAGGCCCTGCCAGGCGAAGTGGATCAGGACGAGTCCGATAGTTTGTATCAATTGGGAATCAATCATGCGTCCGCTTGCCTCACTGATTCCAGGGTCAGTCGCGCTCTGATGATTCGGGCGATTTCATTTTCATTTCTTCGATCAGCCGTTCGATTTCTTCCAATTCCTCCAGGCTCGCCGGCCGCGACAAGCCGAGTGCCTGGATGACCAGTTCGGATGCCGAGCCCTGATAGACCCGTTGCATGAAGTCGTCGAGCATGCCCCGGCGGGTCTCCTCGCCATCAATGCAGGCTGCATAGCGGTGCGCACGGGTGCTGGTCTCACGCTCGACCAGCCCCTTTTCATGCATGATCTGCAGCTGCTTGAGCGTGGTGGTGTAGCTGACGCCGGATTTGCTGGCCACCGAATCGTGAATTTCCCGCACGGTGGACGGCCCCTTCTTCCAGAGTGCCTGCAGCAACTTGAGTTCGGACTTGGTTGGTGCGGGATTATTCATGGCCAAGTTGGTGACTGGTTTGGTGTTGTGATCTTGAATGGTTGCAACAGAGCATGCTCCTGATGTACGATTGATTTCGTACGAGACGGTATCAACACGTTAGCTTGAGTATATCTCATCAACAAAGGCGGTGCAGAGAGCCTGAATTCGACAGTTTCGTATCGGCATCGCGGAATTTGTGTTTCCGGTGCCACGGGCCGAGAGCGTACTGGGTCGGTGGGCATGATCGAACGCCCGATCCAGGCAAGTTGGTCCGGTCAGATGCTCGCGGCATTGCTATTTGGAGAGGTGCGCCATGCGTTTTAAGGCCATTCTTGTTGTCTTGATGATCCTTCTGGTCGCGGGCTGTGCTACCAACAGCAAACGGCTCGCCGGCCCGGAAGACCCCTTCGCCATGCCGATTGAAGAATTCCTGCAAGAGATTGAAAGATTGCGTTCCGGTCTGGCGGACGGCGAGTTCCGAGAAATCGAAGACGAAGCACTGGCACGGTTTGACGAGATCGATGAGAAGATCGCGGTGCTAATCGGTGATGCTACCGAGCTCGAACAGATCGCCATGTATGACCGTCAACGACTGTATGAGCTGCGTACCGAGATGGTTAACCTGGTGGTTGGTGAGAGAGAACCCACGCTGGTCTGTTTCAACCAGCACTCTACGGGTACGCGCCTGCGCGGTTCCCGACGCTGTTATACGCTGGCCGAGCTGGAACGCAATCGGTTTGATGCGAGGCAGCTCATGCAGTACATCGAGAACCATCCCCGGGGACAACACCCCGATGGCATGGACCCTTTCGAACCCCTTGTTCAATAGATAGCTGCACGCTCGACCAACTCCGTTGCGTGCACCGCAATCAGCTCATGTTCAGTGGCTGAGTACTCGACCTGCTCTGGGTAGCTGCCATACCAACGTGCTCTGAAAAGTGAACGCCCGTTCGCTGTGTGCTAGGGTTACGCGGAAGACGATTGGAGAGGGAGCGGGAGAAATGGTCGGTGGCGTGGGGGCCGCCGACCGGGTTCACACAGGAAGCAAGGGGCTTCTTACGGGCCACCGACCGGTCACCGAAGTGGTGGTGGGCTCGGGTACAAGCACGTCTCGCATTTTCCGACCAATCGAAGTTACACAAGCTATAGGGAGAAACCTCATGCCGCGAGCGAGTGAATGTACTGACCCATCGACCGAAGCACGCGCCCTGGTAGCGCCTGCCGCGACCGGGAGCAGATTCCGGACATCGACATCCTGCCTGCTGGTAACACTCCTGGTCACCTGCCTTTCGATACCGGCATTGGCACAGTCGGACCAGAACGCGCAAGACGAAGAGGAGAAGGAAGAGGAAGCACAACGTACCTCGAGCTCCGTCACCGATACCGTGATCGTCACCGCGCAGAAGCGGGAACAGAGTGTGCAGGATGTGTCCGTGGCGGTCACCGCCTTCAGCGGGGACGCCCTGGAAAAACTGGGCTATGAAGAGGGACTGGAAGTGTATCAACAGGTCCCCAATATGAACTTCTTCGCCATCTTCGGCGAAGCCTCGAGCCCGTCGATCAGCATGCGCGGGATCAGTCTGGTCAACTTTTCCGACTCCTGGGAATCCCCCGTTTCGATCTACGTGGACGAAATCTATCGAGGGAACCCCGCCGGCTCGGCGATCCAGCTGTTCGACCTGGAACGGGTGGAAGTGCTGCGCGGGCCCCAGGGCACCCTGTTCGGCCGCAACGCAACCGGCGGCCTGGTGCAGTACGTAACCGCCGCCCCGACCGAGGAATTCGAAGCCCACGGCAGTGTCCAGGTGGGCTCCTATTCCCAGAGAATTTTCGAGGGTGCCGTCAGCGGCGGACTCGGGGACGGTGTGCGCGGCCGCTTTGCCTTCAAGGTGAACCAGGACGACGGCTGGCAGGTCAACAATGGTGATCCGGTAAACGACTACGGAGTCGCGGTCAACACCTCCAAGAAGCTCAACGAGACGAATAACTACGGTTTTCGCGGCAAGCTCGCGTTCGATATCGGGCAGTCCTCAGAATTGCTGCTGGATGTACATGCCAGCTCCGCCGACCAGCAGTCCGTTGGTTTCGCCCATATGGGGTATCTGGACTTCAATGAGGACGGCTCCGTCTCTGACCAGCGCTGCTCTGTGGCCCGCATCCACCGGGGTGAATGCACCAGCAATACCTTTAACACCACGGGCATCATCCAGGCCGGTGGTGATTTCAATCCGGAAGACGTGTCCTCGAGCATCGGTGGTGCGGACGGCATCAAGACCGAGATCGACACCCTCGGCGCATACGCCCGCCTGATTGTCGATTTCGAGCACTTTACGCTGACCTCTGTAACCGCTTACGAGAGTCTGGAGAAACTTCTTCAGGATGACGGCGATGGCGTCAGCGCCGGGCCGAATCTCGATCCTGAAGGCAACACTTTCGACGTGTTCTTCGATGAGGAGTACACGGTAGATGCCGAGCAGATCACCCAGGAACTTCGCCTGAACGGCAACACGGACCGCATGCAATGGGTCACCGGCCTTTATCTCTATGACGATGTCCGGGATATGACTACTCAGAACCCCGCCGAAGAAGAGTTCGATGCGGCGGCTGATATCGGTTTTGCACATTTCGAGGACGTCACCCTGGATACCCAGTCCTGGGCGATATTCGGACAGGTCGACTACAACCTGAGCGACGCCCTGACTTTGGTTGCGGGCCTTCGGTACTCCGACGAGGAACGAGACTTCGACTATCTGCGCGATCCCACGTACTACGGCGAAAGCCTGACCGTGCAGGATTCGTTGTCGGAGGATGCGCTCACCGGCCGTCTGGGGCTCGATTACCGGCCCGACTACAGCACGTTGATCTACGGCAGTCTGTCGACAGGACATCGCACGGGCGGCTTTTCCGCCAGCTACAACAACCAGCCCGAGGCGTTCGAGCCGGTCAGCAAAGAGGAGATCACCAACTTCGAAGTGGGCTGGAAGAAGACCTTTGCCGACAACCGGGCGCGTTTCAATGCTGCTGCCTTCGTCTATGAGCTGGAAGGGTTCCAGGCGCAGCTGTTCGAGAATGTCTCCACCGGCCAGGTGATCCTTAACGCTGGCGACGTGACCGGCAAGGGCATTGAGGCGGAATTGAACTATCGCCTGACCGACAATTTCGAGGTGATTGGCGGACTCGGCTTGCTCGACACGGAACTCGATTCGGATCGTTCCACCATCGTCGCCGGAGATTCGCTGAGCCTCGATGGCAACGAGTTGCCTTCGGCCCCGGCATTCTCGTACAACCTGCTTGCGCGCTACTATCGTCCGCTCAGTGGTGGCAGCGAAATCGCCATTCAGGTTGACTACTCATGGCAGGACGATCATTACCTCCAGGTGGAGAACGATCCGTTCTCCCGTCACCCGGACTACGGCATCGGCAATGCCCGGGTCTCCTGGCATTCGGCCGATCGTCGCTGGACGGTGGCGGGCTTCGTCAAGAACCTGGCCGACGAGGAATATTTCACCTACCAGAACACCCTGGGTGACGACTGGGGCTACGGTGTCTGGGGCAAACCCCGCACCTGGGGCTTGCAGGTTAGCTGGAGTTACTAGCCCCGGCCCAGCGCGCCCCAGGTGGGCCTGCCTCCGTTCGGGGGCGGGCCCTTCCTTCGTCAGGGGGCGTAATCGTCCTAAATTGACGGGTTTACCCTGACCGTTTCGTCGACGCGCGCGGCATCAAGGCTTTCCAACCCTCCATGCCCAGCGCCTGGAGTGTCTTGATGTTGCGTTCGTAAATTGCATCGGGATTCGGCATGTTGACCGTGGCCGCCTCGATGCTTGCTTCGCGTAGCAGGTGCAGCATGGGGTAGGGCGATCGGTTGGTGCAGTTGGCTGGATCGTCAGCTTGGCTGTCAGCAAACTGATAGTCGGGATGGAAACTGGCAATCTGTATCGTCCCGTCCAGCGTCAGGTCTTCCAGCAGCCGGTCCGCGAGTTCGAGAAAGTCGTTGTAATCGAAAAAGTCGACCAGCACGTGGGGATGAATCAGCAGCGTGGTCTCGCATTTGGCCGGATCGGAAGATTGCAGCGCCAGCAACTCGTCGGCCAGATCCTGGGCCAGCTGTTGTTGGCTGTTTGCCTCACTGACCCTGAATCGAACCCTTCCCTGACGCCACGGCGATGCGGCAAACGGGCACAGATTCAGCCCGATCACGACCTCTTCGAGCCACTGGCGAGTTGCCTCGACGACAAGTTGGTTCTCTGACGATTCTGACATGGCGGCATTCTAGCGAAAACGAGGGCACTCAGGATTCTCCCCAGTTCACCGATGGCCTGTCTGCGAGCCGGTGGAGTTTCCCAGGCTGAACGCCCGACCACAAGAAAAGAAGAAACTGCCTGCCTCGCTGCTGGATAAGAAACGGGGCGGAAGTCCGCCCCGTTCATCACGTCACAGTAACCGCGGGCCGTCACCCGCGGATACGAGGGTTCAGGAGATGTCCTCACCGATGTTGCCACCTTCTTCTGCAACTTCGGCTTCCGGCGCATCGATCTCAACGTTGCCGCGGTCGATGCAGGCTTCGCTGCCCGTCTCGCCGAATTCGCCGGCTATGTCGAGATCAGCGTCATCGGATGTCACGGCGATGCTGCCGCGGTCCTTGTTGGCGTGCGCCGTGCAGCCGGATGCGTTTCGGGCGGTCAGATCGATCATCGCGAGACCGGACTGCCCGTCCTTTTCACCGCCGGAGCACAGGTATTCGGCTTCTATAGTGGCACTCGTTTCGGAGGTGTAGGCGATCTGCAGGGCGGAGTATTCGCAAACGCTGCCGAACTCACGATAGTTGATTTCGATCGTGCTTGCCGCGAGCGTGCCGTCTTCGAGGGTGCCCACTGCACCGCCAAAGGTCCATTGCGGTGACTTGCCCCGGCCTCGTGGATCCTGGCCGATTCGTCCGCTGACCTTGGCGAAGTCGGCGACACAGTTGAGCGTGAATTGCAGCTCGTCGTAGGCGACCTGAATGGCTGTTTCCAATTCACCTTCATCGACCTTGGAGCCCGAAACCTGGTAGACGGCCGATTCCACATTGGGCACCAATCCGGTGACCGGCCCGAACGCACTCCATTCTGCAGCGCTGGGGCTTTGCAGTAGATCAAGCATGACCAGCTCGCCTTCGCCGAAGTCAACCGTCAACGTGCCCCAGTGTTCGCCTTCGGTGGCGATCGATCCTGCCGCGGTGAATTCGCCATTGAGGTGTTCGTTGCTGCATTCGGTCACGTCGACGGACTGTGCCAGGTTGGCGGTGTGTTCGCCAAAGGGGTGGCCGTCGCCGATCAGAAAGAACCACTCGCCGGCCAACGGATTGAATAGATCCGTTCCGGTCGAAGCGATCACTCCGTCATCAGCCAACCAGCCCGAGAGGTCGCCGGTCTCCGCGCCGGGGTTTTCCAGTTCATTGGCCGTAACGGATCCGGCCATGGCAAGGCCGCTTGCCAAAAGGGTCATCGTGCTGAACGTAGATAGTCTGGTCATTGTTTCAATCCTCCAGTTGGCCCCTTGCATTACAACGGTGACTACTGATTGCCGTAGGTCGGCTATTCGCCATTGCAAAGGCCGTGCCAGAGTTTCTGGAATTCAGTCCCCATGGGATGTGAGGGTGAGAGTAGATAGTCCCGGACGAGATTGCCCGCGAGGGAACCGTCGCCGTCGGGCGACAGCTCGACCGATCAATCGATTCCGCATCCAGCCAAGAACCGGAAGAAGAACGTCGCGAGAAGGCTGGACCGGGAAAAAGCCTTGCAGAAACGTTCGGCGTTTTCAGGTGTCGCCCCGGAACGACAGTCGGAGGCAATCTCGGTGTTCTCGAACATTGAGCGCCTGGCGCTAGCAGATTCCCGGGTCCCCGGAAAGGCGATTCCGGAATTGGAGATCGCCGGAGCCCGGCCGGCGTGTCGGTCAGGGACGGTCCGGAAGCTCCCAGATATCGACGCGATCGAGCGCAATGTAGGGCACGGCGAGCCGGCGTCCGGAGGCATCAAGGCCGATATCGGCGGGCCGGCCCGGGGTCCGGATCAGGATCTCGGCCTCACCGTCGCGGACGAACCAGATCGCCTGGTCGTGCTGGGAGGCGATCAGGAGACCGCCTTGCCAGGCCTCCAGTCCGTCCATGTTGCCGCCGGCCGGTAATGTCTCCCCGTCGATCAGGTCATCCTGACCTGGCCGATAGCCGATGAGCGTTCGGCCACCGCCCCAGGGCGCGAGCATGAGCGCTTCGTGCCCTGCATCCCAGACAACGCCGTTCGGCGGTGAAACCAGCCCCTCGTCGGCAACGACTGATATCTCTCCGTCGACAATCCGGAACAGTCGTGCATTGCCGGTATCGGTCAGGTAGATCGCCCCTTCCGGCCCGATCTCGACATCGTTGAGGAACCCCGGCTCGAATGCGGAAAAATCGATGAACTCCAGATGCGCGCCCGATCGACGGTCGAAGGCGTGCAAGCCTTCCGCATCGGCGACCCATAAACGCTCGCCGTCAATCCGCATCCCGCGCGGACCGTGCAGGGGGTGGCCATCGGTTCCAATCATGAATTCGCGCTCGAGAATCTCCCCATCGGAGGCGATCTTGGAGACGAAGCCGTTCGCATCGCCGGCTGCATCGCCGTTGAAGTTCGAAACGAACCAGATCTCCTGCTCCGCGTCCCAGTGGACGGCTTCCGGGCCGGACAGGCCTTCGACGGTGGCAATGCGGTCGTCGACGTCCTGAATGTTATCGGCCCCGCCCGCAATAACGGCCGACCCCGTGATCAGCATCAGCGGTATGACTGAAAAAAGATTGACTCGCTTCATGATGACTCCTCCCGCACGCGCAGCATCGGTGGCCAGAGCATCCAATCTACCGCCGGCGCAATCTGGCAGCAACTCGAACCTTGAATCGATTGCTGTCGAAATCATGCAGATCCCGTTGTGGATACGGTTGGAAATCGGGAGAGAGGGCGTTTATGCTTCCTGCTGTCAACGCCGGTGCGCCGGGTCAGCCCGGGGCCAGGCGATCAGCTCAACCGGGGACTCCCAATGAAAGACATTGACAAGCGCTCCGAGCTCATCGAACGCGAGGCCTTGCTCTCGCTGCACCGCCACTGCCCACCAGAGACGCGCGAGACACTCGGCCTGTTCCTCGAGGAGGTCGACGACGCACTCGTTGCCGGCGCCTCCAACGATCCGAGTATTTTGCTCAACCGCGCTCTCGGCCTGGGAAGTCGAAAACCGCCGAGTGCCGATGCGATCGCTCGCATCGACTCGATCTACCGTGAGCGCGGAGTCGAACGTTATTTCCTGCATGTCTATCCCGACACCCTCGAGCACGGCGCTGCCACGTTCGAAGACACTCGTCTGGAGCCGGCACGCGGCTGGATGAAGTTTGTCCGCGACGACTCTCCGCGCCCTGACGGTTCAACCGAGCTTGAGGTGCGGCGTGTTGGCAGGGAGGGCGCGCAAGATTTTGGCTGCATCGTCGCCGGTGCTTTCGGCATGACGCCGGCCGCTGGGCCCCTCCTCGCCGGACTGGTCACCGATGAGCGCTGGCACCTGTTCGTGAGCTACGCCGGCGATGAGGCCGCCGGCGCTGGCTCGATGCTGATCGACGGTGACGTCGCCTGGTTCGAATGGGGCGCCACCGAGCCGCAATACCGCCGGCGCGGCAGCCAGGGCGCGATCATGCGCGCCCGCATCGACGCCGCCCGTGACGCTGGCTGCAAGTTCATGTTCACAGAAACCGGCGAAGCCTCCGGTGACGATCCGCAGCACTCCTACGGCAACATCCAACGCTACGGCTTCCGCGAGAGCGTGCTGCGGCAGAACTGGGCGCCGCCTGCGTCCTGAGCTCGGTACGTCGACCACGCCTCTCGAAGGCCGCCTCCGCGAGTCTCGGCGGCGTCCGGTTTTGTTCTTTTATTGAGCTTCTTCCATACCTCCCCCGAACAAGTGGGTCGCGGCGCGGACCATGGTTTCGGTGGCCATGGTGATCGCCGGTTCCGGTTCGATACGGAAGAACGGTGAGTGGTGCGAGGGCGCATCGTCGAGGTCTTCCGGGGGCGTTCCGCCGACGTTGAAGTACACGCCCTTGACCCCGCTATCGGGGGTGACGAAATACGCGAAGTCCTCCGCGCCCATGCCATCACGCGGCTCGTCCCAGAGCACGTCCTCGCCGAACGCTTCGGCGACCACGTTGCGCACGCGTTCGGCGGTGGCGCTGTCGTTGATCGTCGGCGGCGTGGTTTCGGTCTCCGAGCGGGTGACTTCGGGCAGCAAGTCGTCGGGCACGCCCAGGGAAATGGCTACACCGCGTGCGACCCGGTCGATGGCGTCGAGCAGGGTATCGCGCACTTCAAAATCGTTGGAGCGAACGGTCAACTGCATTTCGACCCGGTCACCGATGATGTTGTGCTTGCTGCCGCCGTGAATTGCACCGACCGTGATGACGCCAGCCTGCTGCGGTGCGATCGTGCGCGAGACCACCGATTGCAACGAAACGACGATCTGTGAGGCGACCAGCACCGGGTCGATGCCCTTATGCGGCGAGGCGCCGTGTGCACCGACGCCGTGGACGACGATGTCGACCGAGTCCGCACTCGATGCACGCAGCGCCAGCGGCACTTCGATCCTGCCCGTCGGGATGCCGGCGGATACGTGGAAAGCCAGCGCGTAGTCGGGTTTGGGGAAGCGCTCGTACAAACCATCTTCGAGCATCCTGCGCGCACCGGAGATTCTCTCCTCGGCCGGTTGGCCGATTAGTACAAGCGTGCCCGACCATTCGCTCTTGCGCGCGGCCATCTGGCGCGCCGTGCCGACCAGCGACGTAATGTGCGTATCGTGGCCGCAGGCGTGCATGACCGGCTTGACCTCGCCGTCGATATCTTCCTGGGTAGCGGTCGATGCATACTCCAGTCCGGATTGCTCGCGTATCGGCAGGCCGTCCATATCGGCGCGGATCATTACCGTGGGGCCGTCGCCGTTTTGCATGACCGCGACCACGCCGGTGCCGCCGACGCCTTCGGTGACCTCATAACCCAGCTCGCGGATTTCAGCCGCCAGCCGTTCCGAGGTCTCGAACTCGCGGTGCGAGAGCTCCGGGTTCTCGTGGAAGTGCTTGAACAGGGCTTCCAGATTCCGTTGGTAGTCGGTAGCGATGGATTCGCGCAGTTCGTCCTGCGCGCCGGCCTGCATGGAGACGGCGAAGCAGATCGAAAGTACCAGCATTGTCAGTCGGGTTGAACGCATGATGGGGTGTCCTTCAGGTTTCGTGCCTTCATGATACTCGCTGCAGCCAATGTACCTGCTGTGACTCCCGGGAATGCATTCCATTGCGGTTGTGGCGGTTAGCTTGACGCTGCTGGACGAACAGCCAATAATCGATTGGCCCTCTTTCAACGGGAGCTCCTCATGTCTGCCTTGATTGGTCTATGGCTGCCCATTGTGATCACCACGGTGGTACTGTTCTTTGCCAGCTTCCTGGCCTGGGCGATCTCGCCGCATCACAAACCAGATGTCAGAAAATGGCCTGACGAAGATCGGCTCCTGGAATTCATTCGTGCCAGCGACGCACCACCGGGTGAGTACCTGTTTCCGATGATCGATGAAAAGGATATGAAGGAGGACTGGGCCAAACAGCGATATGCCGCCGGTCCATGGGGCATGGTCAACGTCTGGCCGGCCCAGCCGAACATGGGAGCCAACATGGTCAAGACCGTGTTGTTCTTCCTGATCGTCACAATCGTCATCGCACACCTGGGGACACTGACACTCCCCGCCGGTGCCTCCTTTGAACGGGTCTTCCATATCGTTGGCCTGATTGCAGTTCTGGCCCATACCACCGGCGGAATCTGTCGTGAAATCTGGTTTACCCGCCCACTGCGAGCCAAGGTCATGGATGTCGTCGACGGTGTGGTCTATGGCCTGATCACCGGCCTGACATTCGCACTAATGTGGCCATGAATCCTCAAGGCAAGGGATTCGCGGTAGTCATAATGCAGGTCGCTGGCGGACGCTCTGCAGGTTCTGGGTGTGGTGGCGTACAGACCACCGGGTGATCGGACTTTAGCTTGGTATGGGTTCACCGGAGGTCGTACAGACGTAAGCAGTAATGAAATGGGAACGCGCACGCAAGAGCCGTAATGTCGAGGATCGTCGCGGCCGTCGAGTGGCGGCCGGCGGTGGGCTTGGACTCGGTGGCATCGCAATCGTGGTCGTGATCAGCCTGCTTTTCGGCCAGAATCCCCTGGAACTGCTCGGCCTGGTATCCGAGACTCGGACGACGGTCGATGATTCACCAGGCGCGTCTGCGCCCGATCCGACCGACGAGGACAGCCAGTTTGTTGCCGCCATCCTTGGCGAGACTGAAGACGTCTGGCGCGTCCTCTTCGAATCACGCGGCGCGATCTACCCGGCGCCTACGCTGGTGCTTTTCACGGGACAGGTGCGTTCGGCTTGCGGCAGCGCAAGCAGCGCGATGGGTCCCTTCTACTGCCCCGGCGATCGCAAGGTCTACATCGACCTGTCGTTTTTCGACGAGATGGAGCGGCGTCTTGGCGGCGGTGGCGACTTTGCCGAAGCCTATGTGATTGCCCATGAAGTCGGACATCACGTGCAGGGGGTCACGGGGTCGGCGGATGCCGTTAACGACGCGCGACGTGCTGGTCGCGAGATCGACGGCGACGGTGGACTGCTGGTGCGCCAGGAACTCCAGGCGGATTGCTATGCCGGGGTCTGGGCCCATCATGCCCAGAATCGTCATCAATGGCTGGAGGCCGGTGACGTTGAAGAAGCGCTGGCAACCGCCAGCGCCATCGGAGACGATCGGCTTCAGCGGCAATCTCGCGGCGTGGTGGTGCCAGACGCCTTTACGCACGGCTCGGCCAGACAGCGCGTGCGCTGGTTCCGAACCGGTTTCGAGCACGGCGAACCCACGCGCTGCGACACCTTCGAAGCCACCGCCCTTTGACCAGCCGGCAGGCGAACACCCGCGATTCTGGCTTTTCTCGGTCGAGCCTGATTTCAGCTACAGGGTGCTGCCCCGGGTCAGAATAGTTTGTTTATACTCGGCAATGGGGGGTGGCGCTGAACGATCGTGCTGGTGATCGGGGCACCTCGTCCGATGGTTCGACCTATACGACATCATCCGACAGACCTGGATTCATGGACAAACTCCTCCAGCCGCTACTCGAGCTTCCCCCTTTCACGGTCTACCTGCTGATCGGGCTGCTTTGCTGGTCCGAGGGTGCATTCTTCCTCGGATTCGTGACGCCGGGGGAACTCGCCGTCGTGACCGGTGGGATCCTCGCATCGCGCGGTCATGTCGAGATGGATATTCTGCTGGGGGTCGTGGTGTTCGCGACCATTGCGGGCAACGCCACCGGTTTCTACGTGGGTCGCCGCTGGGGAGCCGGAATGTTGGGGTGGGCTCCGCTGCAGAGATTTTTTGGTCCTTCGATTCGGAGAACGCAGGACTTCATGTACCGACGGGGGGAGTGGGCCATTGCGCTGAGCCGGGTATCCACGCCGACTCGAATCGTCGTGCCGTTTCTCGCAGGCGCGTCCGAGGTTCGCTATCGTCGGTTCGTGCTGCTCGATGTGCCGGCGAGCCTGGTCTGGGCCCTCGTGTATGCCACGCTCGGATACGTTCTGGGTGCGTCCTGGGACGTCATCAAGGAGGTGAGCGGAACCGCTGCCCTGCTGGTTCTGATTCTGTTCCTTCTGGCCGTAGTCATTCGGTGGGTGGCCGCCCGCGTCGCCGCACACCGGCGTCGGGTTGAGGCTTTGTTCCGGCTGACGCTGCGGGTAACCGGTACCCGGGGCATCGCACGTACGCTCGCTCCCGGTTTCCGCTGGCTAAACCGACGATTCGACCCACGGTTGGCTCAGGGGCTGAGCCTGACGCTGGGCTTTCTCGCCCTCGTGGGGGCGATCGGGGGTGTCGGCCTGGTGTTCAGTCAGACTCAGGCGGTTCGGGGTCTGGCATTGATCGATTTTCCCGTGCTCGAGTGGATGGGCAACACCCGAACCGAAGAGGCGGTTTCGATTGCACGGAGCGTGCTGCTGGCATTTCACTGGCCCGGAGTCGTCGGCCTGGCCGTGCCGCTGATGGCCTTCGCGTTGTGGCGGGCAGGATGGGTCGCGTCGATCCGAATCGGCGTCGGAGTTGTTGGCGCGGCGGGAGGCGCCTATTTCCTCGATCGTTTCGTGCTCGAAGGGCACGTTCCGGGTGCGGAGTTTCCCTCGGTGCCGGTTGCCGTTTCAGCAGTGCTGCTCGTTCATATGACCGCGCTGACGGCCAGAATCCTGGATTGGGGCGGTGCAGTGGCAAGTGCGGCGGTCGGCACGTTCGTCCTGTTCACAATAGGGTTGGGAACGGTCGTGGCCGGGTGGGCAGCGCCTTCGGGAATCGCTCTGGGGCTGGCCCTGGGGATGGCCTGGGCGACGGCGCTGGAACTGCCCGGGACTGCCTTGCGATCCGAGCCTTCTTCCCCGGAGGAGGCGGAGCCAGGCAATCCGCCATCGCGTGGGAGGAACGAGCCTCCGCTTGGGTGATGCGAGCGCTTCAGCGTTGGCGCTGCGACCGACGCAGGGACTCGGACTCTGAATAGCGCGTATACAGGTCCATCAGCACGTGGCGGAAACGGTCGCTGTAACCGGCCGCAATGCCCAGCGCCAGCGTCGTAAGCGCTGCCCGGTCCGGATGATTTCGGATCCACTCGCTCAGCACCGGATCGGCGTGTTCGCGCAGGAATTGCTCAAGATCTTCGCGAAGATCGAGGTCCTCCGAATCCGACCGAGCGCCTGATTTCGGTGAAACGTCGCGGCTGGCGTTGGCAATCCGCGCGATCACCAGAATCAGAGCGATCAGTACGATGCCGCAGGCGGCCGTTACCAACGCGGCCAGTTTCGGCGGCAAGATCTCGCTGAAGGCGAAATAGCCGGCGAGGCCAAGAAACGCGAACACGCACAACGCCAAGGGTACGACCAACGCCGTCACCAACGCGCCGGTTTCAACGCGCTTCTTAAGCTTCTTCAGCATTGCACTTTCCGGAAATCAGCAATCGGCTTCAGCGGCTGAGCAGCTTGCCGAGGATGATGCCGAGACCGAGCGCCGCTGCCATGCTGGTCATCGGGCGTTCTTCGACTTCCTTTTCGAACGCGCTCCAACTCTGGCGGGCCTGTTCGCGCGACTGATCGGCCGCGGCGCGAATTCGGTCGCGGCCTTCGTCGGTAGCCGACCGTGCCAGCTTGGAAACCGTCTTTCTCATTTCCGAGAGCTCACTCTTCAGGGACGAATACTCTTCCTTCAGCTCCTTGAGTTCCTTGTCCATTGCAGTGGCCATGGGCCCTCCTGTGACGCGTAATTTGACAAAGAATCGTTCGAATAGAATAACACCGGACGAGAATCTGGGCGACAAACGGGGCAGAACCGGGTATACCTGCTACTTTGGCTGGTGCTGCGTCTTCGCATGGTTCGGTGGGCTGGCGAGCAGACCACCGGGTGAGCGGGGTGCTACCCGCGCGCTGTGGTCGGTGAGAAGCCTGATTGACCAGTGCCTGATTGAGCGCGTGGCCGGGTCTTATGCACGACGGAGGAACTAGTATGGATCAACAAAAGGAAATGGCGGGGATGGGATGGGGCCGTTTTGCGGCGATGATTGCAACATCAACGATCATCATGGTCTTTCTGATGTATCAGCTTGTCTACTCACTCGACCATGCATACGTGAGCCTGAACCGCCTGATTGCTTCATTGGTAATGGGGTGCGTCATGGCTGTAGTGATGTTGTCCTTCATGTGGTCTATGTACAAAGGGCTGGGAACCAAAATTGGAGTTCTCGTATTAGCCGCGCTGTTGGCGACAGGGTTTCTATACATTAATAGAAGCCAATCTTTGATCGGGGATGTCGAATTCATGAAATCCATGATTCCGCATCATTCGATTGCCATAAACAACTCGCGCAAGGCGAGCATCAGCGATCCACGCGTCCGCGAGCTGGCTGATGAAATCATTGCAGCTCAGGTCCGCGAGATCGCAGTGATGAAGTTGCTCCTGGAGGATATTGAGCAGAATGGAGAGCGTCAGGAAAAGGCGCTTGCCCCGCGATCCACCGAAGTGACGCCGGAGATGCAGCGCGAGATCGAGAAGGCGGTGCAGTGAAGCGGTGGAACTTCTTGAGCGAGTGGCGCGCTGGATAGGGGTCAGCGGCGTTACGGCAACTGACTGGTATGGTGAACTGAAACCAAGCGAGTAGGTAGTCGAGCAAAGTACTTTTGCTTGCCTGGCGGAGGCAACATGAGGTCACTTTCAAGCACAGGGTTCGCGCTGTTCGGTGCAGCGCTGGTCGCGATCAGCTATGGGCTCGCGCGCTTTGCCTTCGGGCTGTTCGTGCCTCCAATCCGCGCCGACCTGGCGCTGACGCCGGATGTGATCGGCATCATCGGCGCGCTGCCACTGATCAGTTTCTTGCTGGCCACGCTGGTCGCGCCGCTCGCCGCCGATCGCCTCGGTGCCCGCTACACGGCGGTACTGTCGGGTGGTTTCGGTGTCGTCGGCCTCGTGCTGATCAGCCTGGCCTCCGGTGCCCTGTCGCTTGGCCTGGGGGTGTTCGCTTGCGGCGTCTGCACCGGCCTGATGATGCCGGCGCTCACGGCTGCCATGCAGGCGCTGGTGAAACGTTCATTGCACGGGCGCGTCAGCTCGGTCATGAATGCAGGTACCAGCATCGGTGTGGCCGTTGCCGTCCCGGCGGTCCTGTTCCTGTCCGGTGCCTGGCGTTTCGCGTACGTATCCTTTGCGGTCCTGGCGGGTGTCGGTGTGATTGCTGCGTGGTACTTCATTCCCTCGGTGTCGCGGATCATGCCGGCCAATGCCGCGCCGCCGCCGCCGATCAGCGCCCTGCAATGGTCGCGGCTGTTCCGGTTGTCGCTGTTTGCATTCGTGATGGGTTTCGTCTCTGCGGCGTACTGGATCTTCGCGCCCGATCTGGTGGTCAGTCTCGGCGGTTTGCCGCCTGGCGCAACCGGGTGGCTGTGGCTGGCGGTCGGCATTGCAGGTCTTGGTGGCGCCGTGGCAGCCGACCTGGCCGATCGCAACAATCCGCCCATTACGCACGCGCTGATGCTGATGATGATGTCCGCGAGCCTGGCACTGCTCGCCGCCAGCCCCGGTCAGCTGGTGCTCGCGGCGTTTTCCGCGCTGGTCTTCGGCCTGGCTTACATGAGCCTGACGGGGCTCTACCTGTTGACCGGAATTCGCCTGTTGCCGGGCCGACTTTCGATGGGGCCAGTGCTGCCATTCATGGCCTGTGCGCTCGGGCAGGCGGTCGGTTCCCCCGTGGTCGGTGTGCTGGTCAATGAATTCGGTTATGCCGATGCGTTTGCCATGTTCTCCACGATTGGCATCGTGGTGGCGCTTTTGTCACCGCTTTACCCGCGCTACATTGAGCACGAGCCTGAGGAGGAACAGGAAGAGGACGAAACCGGTCTCCAGGCGGCATACGATCACCAGCTCCAGGGCGAGGATGGCGAGCCACTCAGGCCTGCCACCGGAAATGCCCGGAGTCCGTAATCAGCAATCATAGGGAGCGGTCATGACGGACGTCGTCGTAGTCATCGGATCGGGAGCGATCGGTCAAGCCATCGCGCGCCGCGTCAGCGCAGGCAATAAGGTGTTGCTCGCCGACTTGCATCGCGAAAATGCCGAGGCTGTCGCGAAAGTGATGGGTGATGCCGGGTTCGATGTGCGTCCGACAACCGTGGATGTCACTTCTCGAGAATCTGTTGCAGGTCTGGTCGAGGAGGCTGCGGGACTTGGAGATATCACCGGGGTCATACACTCTGCCGGCGTCTCTCCCTCGAATGCGCCACCGGCCGTCATTTTCAAGGTTGACCTGTATGGTACGGCCGTCGTACTGGAAGCCTTCGGCAACGTGATTGCCCGCAATGGATCGGGTCTGGTCGTCTCCTCACAAGCGGGGCACAGGCTGGGGACGTTGACGCCCGAACAGACCAGTGCCTTGGCGACAACACCGGCCGACGAGCTGCTCGATCTCGCCATGCTGCAGCCCGACCGGGTAACGGATTCGCTACGGGCCTACCAGATTGCCAAGCGCGGGGCCTCGCTTCGGGTGCAGGCCGAGGCGGTCCGGTGGGCCAGGCGTGGGGCGCGGGTCAACGCCGTCAGCCCCGGCATTGTCGTTACGCCGCTGTCCAGGAAGGAGTTGAGCGGCCCGAACAGCCAGGGCTACAAGCGCATGATCGAGGTTTGCGCAGCCGGTCGCGCCGGTACACCTGATGAAGTCGGGGCTGTCGGGGCGCTGCTGATGGGGCCGGAGGGCGCCTTCATCTCCGGCAGTGATTTCCTGATGGATGGCGGGGTTACGGCCGCTTACTGGTATGGCGATCTGGCTCTTCAGGAGTAAGGAGTCGGAGATTCTTGATCGACACAACGGGCCTGCATTTCAGTCTCGTCTTGCCAGCCAGTAAATAACCGTGCCGACGGCCAGCACGAGCGCCGTGGCCAGTACCGATTGCAGGCTGATCTGGATCAGTAGCAGGCTACAGGCGGCGAAGGCAATGACGGGAATGAGCCAGCCGCCGGGCAAACGGAAGCTGGCGGAGTTGTTGTCGGCAGCTTGGGCGCGAAGCCGCGGCATGGCGCCGATGCAGGCCATGTAAATCAGGACGCGCACCAGCGCGCTCATGGCTGCCAGCCAGACGAATGATCCAAACACCGAAAGCAGCAGGGTCAGTGCCGTAAAGAAAATTATGGAATTGGCTGGCGTGTGATACTCGGCATGAACGCGCCCGAACCAGGCCGGGAAGTTGCCGTCTCGCGCCAGCGCATAGGTCAAGCGGGGTGCGGAGATCATGGTGCCGGCGACATTGCCGCCCACCGATACCACCACGCCGATGGTCAGCAAGAGCGCGCCGGCCGGTCCCATCAAGACTTCGGCCACATCGACCAGCGCGCGCTCGGATTCGGCCAGGTCGGGTAGGGCGGCCACGCTGATGGCCTGGATCAGTACGTAGAAAACGGTCGCCACGCCGAGCGCGCCGAACAACGCCATCGGCATCGCGCGCGACGGATTTCTGACTTCGCCCGCTGGCACCAGGGCCGACTCCCAGCCGACAAAGGCATAGATGACCAGCAATGCAGCGGTGGCGAAATCGCCGATCGCCGGTGGTGCCTGGCCGGCAAGGGAACTGCCGGCCGGCGCCAGCCAGGCCAGGCCGAAGATGACCAGGCTGATCAGCGGAATCAATTTCAGTACGGTAAGCACGCCGAGCGATCCCACGGCGCGCTTGATGCCGGTGACATTGATCCAGCACAGGCTGCCGAGAATACCGGCCATCAGTGCGACCCGGATCCAGCCTTCTTCGGCGGCCGGCCACAGGTAGCCCAGCGAGACGATGAGCAGGTTCAGGTTGGCCGCATACGCGGTCAGCCGCGCGATGTAGAAGGCCCAGCCGGTCTGGAACCCGGCAAAGCGTCCGAAAGCCGTGTCGATGTAGAGGATGGGTCCGCCGGTGCGATCGAAGCGCGAGGCGATCTCGGCAAAGCACAGCATGATCACGCCCAGCAGCAAGGCGCAGGCAACAAAGACCAACGGGCTCCAGGCCCCGGTCAGGGCCGCGGCCCCGGCCGGTACTCCGAAAATGCCGGCTCCGATCATGCCGTTCAAGGCCAGCAGGCCGATGCCGAGCGCTCCGAGTCGGCGTACCAGGCCCTCATCTACTGGACGGTGGGATGATTCCATGCAGTGGATTCTGACACGAAACCCGAAGCCAGCTCAGGAGGTCGCGAGACATGCTGAAAGAGGATGGGCGTATTAGTCTCACGGTCTTGGTTTTCACGCATGGTGATTTCAGTGTGGCGGGTTTCGACGGTGTTTGGCGTAAGTAACGGTAGTGCGGTTCAATCGAGGTAAACTCGATTTGACTATGGGCGGAATCGTCGAAGAATGAACAACCGACTACAGCCAGTTCGGCGCCGGACATCGTTGACGGTGAGGATTTTATTGGCCGCTGTGGTCTTCAGTCTTACATTTACATCGCTGGCAATGAACCTTCCGGGCCCGAATGCTTCGAGCCATGGAGAGCCGGTCCACGCAAGGTCGCTCGATAGCACCTTTCGAACGGTGGCAGGTTCCGCTGGGAGTCTCTCCGGGAAGTTTGTGTATCTGTCACCGGGACTCGGATGGATTGATGACTCTTCGACTGATATCTGGCGGACCCAACGAGGCAATACCCACAACATTGTTGAAGACTTTCTCCACGCCGAGATGGTGAACCAGTACCTGATCGAGTACCTGACCCGCGCTGGCGCCTATGTCTTTCCTGTGCGAGAGCGGGACCTCCAGACTGCCATGGTGATCGTTGACGATGGAGATCTCGATGATGTTCCCTCCAATGGACTGTACGCGGAGTCAGGGGATCTCAGCCTTTTTACCGGTTCAGGTTTGGGGGGGTTCGACAACTTTCAGGCCCCTTACAGCCCCACCACCAACCCTTTCGAAGCACCGGAAGGAACCTCTCGTCTCCTGACGACGGCAGCATCCGAAACTGCGCGAGCGACCTGGACGCCGGTTCTCCCCCAGTCGGGCCATTACGAGGTCTACGTCTCCTATCTCTCCGACGGATCCCGTGCGAGCGACGTACATTACGTCGTCACACACTCCGGCGGCGAGGCCCACGTCCGGATCGACCAGCAGCGTCATGGATCGACCTGGATCTCCCTGGGACGCTATCACTTCGAAGCCTGGTTCGATTCCGACGTTTCCGACCGGGCATCGGTCGCATTGCTCAATGACTCGACGGAGCCCGGCTCCAACGTGAGTCTTGATGCGGTCCGCTTCGGCGGTGGAATGGGGGACGTTGTGGGCCAAAATTTCTTTGAAGTGTCCGGAGAACCGCGGTGGGAAGAAGCCGCCCGAACCTACGTGCAGTTCATGGGGGCGCCGTCGTCTGTCTACGACTTCAGCCCCGTGAATGACGTGACCCCTCGTTCTCGCTACGCCGCCTGGCAGAATCAGGATGGTGAGGACGCGGTCTACGTGTCGATCAGATCGCACGGGTATGAGGGTGCTCGGGGGACCGAGAGTTTCGTCTACAGCGCCAATCCACCGGACGGCAGCACCTACGATCCTACCCAATCCTCGCCGGGTTCCGTGGAGCTGATGACCGCCATTCACAACGAGGTCATCGCGGACCTCCGCTCCGGTTGGGACTCGACATGGGCCGACCGTGGGATCTCCTCAGCTTACTTTGGTGAATTGAATCCCGCCAACAACGATGAGATGCCTTCGTCAATGATCTACCTGGGATTCCATGGCAACGTGCAGGACGCCGAGGCGATGTCGGATCCACGATTTCGCCGACTGGTCGCCCGGAGCATTTACCAGGGGATCGTGAAATACTTTGCGAACCGTGATGGAGCTCCCTTTGTACTTCTTCCCGAGCCCCCGGAAGCGCTCTCGGCCAGAGGGCTCCCCGACGGCACGATTAGGGTGGATTGGTCGTCCTCGCCCACGGACGACCTGGACCTGCTCGGCGATCCAGCTACGAGCTACCGAGTCCACATCAGTGACGACGGCCAGGGGTTTCGGCTTGCGGGCGAGACGTCCGGCAACCAGTTCGATCTCACGCCTCCCGAGCCGGGTGAGATTGTGTACCTTAGGCTGACCGCAGTGAACGCCGGCGGGGAATCGCTACCCACCGAGGTTCTCAGCGTGCGGAGCGCCCATGCGGCCGACGCGAAGATCCTTCTTGTGCAAGGGTTCGATCGTCTCGAGCGGAGCCTCATGCCCTTGGAGGATATGAACTACGCGGCTCTGGGAATGGTCTTTCGAATGGACCTCGACCGGATGAATCGGGGCGACTACCTTCTCCAGTACGCGGAGGCCCTGAAAACGTGGAATGTCTCATTCGACTCCTCCTCCAACGAGGCGGTGACCAATGGTCGCGTTGGACTGGACCCTGAAACCTACAATGCGATTTTCTGGAGCCTCGGTCGAGAGTCGACGGCCGACGAGACTTTCGACACGACGGAGCAGACTTTCGTGACCTCCTATCTTAACGAAGGTGGTTCGTTCTTTGCGTCGGGAAGTAACCTTGGATGGGACCTTGATTTTAAGGGCTCGGCTGCTGACCGGGCCTTCTTCGAGGACGTGTTGGGCGCGAACTACGTAGCTGATGATGCGGGAGTTTACGAAATATTCGGGGCACCTGGCACCCGATTCCACGCCCTTGAGCTTACATTCGACGATGGAAGTCACGGGATTTACGATGTCCGCTACCCCGACGTCCTCTCCCCCGCCCTGGATGGTGCCCAAATCTGCTTATCGTATCCCTTGGATATTGGCGATGCCTGCGTTCAGTACGACGCAGGGGACTATCGGGTTCTTACGCTCGGGGTGCCTTTCGAATCCATCGTGAGTGGTACAAAACGAGCCGACCTCATGGAACGGATTCTCCTGACCCTCAGAGTTGTCGACAAGCCCATCTTCCAGGACAGGTTTGAAGACGGGGCGCTGATTAGCCCGTAACCGGTGGCATCTAGCGCGACGACAACTATTAGTGATGGAGTGGTGGTGCTGCTTGAATGAAGTCGGCTTTTCCTTTTCCTGACTGTTCTGATCGGGGAATCGCTAGTGCGCCAGCGCGACCCAAAAAAGTCGTTGAACCTGCCTAATTCTGAGTGATTCGCGAATTATGTTTCACTTGCTCCAGGAGCGCCTGGGCGCGATCAATACGATCGGTGTGCAGGGGGTACTTTTCCGTAAGACCTTCGAGTGCCCGGCCGGCCAGTTCAGCGGCACGTTGGTCATTGCCCTCATGACTCCAGTACTCTGCCTCGACGATCTGCACGAAATATGCCCAGGGGTGGGTGGGTGATAATTCGGCGCCTTGGGCGGCCCAGTCCAGCGCCTGGCGTGCGCAGGGCATATCGTCTTGTTGCATGCAGATCGAGGCGAGCGTTGCTAGCTGTTCGGCCCAGTAGATTACACCAATATCGCCGCGCTCAACCTTCCCCTGGATGGATTGCTCGAGCTTCTTCCGGGCTGCATCCAGATTACCTTCCAATAGGTCAAATTCCCAACCGTTCCACTGCCAGGACTTGTAAAATTCGCTATCGATCCCTCTCGACTCACCGTATAACCTGAGGTTTTCGATGAACTTCGACCGGGCTGCTTCGATGCGCCCCGCGCGAAGCAGTCCCAGGCTCATATTCTGCTGCCATTCGAAAAGTTGGAATGCGTCGGGCTCGTAGATCTCACGGGCTATGTCAAGTGCCGTTTCGTAACTCTCGACTGAGGCATCGTAATCACCTATGGCAAACAGCCGACGAGCTTCATTGCTCAATGTCGAGGCTCTGTAGAGGCGGCTTTCGGGCTTCTCCGGGTCCACGGATTCCAGTACAAGTCGGTTGTAGCGAGCGGCCTGATCCATCTGGCCGATGTCAGCGTGCATGACTCCCAGGCTGGCATATGAAGTCAAAAGATTCGCCGAGTCTGCCCCCTCCACTTCGGAAGTGATCCGAACGTGTTCATTGAAGTTATGGATGGCATCTTCGAACTGCCGATTCCGATATGAGAGCGTGGCCAAGGTGGCGTAGGCCGCAGCGACATCGCTGTGCAGCTCTCCGAAATTGGCGCGGGCGATGAACAGGGCGCGCTCGATCGGTTCACGTGCTTCGTCGATTTTGTGGAGTGCGAGTCGAGACCAGCCGATCTGGCGCAGTGGATGGATCAACAGGTGAGTGGCCGGACTGATGTGCTCCTCCAAGATCGCCACGGCACGACTCGCATGCTCGATCGCTTCTTCGTGTCTGTGCGAATTGCTGTAAGTAAAGGCAATCTCGCGGTGGGTGTCGGCGATTGTCCGATAGTCGCGGGGTTGTGATTGTTCGAGCAATGCAAGAGCTTCGTTGAAGCGAGCGATGGCATCATCGTGCTCTTGCTCGGCCTGGAGGATGTTCCCGCGCTCGATATGGTAGCGCGCCAGAAGGCCCACATCGAAGTCATGGCGCTCGACGAGTGCTGATGCGTCGTCGAGCAACTCGCGCATTGCATCCACTTCGATGCCGCGACTGGCCAGGTCAAGCCGGTCCAGTAGAATTTGGAATGCAGTTTCAGGCGATTCGGAGTGGTCGACCAGTTGGGCGGCCTCTTCCAGGGTCGCCCTGGCCGCGTGTAGATCGCCGAGCACCATTTCAATAGTGCCTTGAACGCGGAGCAGCTCCGCGCGAGCGCCGGATTCCGTGGAAAGCTCGCGGCGCACGACCGCGACAGCCTCCTCCAGGAGGGCATGAACATGGGCGGCGCCGCCGGATTGACGTTCGGCATTGGCGTCGATGAGGCCCGTGAAAGTCTCCGAGACCAGGTCCGACATGGCCTGAAGGACGCGGTTGGATGTCTCCGCACGTTGTTCGGCAAGCATTCGTGCTTCGGATAATGAGTGGGTGTACCACAGTCCGCTGACCAGAATGATTGCCACCGATAGTGCGGAGACCAGGCTAGCCGCCTTGTTTCTGGCCGCGAGCTTGCGTAGTCGATATCCGGTTCCCGGTCTGGCGGCGCTGATCGGGAAACCGCCCAGCCAGGCTTCCAGGTCGCCTTTCAGTGCGTTTGCGTCCCGGTATCGCTCATTCGGGGACGCCCGGAGACATTTTTCGATGATCAGAAGCAACTCATCGGGAAGCTTCGTCCTTACCGACTCCGGAAGTGTCACCTCCTGCCGATTGGCAGCCCGCGTAATCGCATCCGAAAGATCGTCATACAGCTTTTGAGATTCTCCGGTGAGCAACTCCAGAAGCAGAAAGCCCAGCTGATAGATATCGGAACCGACCGTGATTTCCTTCCCTAGCAGCTGTTCCGGACTGGCATAGCGCGGCGTCATTGGGGTGATCTGGCCAGCGTCGGTGAAATCTGATTGCAGATCCTTCGCGATTCCGAAGTCCAGCAGTTTTGGCTGCCCCTCGGAATTGACAAGTACATTGGAAGGTTTGATGTCCCGGTGTACGATCAGTCGGGCATGGGCGTAGGCCAGTGCTTCCACAACGCCAATCATCATCCGGACGATTGTTTTCGGGCTCGCGCGATTAGTTTGACACCACTCATCGACTGGTACGCCATCGATCAGTTCCATCACGATGTATGGCCAGCCTTCCTCGGTGACCTGGGCATCATAGAGTTGGCCGATATTCGGGTGGTTGAGCGAGGCGAGCACACTTTGTTCGCGCAGGAAGCGTTCCCGGTATTCCGGATTCATCGAGCTGGCAGGCGATAACTTGATCGCCACGTCGCGGCTGAAGCTTCCGTCGATGCGCTCGGCCCGATAGACTCGGCTCATTCCGCCCTCAGCGATCAGTGCCGTGATGCGGTAGTTCCCCAGTGTTCGGTCTATCAGGGCCTGGCCATCCGATCCGGCCATCTCGAGAAAGAGGCGAAGGCCGCCACCCGTTTCAAAATCCCCGTTGCCCTGCTTGCTCATTTCACAATCCCTTGCCAGACGTCTCGGCATTTCCGTCTTTGCTTGCTCCTAAGAGTGCCTGCTTTAACCAGGCGCGAGAACGTGCCCAGTCGCGCTCTATAGTGCGTTCGGAAAGGCCCAGGATTCCAGCCGTTTCCCGATTCGTGAACCCTCCGAAATACCGGCACTCGAACACTGCAACCAATCGCCGATCGTGCTTGGCCAGTTGGTCCATCAAACGATCGAGCTCGATCAGCCATTCCGGATCGCCCTCAGCCGACAGTTCGTTTTCCTCCAGCGTCAGGGCGCGCATGCCGCGGCCCCGTTTGTCCCTGAGCCGGCGCCGAGCGTTGTCCACCAGGAGATGCCGCATCGTGGTCGCACAGGCTGCGTAGAAGTGATTGCGGTCCTTCCAGTGATGCACGCCGCCTTCGGCAAGCTTGCAGTAGGCCTCGTTGACAAGTCCGGTGGTGTTCAGGGTTTCGCTGGGGTGGCGCTGG